>CAZHKZ010000052.1:0-1719 GCA_964533055.1 uncultured Gammaproteobacteria bacterium | reverse complement strand
AGGGAGATTTGTGAGCTACTTTGTAAAGAAATCAGCGCAGTTCTCACAGAGGCTGAGAGCAAGATCTGGCATCGTAATCCTGTTTGGTTCTTGGAAGGCAATCCTGTTGCGGGATATGCAAAGCTGAAAGATTCTGTGCAGCTACTTTTCTGGAGCGGGCAGACTTTTGAAGAGAAAGATCTTGAAAATGAAGGTAAATTTAAGGCAGCACAGAAAAGATATACCAGCGTGGATCAAATAAATGTATCAGACCTCCACCGTTGGCTTAAGAAGGCACATGACATCCAGTGGGATTATAAAAATATCGTAAAACACCGTGGCGTCCTCGAAAGATTAAAGTAATATTTCCTACCTCTGTTATAATCAGCAAATGACGACCATCTACCTTGTTCGTCATGGAAATAAAGAAGCTGTCCCCTTTGATCCAGCTCTCACTAAAATCGGTCTCAAGCAGGCCGAAGTGACTGGTGAATACCTCAAAAACACTCCTTTTCAAGCAATCATTGTGAGTCCCAAGACTCGTACTCAACAGACAGCAAGAGCGATAGCTCTCCCTCAATCAATCGATTTTATACTAGATAACAGACTAGCTGAGCGAATGGAGTGGGAAAATAATGAGACATTTGATGAATTTATCAATGAGTGGAGTAAGACTGACAACGACAGGAAGTATCAGCCACTTATGGGAGATTCTTCTATTGGAAAGGGAGAGAAAATGAAACAAGTTATCCAAGAGTATTCAGACAAACATAAGGATGGGAATATCCTCTTAGTAACACATGGTGGATCGATCGGAGATCTGCTGCGGCTACTATTTGGAGAGAAAGACACGTTTCATGTGATTGATCCAGTGACGGGTGCTCCACATATTCAGATTGGAGAATGCTCGATCACCGTGATCAAAAAAAATGGAGATACCTATGAACTACTTAAAATAAATGACACTTCTCACCTATCAACTCCCCTGTTCTAATTCTTTCATCTCAGGCTTTGACTCAAATACTATTTGTTCTTCCCCATCGATTCTGAGCATGTCTTGCGTTGCGAGCTCTAAATTCTCAGCTGGGATAGCTGCATCTAAGATTGCTTTTCCAGCCTCGATAGCGGTTCCAATCACTGGGAGTGCATTACCTATACGAGACGCTAGGCCAAATTCTTGTTCAATCTTATCTATAAGTTGATCCAGGTCTTGTCTAGGCCTGATCTCAGGCGCATCGGCATCAAAGCTAGGTGATGCAGACAGCAATGCGGCGCGCGTGTTGAGTGCACTGAGAAAGTGTGTCCGGGCGAAATCAATTTCAGTCTCAAATGGGACATCTGTTGGTCTTAGATCTTCTTGTAGTTCAAGTGCTGGCATAAATGTATTTTCATACCAATTCAATGCACAGTCTTGCATGCTGAGAAAGTCACAAGCCTCTATCATCTTTGGAGCGAATGTACTCTTCTCACCTAGAGTTAAAGCTTCAATTGCTGCAGTAAGAAATGGCACATGGTCAACTTGAGAAAATCCTGCATTTTTTAAAGCAGCATATTCATCGTTATCATCATCTGAGAAGGTTCTTACAATAGCTGTTTTTGCCTCACTTAAGACATGGTGATTGAGACGATCTGATCCAAATCGATCATAATATGCTGAGGCGGATGCGCCTTTAAATTCGCCATCTGGAAGAAATTCGATCGATGCATTTTGCTTAAGGTCATCTTCAACATTATAAGATC
>CAZHKZ010000051.1:0-1734 GCA_964533055.1 uncultured Gammaproteobacteria bacterium | reverse complement strand
CTATCACAGCAGTCTCCAAAACTGCTTTTCACGGTTCGAATCCGTGCGCCCCTGCAATACCAGATTCGAACCTCTCTGATATAATCCTGTAATGAAACTAATTTTTTTGTACGGACCGCCTGCTGTTGGGAAATTGACAGTCGCCGAAGAATTATCAAACTTAACAGGATACAAAGTCTTTCATAACCATTTAATCTTAAATGCTATTCGTACGCTTTTTCCGTATGGTGATCCGCAATTGGATCCAATTAGAAAAAGACTTGGTCGCAAATTTAGACTAGAAATATTCGAAGAAGCAGCAAAATCAAACATTAATGTAATTACTACATTTGGGATGGCAGGATCAAATTATTTTGACTTTTATGAGGATACTATAAGCACCGTAGAAAAGAGTGGAGGCAAAGTCTTATTTGTTAAACTTTATACTACAAAAGAAGAGCTTTTGAATCGAGTGGGATCTCAATCTAGAAAACAACTTGAAAAACTAAATACCAAGGATGATCTGGAAAAAATGTTTCAGAAACATCCTGATATGTTCGAAACTTTTCCAAACAAAGAACATCTATCAATTGATACTTCGAATATCGAGCCGAATCAGGCCGCTAAATTAATAATTGAGTATTACGATCTAAAAAAATAATTTCCAATATAATCACCTAAGTCCTACAAATGGAGTTTTTTATAGATCTACTCTCGAAGAAAATTTAGTAAGGATAGCCTTTGAGGCCTTGGATACCTTTGAGGACAGAGATCTCACCTGTAATACAGTCTGAATGTCCAATGATAATACTAGATAAGAAATCATGCACCTTCTTTGTCCCCATACCAAATGAACTCATATCTACATCTCCTCCTAGGTCCTCATCGGTCAAAGTAGCAAGATATTCTTCACTCGCAGCGTGAACTGCCTTTGCATATTCTGCAAAAGACTTCATGTCTAATTTAACTTCCTTCAACCATTTGGGGTATGCCTCTACCCACTCCATTGGATGAATTTCACTTGCGCCAGTCTTGTCTTTAAATGTTGATTCAACTAAAGGTGAAGTCTTTTTGAGGAAGTTATGAATAAATAAGTCCTCTGAAAATATAAGGTGGGCGTATGTACCTGCGATTGGATTGGCCAATCCTTCCGGCATAAAGTGAGCTACTTCATCAGTCACACCATCCATCGTACCATTTAGACGAGCATGAGCTTCTTTCAAATTGTTGAGGAGAATTTTTGCTGCAACTTTTTCTTCCATTGAGTACTCATCTTACAAGAAAATCTATACCAACGCAATAAAAACAACGTGTTATAATCCCCTCAATGTTCCTGCGCTTCAAGTGAAGGGAGACTCAGAATGCTCACGCCACTCGCAAGGAAAATCCTGGAGATATGTCCTTCACCGAAATCTGGGAGATCAATCACAAAACAAGATCTAAGAAAGGTGAAGAATGATCCTGGAAAAGAACAGGACATCGAGCATGTCCTCTCGAAACTACTTGCTGATGGCCACATGATATGTCTACCATCATCTCGTAATCATGGAGATGACGATGACAACGGTGGCAAGTGCTCTCGTACAGTCAAGGGAGACAGGGCGCTAGAAGCCTCAATCAGGTCTGCTCAGTCTCATCACTAGCTGCTAAAAGCAGCGTACATCTTACTGGCGGCCTCGCTCCGAGGCCGCCATTTTTCTAAGAATTTGACTAGCTTCCAGAGTGTTGTTATCGTAAGATGATGACAGAATTTGC
>CAZHKZ010000050.1:0-1932 GCA_964533055.1 uncultured Gammaproteobacteria bacterium | reverse complement strand
AAGCGTAATATCTAGATGGTTGAAGAATGCGCCAAGACTTGTAAAGATGACAAGTTCAGCTTCATCAACGAAGAAGATGAGTCTATTTCGATACCATAAGAAATACAGATAGCCTAGAGGTGTTTTTTTATACCCGTCAAGTTTATTTTTAATAATTATGAACTGTTCTTTTTTGTAGTCCGAGCATTTTTGAAGATATTTTTCGTCTCTGAGAGAAGCTGTAAGTACAGTCTCAAGCTTAATGTAGTATCTATAGTTAAAGAAGAAGCATGCAGTAAGTGCTAGGATTAATGAGAAATAGTTGCCTGAGGCTAAAAAGACTGCATATCCAAGTGAGAGAGTGAGCACGTATACCTTGAGAACATCAAGAGTTTTGTCCAGATAGTCTCCAATTGGAGCGAACTTCCTGGTTCTTCTTGCAAGTTGTCCATCTAGGCAATCGAGAATATATGAAAGGGGAAGTAAAAAAGCCGCCCAGATTAGGTGATTTGAAAAAGGTAGAAAGAGAAAAATACAACTTAGGACATAGAGCATAAACCCACCGATTGTTACCATATTTGGCGTGAGCCAGGGGATTCTGACAGCAATCGGTAAGAGAACTTTACTTGCTATTGGAGAAAGGAAAATATCTCCCCAATAGGTGAAATAGGAAGGTAATTCTTGAACTGGTGGTGGAATTTGGCGCTTATTCATATATTGAATTAAGTATAGCTTATTTACTTGGAGTGTTGCGGTTTCTCACCATAGAGAGGGAGAAAATCTGTGGGAAAAATGGTCTATGTGATGGAACTTCAGTCGCACCCTTAAGAGGGGTGACCTTCTTTGCAGCACTCTTTTTTGTGATAGCTGTGATAGTTGAGAGGGCCATAGCCGTCTTTAATTCACTTAAGAAATACTGGACTTGATCTTTTGTGATCTCTCCAATATTGGCTACTTGGAAGACTTTATTCTTAAATACGCCCTTTCCCTCATAAATAATGATGTTTCTCTTTCGAAGGTTAGCTTTAAGTGCGCTCGTTGAGACATTGCGTGGAACAAAGACCGTCGTGATTGATGAAGACATGACCTTTTCATCTAAAAGGAACTTGAGTCCCATCTCAGTCATTCCAGCACGAAGTGTTCTAGCATGAGATTTGATCTGTGCTCTCTTCTTAGCAGCACCAACAGCTAGTATATTCGCGATTGCCTGATCTAGTGCAAAGAATAGGGGTACGCCAGGCGTATTTGGAGTCTGTTTAAGGCGTCTTGCATAGTCATAAAAAGTATAGAGATTGAGATACATTGTCTTCTTGGGTAGACTCTTGATCTTTGCGAACTCTTTCTTTCGTCCAATCACAAGTGAAAGGCCGGAAAGGGAAGCAAGTGCTTTTGAAGCAGATGTACTACAGAAAGCAATATTCCATTTCTCAAGATCAATCTTTTCAGCTCCAGCACTACTTACTGCATCCACCATGAATGTAATGCCATGCTTTTTAGTAAGTGCACCGATCTTTGCGACTGGATTTAACATCCCAGAGCATGTTTCATGATGTACCATTGCAATGATATCTACCTTATGTGTTGAAAGATACGCTTTAACAGCGGCAATATCAATTTCCTTACCCCATTCTTGTCGAATTGTGGATGTATTTGCGTTATGTAACTTGGAAATATTGTAGAGGCGTTCGCCAAATTCTCCATTTGAAAGAGTGAGGATATGCTTGTTGCCAACGATAGAGGAGAGGATAGATTCATTTGCTGCAGACCCAGAACCCGTGATAACTATAGGTAAAAATTCTCTTTTGTTCTGCACCTCAAAAACATCAAGAATTCTATTTTGAAGACGTTTAAAAAGTTTTTCAAATTCAAATTCACGATGTCCAATATCATGGCCGACAGTCGCTTCCTTGACATTCAAGGCTACGTTAATAGGTCCAGGACAAAACAATAAAT
>CAZHKZ010000049.1:0-2235 GCA_964533055.1 uncultured Gammaproteobacteria bacterium | reverse complement strand
ATAGTCCCTCACTCCCTTATTGGCTGGGTGATTATGCCAATCGGCATATTCCTTACTCTTTGGGTATTACTAAAAAAGATTAAATTAGATTCATTTTATCGCTATGTCTTGCTGGGAATTGCCTGGGCAGTGATTGCAATAATCTGTGACTATTTTTTCCTTGTTAAGATATTCAAGCCCACTGACGGATACTACAAGCCTGACGTGTATTTATATTACGCTTTAACATTTATCCTTCCCGTTCTGATTGGTTGGAAAAAGATTCTCGAAAAGTGAGGCAATAAATTCTATCAGGCAGCGTGTTTTAATCCTCTTCTTTCTACCAATCCAAGTGGGATATAACCTTCTGCTATAATTTCTTCAATGGATAAAGTGATCAAAATTGGCTGCGAAATCTTAGTTATAAAAGAAGGTAAGTTATTATTTGGTAAAAGAAAAAATACATTTGGCGAAGGCTCATGGGGTCTTCCTGGTGGACATCTTGAGTATGGAGAAAAATTAGTTGATGCTGCCAAAAGAGAACTTGAGGAAGAGACTGGTATCAAAGAAGGTGACCTAGAGCTTGTTGCGATAGTAGATGACCCAAGAGAAGACCAGCATTATCTTCATGTAGCTTTCGAGCTGGATAACTTTACAGGAGAAGTAAAACTTATGGAGCCAGAGAAATGTGAAGAATGGAAGTTTTTTAGTTTGGAGGAATTACCCGATAACATTTTTATTGGTCATAAAAAAATCATCGAGACTTTTGTTAAAAAAACTCTCTATTTGTCTTAGAGTTGAGAAGATATATTCTGACGCTTTCTTTCAAGTTGATCGGTCTTTTTACAATATGTTAAAATCATTAAAATGAGCAAACTTATCGTATGCATCTGGTTCGCAAATAATGACGGTGAAGAGGCGGTAAATTACTACATTGATACCTTCAATTCAGCTCCTGGTACTCATGAGGGGAGACTTGGAGATATCACAAAAGCACCTGAGGCATCTGAGGAAGTATCTGGCAGACCAGAGGGCTCTATTATGACAGCTGAATGCGAACTTGATGGAATTAGTTTTATGGCTCTTAACGGTGGACCTAACGATCAGTTCAAGCTCAATGGCGCCACATCATTTATTATTGAGTGCGAAACTCAAGAAGAGATTGATTACTTCTGGGAAAAACTATCTGCAGTTCCTGAAGCAGAACAGTGTGGTTGGTGTACAGACAAATTCGGAGTCACATGGCAGGTGGTCCCAAGAATTTTGGATGAGATGATGCGCGACCCCGAAAAAGTAGAGGCAGTCACAAAAGTCTTCCTCCCAATGAAAAAGCTACATCTTGAAGCAATTCGAAGCGCTGGAAAATAAAGACTCAGATATCAGCTCTTTATTCAATATCCCCATTTTGATATCATACAAAGTATGACTACGACAAATCCTTGGATTAATTTCAACGGCAACGCAGAAGAAGCATTCAATTTTTATAAATCAGTTTTTGGTGGAGAATTCACAAAGTTAGTACACTTCAAAGATATTGCTAGTGCAGAATTCCAAGTCCCAGAAAAAGAGGCAGATAAAATCATGTATATTGCCCTACCCATTGGCAAAGACAATCTATTGATAGCAAATGATGTTCCTGAAGTCATGGGACGAGTAAATGAACGTGAAAATAGAAGCAAGATTTTGATAAATACTGAGAGCAAAGAAGAAGCTGAAAGATTATTTACTGGCCTCTCAATTGGCGGAGAGGTAGAAGGACCAATGGGAGAAAGTCCATGGGGTTCTTATGCTGGTATGTTCAGAGATAAATATGGGATTGAGTGGATTATAGAATTTTCTCCCACTAAATAAATATACTTTTAGTCCGGTCTTTGCCAGCTATTTAAGCCCACGAATTTTTTCTGCAAGCACTGCTAACTTTTGATCATCTTCTCTCTTATAATCATGCGAGGAAAGATACCCTTCATATTTTTCAAAATACTTTTCTATATTTGAACTAAGTGGTCTCCACTTCTCCATATCTGCTGTCCCATGCATAGGAAAAAGCTTCGCATGGATATGATCGACACCAAATCCCTCAAACATCATCCCAGTTCTCCCAACATCATCAAATGCTTTATCCAGCAACTTACCAACTTTCTTAGTAGCTAGAATAAGTCCTGTTAGGACATCATTAGGAAGATCAAAGACGTAGCTTGGATAATGCTCTTTGGTAATAACAACGCTAAAACCCTCAGTATTTGGAAAGATAGAAAG
>CAZHKZ010000048.1:0-2504 GCA_964533055.1 uncultured Gammaproteobacteria bacterium | reverse complement strand
ATTTTTGCCCCAGCTGACATTGCCGCATCTAAGACAGCCCTTCTCTCGACTTGAGTAACACCTGATGGAATACAGATCATGACCTCAGGCTTAAAGAATCGCGACTGTCCGCAAGCTTTATCCATAAAGTATGAGAGCATCGCCTCAGTAATGGTATAGTCTGCAATCACTCCGTCTCGAAGTGGACGAAGAGCTACCACATTTCCTGGAGTTCTTCCTAACATTTCTTTTGCTTCAGCACCCACAGCCACCACCCTATTCTCTTCGGCTGTAACAGCAACTACCGTTGGCTCATTGAGTACAATTCCTTCACCCACGAGATAAACAAGAACATTTGCGGTTCCAAGATCTATACCAATTCTTTTGGAGGTGGGCATACTAAACATAATTTGAGGTCTGAGAACGAATTCTGCCGAGCATATAGAAGTCTTTTGACTATATCAAAATACTCAATTACTGCATCATTTTGCCTTGAGTCTAACCTACATCGATTATAGACAGCCGCTTGCTTGACTTGCAAGGGTCATTTTCCTCCTCTATAATAAATCCTATGCGCAAGCAACTGCTTTTTCCATTTAGCGTCCTCACAGTCCTTATTGTTGTTACAATTATCATAGTGTTCTTTGCACAGGGATACCGTATTAATGTTGGAAGCGGCACGCCACAAATATCAAAGACAGGCATCCTCGTAGCCACAAGTAAGCCTGATGGGGCTCAGGTACTGATCGACGATGAGCTTGCAACTGCGACAGATAACACCCTCGATCTCACTCCCGGCGACTATACTATCAAGATTACAAAGGAAGGTTACTTCCCTTGGGAGAAAAAGCTTAAAATCACTGAGAAGCTCGTTACGAAAGCTGATGCACTTCTCTATCCTCTTGCTCCCAAACTTGAGAGCATCACAACCTCGGGCATCATTAGACCACTACTTGACCCATCGAACACAAAGATTGCTTATCAAGTCGCGTCTCAATCTGCTGCCAAAAATGGCATCTATGTCTATGACATGAATGCGCGTGCTGTCCTTTCGCTCCAAACTGCATCACGTCAGGTAGTTAGTAATGCTACGGCCCAATTTTCATCAGCCAACCTTTCTTGGTCACCAGATGGGCTTCAATTAATCGCAACTCTCTCGGGAACAACTACTACATACCTCCTCAATGCAAATGAGACCAATACCGCCCCTAGCAATATCACCTCGACGCTGCCAACAATTCAGGCAGAATTTGCAAAAGATATCATCGAAAAAAAACAGGCTCAAGTTGCAGGACTTAAGAAGCCAATGAGAGATATGATCGCGCAGAATTTCAGGATCCTCTCCTGGTCTCCAGATGACACTCGGATTCTTTACGCAGCATCTCAATCAGCCACACTTCCACTGATGATCAAGCCTCGACTTCTTGGCATAGACACACTTCGAGAAGTCAGAAGTATCAAGGAAGGTGGGATCTATGTCTACGACTTGAAGGAAGATCGGAATCTCAAGATAGTTGATGACACTTCCAAGCTTTGCACCGATAAAAAAGTCGTCTGCGCTCCCCCTATTAATTGGTTCGTCGATAGTGACCACCTCGTCTTTGTACACGACAATCAAATCCACATGCTAGAAATGGATGGCACCAACGATACTACTATTTATGCAGGGCCATTCATCGGATCATCTGTCTTCCCATGGCCAAATGGAGAGAAGCTTGTGATCCTCACAGACCTTAATAATCCAACAATTCTCCCCAATCTTTATACTATCAGCCTCAAATAGTCTGTTTTGTGCTACAATCGAGGCTATCTGATCCTGGATCAGAGAACTTTTCCAATGTACAGCTTGAGTCATCCCAGAAAGGAGTTCCATGTATACCTTCATCGATGAGCTCTCTGAGGAGGAGAGAGTCGCGCTTGAGGAATACGAAAAAGCCAAACGAGGATTCATCTTCTGTGAACTTGTCTTTCCAGTAATGCTCTTTGGGCCCATCTATATCGTCACACGATGGCAGATGGTCTCACATGAACTCCCCTGGATCATAATCAAGTTCGCGGTCACACGCTTTCGTTAGTCGCAAGAACCTTCTTGCAGCTGTAGCCCTACAAGGAGATCGCCGTGAACGTCGGGAAGATAGCACTTAACATTGGTAAGAGGACGCTCCGCCTGGCGTTCCTCATGGGATATACAAGAGCCGCCCTCCGCCACAAGCCTAAGGAGGATCAGTATGGATACGCGGACCAACTCTCGTTCAGAATTATTTTTCTCTATCCAGGAGCACTCCTGCTAGGAATTGTTCCTCGCAGACTCTGGAGCAGAGGTCTGACCTCTGCAATCGCATTTGAAGTTGGGCTTTACCTTGCACTCAAGGTATTCCCACCCCAACCTGTGGAGAATGCCCCCCAGTCAGTCGACTGGGATGCCAGCTGGCAGGAGATTGAGGGCAGTGGCCTTCTCGGATAACGAAAAACATCTTCTCAGTCGCCAGGTCTTTTTTTAGACCTGGCGACCTTTTATTTGCAAT
>CAZHKZ010000047.1:1485-2607 GCA_964533055.1 uncultured Gammaproteobacteria bacterium | reverse complement strand
CAGCCTCTGTGAGAACTGCGCTGATTTCTTTACAAAGTAGCTCACAAATCTCCCTTTCAGGAGATGTTAGCGAGTCGTTATAAGTAGCGATATCTCTATTCATCATATTCATATTTTACATTTAGGGATTAAAAGAAGCAATAAATCACAATTGGGAGGGGTCAAAGAAGAAAATAAAGATTAATTGAGGCTGGAAATTTACCTATCAGCAAGCAGTCTTTCGCTAGTCTATCAGAAAGAAACAGTCTTGTAAATATATAATCTGAAGCTATAATTTCCTCATGGACGAAACACAAAAGAAAAAAATATATGACGATGCAAAATCTCACTTAAAAAAGGTGGTAAAGCCAATCTTGGAAACTAAATCCAGAATTGATGCATCAATTCCTCGACTTAGAGCCGAACTCATAAAGGCTCGAGGTGATGATCGTGATACAAAAGAGATTTTACTCTATCACCATCTTGAGACGCAAAAAAGGATGACTCAACAACATTTGTCACCATACTTTGTACGATGTGATGTGAAATTTGATGATGAAAGTGAAGAAAAAACTTTGTATATTGGAAAGTTCCCATACACGACAGAGTCAATATTTTCATGGGTAGCTCCAGCAGCTGCAATCCGATTTGAATCACCTGGAAGATTCTCTTTTTCAACTCCGTCTGGCGCTAAAAGGTATGGAAATCTACTTCGAAAAGACCAATTCATGATTGTTGATGGAAATATTTTATTTATGTCATACGAGTCATTGCAAATTGCTCGTGAACTAATTCATCAAGAATATTTTTCTCAAAAGAAAACTGAATTCGTCCTCAAAGACATTGTTGAGCAGATGGAAAAAGCCCAAGATACCATCATTCGCTCACATTTCTATGGCTCATTCTTAATTTCAGGCCCTGCAGGGTCTGGCAAGACAACACTTGCGCTTCATAGAGCAGCATACCTCATCCAGTCTCCAGACACTGCTGCGCTTTTTCCTGATAAACAGACGATTATATTTGTCCACGATGAGATGACCAAAAATTATTTCAGTTCTCTATTGCCACAGTTAGGTATTGATAAAGCAATAGTTACTACATTTTCTCAATGGGCGATAAAGATCCTTGGTCTAAATGACCATA
>CAZHKZ010000047.1:0-1475 GCA_964533055.1 uncultured Gammaproteobacteria bacterium | reverse complement strand
GAGATTTGGAAAGACAGAAGAAGAAAAGGATGCATATGAACTTGCCAAGAATCAGGCACTGAAATCATTGGTATCAAAAAAGCTAAACAGTGATATCTATAAAACATTGGGTGAGATTTATCAAAGTGTTTTTAGCCAAGATCAGAAAAATCTATTTAGTTATCAGAAAGAGAAGAGATTGGTCGATAGATTTGATCTCACAATTCTCTTGAAACTTATGCAGATGGAAAGAGGAGGAATCTATGATACAACAGATAAATTCGTCAAACTCATGAATGGAAGATATGTCAAAAAGAAGGTTGAGCAGCAACTCAAATACTCACTTATCGTGCTCGATGAGGCTGAAAACTATCTCTCAGAACAAATCAGTGTTATCAAATCTACAATCGATCCCAAAACTAATGGAGTTATATATGTTGGTGATTTAGTACAACGTACACTTCCATTTACCATCACAGATTGGCAGGAAGTTAACGAAATCTTTAAAGAAGATCGAAAAATAACTTTGCAAAAGGTCTACAGAAATACAAAAGAGATTCTAGAATACATCGCTCGGAATGGTTATAGCGTCAATATCCCTGAAGGATTAAAGAGTGGAAAGTCTGTGCAGGAATATACTACTGCTACAAAGGATGATGAGATTAAGAAAATATCTGAACTTATCGATGGACAGAGCGCATCAGTTATTGGAATCCTTGCCAAATCCGAGGAATATCTAACAGACATTAAGAAGAAATTCGTTTCACAAAAAAGTGTCCATGTACTCACTATCAATGAGGCTCAGGGGGTTGAATTTGACATGGTTTTCCTTGTTGGAATAACTGAAGAGAACTTTGGTGTTAATAATTTACCAGAGGATCTACAACAGGAGAGAAAACGAGTCAATAAAGATCTCCTCTATGTGGCAATGACACGTGCTATGACTGAACTATATATCTTCGGGTCAACATCCCTAAATCATCTAATAAAATAATTCAGAGAATTGGGATAGAAGATCACTTACGGAGTAGGGTCGAGCAGGACCCAGTTCTTGGAGACTGCGGGTTCACTACAAAGCGCGCGGTTAAAGCAGCATGGCCTTCGCATGCCTTTATTGAGCTTATCAAGCGCTACCTCGATGTGTTTTTGACGAGTCTCGGGAGTCTTAACGGCTCGCACCCATCTAACCCAATCCCAGCGAGCCATTGGAGTAATATCGTTCCACAGAACCTCAGCTTTTGGAGAAGCTGATAGCGCCGCCTTGAGATCACCTGGCACCTCTGGCTCAATCCAATCGTTCGTCTGCTCAAGCGACACTTTTACCGTATCACCTGACGTGACATGAGCATTGTCGAGTAATTTCTGATCTGGACGAAACCAATGACTTGGCTTTATACCCTCTCCATATTTGCCATTTGGTTCAAGTAACGCCCTGAAAGGCACTCCATTAACTGTGCCTTTGACCATGGTCATACCACGGGAAGAAAGCTGGGCAG
>CAZHKZ010000046.1:266-2642 GCA_964533055.1 uncultured Gammaproteobacteria bacterium | reverse complement strand
CGACTTTGCAAGAATGTGATGTCACAGCTGAGATCCCAATGTGGGGAGTAAACAAGTCCATGAATGTTGTGATGAGTCTAGGAATAGTCCTTTTCGAGGCAATGAAACATGTTTCTAAATAAAAAATGAGCAAGCAACAATCACTTGATAATATCGCTTCAGAAATAGAAATCTGCGAAGAGTGCAAAATAGATAAGATTGGAGTCTCAGTGCCGGGCGAGGGCGATCCTGATGCAGACATTGTCTTTATTGGAGAAGCCCCTGGGAAATTAGAAGCTGTAGAGGGTAGGCCATTTATCGGCAGATCTGGGCAGCTCTTGCGAGGACTTATTCGTGATATCGGACTGAAAGAGGAAGCTGTCTATATCACAAGTCCTGTGAAGTATCTTCCAAGTCGTGGTACCCCAACCTCTCAAGAAATTGCTCACGGACGCCTGCACCTTATGGAGCAGTTTGACATTATTAAGCCAAAAGTCGTAGTTCTCATGGGTAGAGTAGCAGCTGAAGGTGTTCTGCAGAAAAAGGTGGCAGTAGTGAAAGAGCATGGACAAGTTATTGAGGACAGAGAAGGTATTAAGTATTTCCTCACCTATCATCCAGCAGCTGTGCTTCGCTTTCCTTGGAAATTTAAAGAACTTATGATTGATGATTTCAAAAAGATCCCCAAACTTGTCATTTAAACTTCGTTTTGTCAAAATTAATGTAGATGGAATCAACACCCCCGTTTATTGGAGAGCTAAAAGAGGGCAAGCCCGGTGATAAAGAGAGCGTACTTCGTGAGCTTGCTGGTCGCACGCCAGTATTCATGGATGCAATTGCTGCCATGAGGCAGGCGGGTATTCGTGATCGAA
Organism: uncultured Gammaproteobacteria bacterium; assembly: GCA_964533055.1. Lineage (GTDB taxonomy): Bacteria > Patescibacteriota > Microgenomatia > Levybacterales > UBA12049 > JACROF01. Next base: position 1,791 of record CAZHKZ010000046.1, on the reverse strand, counting down.
ATGGACGCTCAATTGAGCAAGACGCAAATGGAGTGGTCAATGTCAAAGAGCGAAGTTTTCGCATCATGTCTGAGCATGGTGTGACTGTGGCAATGGCAGCAGATGGTCTTTCCGATGTCCTGGGATTTGAACTCAAAGATCGCGAGCTACTTGTCTCTGCAGCACTTTTTCATGATGTCACAAAGAAGACTGAAGTAGTCTTAAATGGCTTTAGGACACTCGTACAAGAAGATAGAGTCACGGATGAAGCGCGTGATGTCTTGCAGGAGACTCTTGAAAGTGTGGATGCGCTTAAGACTCAGGATCTTGATGCTCATATAGCAAATATATCCCAGTCCTCAACGAAAGAATACCTAGATTATTTTAGGAGAGATGTTGATGAGCCCTTTTTAGAGAATACACTATCCAAAACATCGCTCTCTCCTGTAGAGCAAAAGAATGTAGCTGATATTGCGATGTCAGATACGCTTACTTCCATGAGAAGACTTGATGTGGTGCTTAAGAGTCTTGATCTTGATGAGACGGCGCAGAAAGACTTGGAGAAATTTTGGGAGATTCATGACAAGATTAATCAGTCCTTAGGACAAGATGCTGATGATATCTTGCTTGATGACCCAGCAACTCTTTTGGGTCCAATTCATCTTTACTGTGATGATATCTCTCGTGGAAATAAGATAACAACACTTGATGCACGTATGGATGCATTGATCGATGGAGCTCAATATACGGAGATGGATCAGTGGGCAGAGTCAATTTCTGGGGGACTCTCATATTTTAATGTTGAGAGGGTGCTTGGTCATGCGACGGAACATGTTATTAAAAATATTGGAGTGAAAAATGGCAGTATTACATTAGATACAGATCCAGTGGATCTCCCACGAATTATCATGCACAACCTTCAGGAAAGAATTGGTGGGGGTCGTCATAAGTAATAAGCAGTCATTGTACAAAAGTTACCCTCATTTAATTGAGGCAAAAAATGGTGGTGAATTTATCTCAACCCTCTATCTTCTGGCAGTTCCTTTGGGAAAGCTTCCAAAGTCTGACCCCCTCGCTACTCTTTTACCAAGTCTCCTAGCGCTTGTAAGTAGATCCTTCCCGCATTGGCTAGAGGAGGACTATATTAGTTTCGCAAGCGGGACTCTTATTGGAACCACATCGTTCAGTATTATTCGAAATAGCGATGGTATTTCGGTTGGTTTTAATTTTTATACCATGGGGAAGGTGGATGGGGCACGTTTTATGTATACAAATTACACTGGGATAGATCCTGATTATAGAAGAATTGGGCTGATGGAGAAGTCTCGAAGCGCTGATCTCATTGTCGCAGATCTTGAGATACTCGCAGGATGCAGCTCAGTTGGAGCAGTTCACTTAGGCATGCATCGACTGAGTGATGATAAGGGTAGGGTGATGTACCCACTTGTACTTTCAGTTCCTAAGGCGGTTGGGGAGTTGGGTAGGGAGATTTATGCTGCTGTAAATGGTGAGAATACTCGGTCATCGGTAGACATAGAAACGCTTG
>CAZHKZ010000046.1:0-256 GCA_964533055.1 uncultured Gammaproteobacteria bacterium | reverse complement strand
CTACGCGAAAGGTGTGCCAAGGTACCAATTGTTTGAGGATCTCAAGCTTGGTCCAAATGATGGGGTAGTCTATCTTTCTTTAACCCAAAGATACAATAATGTGCTCCTGGGTGAAAAAGCATAGCCTTCTCATTGGAACACTAGTATTTTTTTATCATTTTCCATAATATAAATATATGCATGATCTTCTAGTTAGGCGACTACGCCACCTCAAAGTAAATCCAGTTGTAATTGCAATTATGCTTGCAGATACGAT
>CAZHKZ010000045.1:0-2752 GCA_964533055.1 uncultured Gammaproteobacteria bacterium | reverse complement strand
GTGCTTGACAAATAGATGGGGTTATGGTGTAATACTGTTGTCTTTAGGCTTCTGTAAGACATTTCTTTCCCAAATTCGTTTACATTGTTTTTACATTAATCCCAAATAAATTCTTCTATGGCATATAAAAAATCTTCTCGCACTGTATCTCCTGATACGTTAGAGGAACAATCAGCATCTATTTCTGCGCCAGCCGTTTCCGATTTTGTCGGGGATGTTCCTGTTGCAGAAGTTCAGAAAACTTCAGATTCTGAGCCTGTATTTGAGTCAGGATCACAAAGCATGAACCAGCCTTCTACTTCACAGTCACAGCAGTCCTCATACCAGGAGAGACCATCTTCAAATAGTGGCGCACCTCGCTATGATAATCAGGGCAGTTTTAGAAGTAATGGTGGAGAGCGTCGTTTTCAGCCTCGCAATAATAGTTATCAAGCAGCTGCACCAAGTCATTATCCTCCCGTTGAAAGCGTTCCTACTGAAGTTGTCACAGGTTTTCTCGATATGCAGCCTGAGGGACACGGATTTTTAAGGCCAAAATTTATTCCATCTAATAGAGATATTTATATTTCTCAATCCCAAATAAGACGTTTTATGCTCCGTGGTGGAGATAAAGTGCAGGGAGTTGCTCGTCCACCAAAGGACTCTGAAAGATATTACGGTCTTTTGAAGGTAGAGCAGGTCAATGATGAGCCAGTAGAAAATGTTGCAAATAGACCATGGTTTGATGACCTTACTCCTATTTATCCTAATAAGCAGGTCGTGCTCGCAACTGGTAAATCTCCACTCTCAACTCGCATTATTGACCTTGTTGCGCCAATCGGATTTGGTCAGCGTGGCATGGTTGTATCACCTCCAAAAGCAGGTAAGACGACTATTCTAAAAGAGATCGCAGCTGGTATCACTAAGAATTTCCCTGAAGTTCACTTGATGGCAGCTCTCATCGGAGAGCGCCCAGAGGAGGTAACTGACATCTCAATGTCTGTACGCGGAGAAGTTATAGCATCGAATTTTGATGAGCCACCAGAGAATCAGACGAGAGTCGCTGAGATCACACTTGAGCGCGCGAAGAGATTAGTTGAGTCTGGCAAGAGCGTTGTAGTCCTTCTTGACTCTATTACTCGACTTGCTCGCGCATACAATCTCTCAGTTGCTCCATCTGGTCGCACACTTACTGGAGGATTTGATCCTGCAGCATTATGGCCAGCAAAGAAATTCTTTGGAGCTGCAAGAAATTGCCAAGAAGGTGGGTCTCTCACTATCATTGGAACTGCATTGGTCGAGACTGGATCACGCCTAGATGATCTCGTTTATGAGGAATTCAAGGGCACAGGTAATATGGAGCTACATCTAGATCGAAAGCTTGCAGAGCGCCGAATTTATCCAGCAATCAATATTGAGCGTTCAGGTACTCGTCAAGAGGAACTTCTTCTCTCAGAGGCTAATTATAAAAAGGTTGTTACAATGCGTCGTATGATGGATATGCTTGGTGACAATGAAAGAACGAGTCTTTTCATAGAGCAGCTTTCAAAGACGGAGAGTAATGAAGAATTTCTTGAGAATCTCGGGCAGGATAAATAGCCTTGTTTGACTTGCAAGCGTAGCTTTGTTAGTATAAAGTCTCATTCCCCGATATGAATATTCCTCGTTACATTCGGTCTCTTCACATCTCCCGTCGGGTATATAAAAATGTCTCTGAATTTGCAGACTTTTTCTTCCTCTATTATCTCAAGCGAAAGGTGCTTCATTCGTCGCACGCCTTTGAGACAAACAAAAATCATCTCGTAAAGTTCTTTTTAATGAAGCGTGGACGGTATAACCGTCCTTTTTTACACGTTGCAACAATGGGCGTTCTCGCGGTTGGCGTCCTTATTGGCCCATATCTTGCAGATACATATCCTGTTTTCTCGTCGCAATCTGCTAGTAGTCTTAATCTCGCGAATGCAAAAAATGAGCAGGAGTCAATTATTGTGGGCGACAATGTCTTCTCAACCAATATTTCCAAAAAGCCCCGTGATAAGGTTGTCAAATATACTGTGCAAAAAGGTGACACACTTTCAAGTATTGCTGTAAAGTTCCAGGTTTCTCCAGATACGATAAAGTGGCAAAATGACCTCCTTTCAGACACCATTGCAGTTGGAGATAGTCTTGAAGTGCTGCCTGTAACTGGAGTTATACATAAGGTAGCTAAGGGGGACACTGTCTACACAATTGCTAAGAAGTATGACACTGATGCTCAGAAGATGGTGGATTTTCCTTTTAATGAATTTGCCAATCCTGAGACATTTGCTCTGGTTGAGGGGACGATGCTCGTGGTGCCAGATGGAATTAAGCCTTCGGCATCATCAACGCAGCGCAATGTTATTAAGCAGCGTCAGACTCAGACATACTTAGCTCAAGGTGCATCATCTCCAGTTGGAGGCGGCGGATTTGCTTTCCCACTTCCAGGGAACACAGGAATATCTCAGTATGCATCCTGGTATCACATGGCACTTGATATCACAGCGCCTGTTGGCACTCCAATCGTAGCTGCAAATAGCGGGCGTGTATCATCAGTCAACCTTGGTGGTTGGGATGGTGGCTATGGGAATAATGTATATATTGATGGAGACAATGGCTATCAGACCCATTATGCGCATATGGTTAATGCAAATGTGAGCGTGGGCGACTCAGTTGTGGCTGGAAGAACTGTGGTTGGTTGGGTAGGACTTACAGGTCGAACAACTGGCGCCCATTTACATTTTGAGATTCGTCG
>CAZHKZ010000044.1:1515-3037 GCA_964533055.1 uncultured Gammaproteobacteria bacterium | reverse complement strand
CTTGAGGGCATGTCATACCTGTCTCCTCAACAAATGGCTTTGTATACTTACAAGTTGGAAATGTACTACATGAAATAAATTTACCAAATTTTCCCGTGCGAATTACAAGCTCATTACCACACTCTGGACACTTTTGATCAATGCTTTCTGTCTTAATTTTGACTCGGTCCGCATCTTTTACCGTCGCTAACTTGAGTGCGAGTGGATCATAGAACTCCTTCATCATCAACTTCCAATCAGTCTTTCCATCAGCAATCATGTCTAGCTTGTCTTCCATGTCTGCTGTAAATGGTATATCATCGATGTCTGCAAAATTGGAGACCAAAAAATCATTAACTGCCATACCGACTGCGCTTGCTTCAAATCTTTTCTCGACTCTCTCAACATATGCCCTGTCGACAAGTGTTGCGATGATCGAAGCATATGTAGAAGGACGCCCAATACCTTTTTCCTCAAGTGTTGCGATGATCGATGCATCGTTATATCGAGGAGGTGCGGGAGTCTCATGGGGTGTATCTAACACAGATACAACATCCATTTTCTCCTGTGCAATGAACTTTGGTAAAGTTGTGTCTTGCAATGCCTGAGGATTGATCTTCAAGAATCCTTCAAAGACGAGAACTGAGCCTGTCGTCTTAAGTCGATAATCATGAATACCCTTGTCTTTTGTGACTGCAAAAACAGTTGTCGACTCAATCAACGCGTCGCTCATCTGAGATCCGACAGCTCGACGCCAAATCAGATCATACAATTTAGCTGCATCCTTCTCTAAGTCCTGCGCGATAGTACTATCTTTGACTGAAAACTTTGTTGGTCGTATTGCCTCATGCGCTTCTTGAGCAGACTTTTGCTTGGCAGCATACTGTCTCGGCTTTTCAGGTATATACTTTTCTCCCCACTCTTTGACCACATAGTCTCTTATCTGGGTGATAGCTACTTCAGACATCGTTGTCGAGTCAGTTCTGTGATAGGTAATGTATCCTTCCTCATAGAGTCTCTGTGCAAGACTCATTGTTCTTTTACCAGAGTATCCAAACCTTCTTGACGCATCCTGCTGGAGTGTTGAGGTGGTAAATGGGGCTGTTGGACTTCTCTTGGCTTGGCGCTGATTCACTTCATCAATCTCGAATGCTCTTTTTTGTGCATCTGCAACAATCTCTTTGGCCTTTTCCTGAGTATCAATCGTGGTTTTTGAAATCTTATATGTGCCATCATAAAGCTCAAAAGACTCTGAGAGCTCTATCTTTTTTGCATCAATCTCCACCAAGTCAAATATTGTTTCTTGCTGCTTGCTGCTTGCTGATTGCTGCTTTAAACCTACGTGTATCGTCCAATAAGGCTCTCTCGAAAATTTCTCGATCTCTTTCTCACGCTCTGCAACAAGTCGTAATGCCACGCTTTGTACACGACCAGCTGAAAGTCCACGGCGAACTTTCTGCCAAAGCAGTGGTGATAACTTATATCCAACGAGTCGATCGAGAACGCGACGAGCAGTCTGTGCATCTACCAAATTTGTGTCAAC
>CAZHKZ010000044.1:0-1415 GCA_964533055.1 uncultured Gammaproteobacteria bacterium | reverse complement strand
GCCTTCAACTCTCCGATTAATTTCTTTTTATCAGTGAGTACCTCAATTTGTGGAGTAAAATTATTCTCCACATCAACACCTAATGTGCTTTTAGGAAGATCCATGACATGTCCCATCGAGTATTTGATGATATAGTCATCCCCTAAATATTTTCCAATTGTTCGCGCCTTTGTTGGCGACTCTACTATTACTAATGTTTTCATATGCTTGTATTATGTCATGCTGTTGCCCAGTCGGCGAATTATTTCTCCCGATTTAATCGGGATTGCGCATCTAAACCATTAAATATCCCGGATCTAGCCGGGATAATCATGGCAGTTACATAATGTGTATTCACCATTATACATGTTCTTGTCAATTCCGATAGAATCCCGATAAAATTTAGGGAGGGCTCGGGGTCAAATCAACTCGACAATTGTGGGCTAAACAAGAATAAAATTTCCCTCGCTATCTCTCTTGATAAAGCCCTTCATCTCCATCACAGATAAAAGCGAACCTAACTCTTGGACAGATAGCTGTATTTTCTTTACAAATTCATCAAACGAATAAGCTTGATCAATTAATAAATCTATAATTGACTGCTCGAGTGCTGTATCTCCTTTTATCATCTGTCTTTGAGGGGTTTTAAGACTTTTTCCAAGACCTTTCATAATATCGTTAGCATTTGAAACCATAATGGCACCTTCCTTTAAGAGCTCATTGGTCCCATGTGAAAGTGAGGAAGTAATCGGACCCGGCACTGCAAAGACAGGCCGATGTAGCGAAACCGCGTTTGAGGCGGTGATAAGTGACCCACTACCCAGAGCACCTTGGGTAACGAGAACACTTGCACTGATACCAGCAATAATCCTATTGCGGGATGGAAAAGAACCAGGAGTTGGTGATACACCAAGAGGAAATTCACTGATAATCAGACTTCCCTTCTCTATAATATCTTTATATATTCTTTCATTTTCTTGCGGATAGCAGCGATTTACACCGCATCCGAGAACTGCTATCGTTTTCCCTTCATTTTCTAATGCAACCTTATGTGCCAACGCATCAACACCAAGTGCGAGACCTGAGACAATACAATAATCACTCGTCACCAGCTGCTCTACCATCATCGTAGTGACCTCAATTCCATATGAAGTGATCTTCCTTGTCCCAACTACTCCAATATATCGCTCTTTGAAACTTGTTAGGAGAGTTTTGTCACCAATACCAAAGAGGACAATTGGAGGATTTGGAATTTCTCTAAGAAGATGTGGATACTCAGAACTTCCAACATCTACAAACCATGCACCAGCACTCTCTAACTCTTCTTGCTTCTCATCAAAGTCGAAGGTGTCTCGAAATGCAATAAATCGTGGGCCAAATGTCTTCCCTAATACTCTCAAATGATCCTCATTTGTTGCATTCCACGCAGCTTTCGC
>CAZHKZ010000043.1:0-3425 GCA_964533055.1 uncultured Gammaproteobacteria bacterium | reverse complement strand
TCTGTTTTACAGGAGCCGCAGGATCCACAGAAAGTAACTGCGATGTCGTCTTGAATAACGGATCTGCAAGTGTTGCAACGTCTGGATTTCTGCCTGTGTATGCCGGGCTCACACTAGTCTCCACATTCCCAGTAGGCACATTTCCCAAGAGTATACTCCAAAAGTCGATGCCAACAGATCCAGATCTGAAAGCATTCTTACTTATTGCTGGAACTGTCTTCGTTTTCCTCAATTTTATTCTAGCGCCCTATCTTATCTACCGGCATTTAAAGAAAAGAAATAAGAAAAAATTTGGTCCACCAACCGTGAATTTTGATATGCCAGAGTTCCCAAAGGGTCAGAGGATCAGTCCAGCAGAGGCGGGTACAATTGATAATACAAAATTAGATAAGGAAGATATCGTCGCAACTATTTTTGATCTCGCGATCAGAAAATATATAAAGATTGAAGGTGTAGAGAAGAAGACGAAGTTGGGGCTTGGGAAAAGTCAGGACTTCACACTAACAAAATTAAGAGAGACTGATGGCCTCAACGCTTTTGAGAGAACATTGATGACAGCATTCTTTAGTGGACAAAAAACGACGACATTGAAGGCTGCTAAATTATCCTATACAGATTTTATTGGTCTTGAAAAAAAGAATTTTGATGCACTCATCGCAAGAAAATTCTTCATCAAGAATCCGAAATCACAGAAGTCAGTCTGCCTCGTCTTTGGTATTATGTCACTTTCATTTGGCGCTGTTATCTTGGCAGTCGTTCTTTTCTGGCTCTATCGCAATCTCAATGGACGAACTGAGGCGGGCGATGAGATGGATTGGAAGATTGATGGTTTGAAGATATTCCTGAAGGCGACCAATAGATATAACGTTTGGCAGACCAAGAACTTTATCTTTCTTGAGAGCATGATCCCATATGCGATGTCGTTAGGATTGATCGATCAGTATATGAAAGAACTAAAGATCCTAAAACCAGAGTATGAGCCGTCTTGGTACAGAGGTAATGGAAATTTTTATGCGATGTATCCACTTTTTCACTCTGCAGCAAGTTCAAATGTGACAACAACAGCTCCATCTTCCTCATCTGGATTCTCTGGAGGATCCTCAGGTGGTGGAGGAGGCGGTGGCGGTGGGGGCTCTTGGTAGTCCTATAGTTGAGTCATTATCCTCTTTTTGCTACAATCACCCTATAAAGTGTCGCTTGTGACACTTTTGCCCGCATAGATACGTGTCTTTGCGAGTTTGCACTTTTTACAGTAAGGAGTTGCGATGTTTTGCAATCCACATGATGAGAAGCTCGTTCCGAATTACGAGGGTGAGGTGAGGTTATCCTCACCTCAGAATCCAATCGCACGCAGACTGATTTGCCTGTCCGAGGCTCTTGCCAGGCGGGCGTTTGAACGCAGAATGGATAGATATCTGCGGACTGAGAGGGAGTTGGCTGCGCGCGTCAATGTTCATCTGAGTGAGATATCCATTGACAAGGTCAGGATTTCACTGCAGACCGATGACGCTTCGGATATGCTTGCTCACTTTCTCGGTGTCAATTTGGATAGCCTCTCTTGCCCGGTCAGATTTTTGGACTCGCAAGACGTCCAGAATGTGGTCGATCTGCACCCAATCCATCCAGCGTTGATCCCAGGCGTCTTCCACTTCAAGGTGAGATGTCAGGTGATGGCGAGCCCTGGACAGGGGAATTATCACCGGATCTCATGGCTGTCGCCAACACCAGATGCTCTTCGAGATATGCGCTTTAAGGACCGAGATATCTGCATGACAGAATCTGTCGGGCAGAATGCCGTCAACGAATTGGGGCATCGGCTCGCAAACTTCATGATGCAGATCATGGAGGCGAGGTTGAAAGCGGCGTGAAAGGACCCAGTGTCTGTTTTTAGCGGTCCGATATTCATTTATCGGACCGCTCTTTCTTAAGCTAATTCCTAACTCCTATTTCCTAATCCCTAACTATGCTATCGTTAGTATATGGTCATTCCTCCGCATCGAAAAGCTAAAGTCAAAAGAATGAAAAAAGGATTCTTTGACTACGCGATTTATCCAATAGTCTTCTTCTCAATTATTGTTACTATTCCTCAGCTCATTAGTGTCTGGATAGATCACAATATCGCGGGAGTCTCACTTTTGACGTGGGGGTCATACACCATCCTGTCTGGTCTCTGGATGCTTTATGGGATTTTTAAAAAGCAGATGCCACTGATCATTGGTAATTTAGCTATTTGTCTTCTTGACGCGACGATCGTCGCAGGTCTTCTCATTCTCTCCTAAAAAAAATCCCCGCCTGCCAAGTGGCGAGACGGGGAGGTGTTGGCTTGATCTCTGTTGCGTTGTATCAATTCGAGGTTGTTTTAAGTTGTTGATGAAGGCTTTTATAGAATTCAGGAGTTTGTCCGAGTGGTTTCTCCACATGACAAAATCTAAATTCAAGCCTTGCAAGTTCGTCGTGCAACTCCTTTAGTATCGCTCTTCGACTGTATAGAGTTGCGTCAATGAGCTCACCAGCTTTGGCCATGAAATCATAGTCCCCGCCTAGATGGAGGACTGCGATCAGCAGGCGATAGTGGGAATCGAGTCGATTTTCACTTTGATTCAGTGTCATTTGTTTTCCTCATCTTTCTGGTTGGGATTCGTTCCAGTTCGACTCGGCGACCCTCACCAGTTCTCTCAAGTGATGAGAGAGACAGCTTGTTTCTTAAAAGCTCATTGGTAAGTTCTGAGATGAACAGGCCGATGAGTCTCCTGGGTATATCTTCTGTGCTGATATAGGTTTCGAGGAGTTCTACATCTGGCTTTATTTGGCCCATCAGTTGCACGGCTGTGTTCTTGGCCCGATGTGTGACCGTAGCGACAGTGAATGCATGGACCTCTTTTCGAGGCATGAGCGGCGACGATTTTTTGAAATGAATTGCTGTAGCAGTGCTGATCAGCACTGATACCCCAAAGATAAGTCCGAGAGTTAACTCGCTTAGGTACTCTCTGATGTCGACAAACATCATCAAGGCAATTGCTACTATGCCAGCGATACCTATTGGGTGTAGATCGTTTCCGCCAAATGTCCAGATGACAATTGCAAAGCTCAAAAGACCAATAGCCCCAATGAGCAGATAGATTTCAATGAGAGAAAGACACATGAGTTACTCCTTTCGAATTTTCTCTCCCTCCACAAAGTTGTGGGGGAGTAACGTAACAGAATGTCAAAGATCTGAGGGGAAGTATATCAGATTGGATGATCCTGAGGCCAAAGTTGCAGAATGGGGAACTAGAAACTAGTAGTCAAAAAATATCCAATAAGACTTGCGATGACGACTGCGCCCATACTGATTCCGAATTTAAGAGTAAAAGTTTTTGCTCCAGCTGTATAGCTATAGAAAGTTTTTGCTCCAATATTTACTGCGTTTACTATGACAAATGCGA
>CAZHKZ010000042.1:0-3637 GCA_964533055.1 uncultured Gammaproteobacteria bacterium | reverse complement strand
GATGAGCCTTCTCCAATATCTTCTGCCAAAACTGTGACAACAATTTCTGGGTCGTATGCTGGAGCAAAGAGAGTTATCCACGCATGCGGCTTGTCATCTTTACCTCCATGCTCAGCAGTTCCAGTTTTACATGCGACTACAACATGCTTCATGTTCTTAACATTTGCAGAATTTGATGCGCTAATAGCAGATGAAGTTGAAACAGCAGTCTCAGTAATATTTTTACCATCCACTAGAAGATCCTTATTACTGACTTTAAAGTCAAAAAATGGATAGGCAGTACCACCAGTCTCACATGCTTGGATCATACCTTTTCTCACAAGGTCCAAAGAACTACTTGATAGGAACGTCTTATTTACCACCTCAGATGGAGATGACTTAAGCATTCTTGGCTTATATAACTTACCTCCATTTGCTATCACACCAGTCCAGAAATTCACCTGCAAAGGAGTCGTGAGAAGATATCCCTGGCCAATTCCATAGATATATGTGTCTCCCAAATACCAATCCTCCCCTACGTTTCTCTTTTTCCAAGCCTCATCTGGCAAAACTCCTGCTTCCTCACCAGGAAGATCAATCCCTAGCTTTTTACCAACCCCCATTTGAGATGATGTACTAACAATTGTCTTGAGACCAATTTTTGCAGCGAGCTCATAAAAGAAAATGTCATTTGAGCGAGCAAGCGCTTTTATGACACCGACTTCCCCCTCTGTTCTTCCATATTGGCTAAAATACCAATTACTATATGAATACGGGCCAATCTTTATGACACCTTTGTCATTAACAGTATAATCTTCATCAATTTTTTTACTCTCAAGCGCACCTGCGGCCATAACTACTTTATAGGTTGATCCAGGCGGATAGGTGCCTCCAATTGCCCTGTCCAAGAGTGGCTGATTTGCACCTGTAAGAATTCCTGCAACTGAAGGGTATGCAGTATTGGTGGCTTTGTATGATTCATCAAGCGTAAATAGATTTGGATCAAACGAAGGTTTCGAAAGCAGCGTTAGGATTTGTCCATCCGGAGTCGAAACAACAACTGCCCCTTTTGGCACATCTTTCATCGCCTCATATGCGACCTTCTGTATTTTTGAATCTAATGTTAATGTCACATTTTGACCTGGAACAGGATCGGTCTGGCCAAGCGTTCTAATTTTCTTCCCAGTCGCATCAACTTCAATGAGCTCCTTTCCATTTATCCCACGCAACAATGATTCATACTCATACTCTATGCCAGACTTCCCTATAAGATCTGTAATCTGATACTGAGAAAAGTCTGCACTTTTTACCTGCTCTGGCGTTATCTGACCTATATATCCAATAACGTGCGCCATCGCGTCTTTAAAGGGATACTCGCGAAGACTATCAACAAAAATAGACTGATCATCTTTTGCAATTAATTCAAGCGCTTTATCGCGGGGAATCAATTTAGTCCGCTCTTTTTTGATCTGCCTAAATCCGGGAATATTATATGTAAGAGGAACGTTGTTCCGATCAAAAATAACTCCTCGTGGTGCAAAAACAAGTGTTGTCCTTGTTCTATTCGAATCAGAAAGTGTGCGATAGTATTCCCCTTTCACGATCTGCAATTTCATAAGCTGAAAGAGGAGAATCAACCCAACAATACTCAGGGCGAAAAGCAAAACTTGCGAACGCATCTTAACTACAGGTGGACCATCTTCACTAAAATGCTTTCTTCGCACTTTTTCCGTTCGAATTGAATCTGAAAATGCTACGCCAATCTTCATCTTAATATCTTTGCCTCTCACTGGTCTTTTGCATAATTATTGAGGAAATAACAAAGAAAATTGAAGCTAAAATTGTGCTAAAAAGAACATGGAGAAATGCCTGAGGAACTGGGAATAATACAACATAAAGCATGCTTGTTATCATTGAATACGGTATGACAAAAAATGGAGATCGAAGTTCATATTTTTTCTGGTACAAAATCATTCCTGCAATCATAATCAAAAAAAACATACTTGTTGCACCGATATTTCGAACCAATAAAATATCAAGAATTATGCCTGATATAAATGCGAGCAATAACATATGAGTGCTTTTGCGCCAGACGGTAATTATGATCAAGAATAACGCAACAAGAGGCATCGAGCTCACACTAGTCTCCACTATGAGAGCAAAACCAAATAACAGAAGTAACAAAATTGTCATACTTATTGCAGAATAAAAACAGTAGAAATATTTGTAATTTTGATTAGAGTGTCTAGCTTAGCAGTTTGAAAAAGTGCGCTAGGTTTTTTTTCGACTGAATGAATTTTCCCAACAACTAAATTTGGCGGCGCCCCTTTTCCTGATCCATCTACACTTCCTTTACTAAGAACTAGATCTCCCACCTTAAGCGACTCAGAAAGCAACACATTGTCAATAATAATCCCACCTTCGCCCTGCCCCTTTGCAACACCTAATGCTCCAGTTTCAGAAGTGACCGCTGTCAGAGATACATTTTCCTTCGTTAAAAGTTCTACAAGTGAGATATGCTCAGATGTCTTCTCCACTCTACCAATTACATTATTTTTGACAACAATGACTTGCCCCTCGATGACGCCATCCCTTTGCCCTTTATCAATTGTTATCTCATCAGGAAGTGGATACCCTGGAATAAATCCCCTCAGACCAATAATTTTTGCTGGCAGAAGTGAACGAGGTGAAACAGCGGTCTCTTTAAACTGATCCCTAAGCGCTTCTATTTCTTTATCTTGATCTTTTTTTGCAGAAAGCTGGAGCCTGAGATCATTGATCTCCTGTTCAAGCATCTCCACCTTTGTTAGCGGCCCGGAGTGAGTTAGGGCATGAACCTGAAATCTGAGATGGGAAAATGGTGAGAGTCCCACCTGGGCTATTGAGAGAACATTTTTCCCAGGTCTTGTCTGAATAACAAAATATAAGAGAAGACTAACAATAAAAAAGAAGAAGAATTGAGAGAAAAAACGTATACGTTTTTGCATGAAGTCATTGTAGCGCAGCAAGTAGCATTGGGCAACCTACCTAGCGTCATCCGAATGCAGATATGCCTATCTCAGGCCACCAATAACTTGAACACGTGCCAGAAGCCCAGGATCACTGAGAACTTTTCCAGTACCACGAACAACGCTGGTAAGTGGATCATTGGAAAGAATAACTGGCATATGAGTACGCTCTACTATCAATTGATCAAGGCCCCCGAGCTGAGATCCTCCACCTGTTACAAGAATGCCTCTTTCTAGAATATCGCTGATAAGTTCTGGTGGAGCATCTTCGACTACATCAGCAACTGCCTGTACTATTTTATTAAGAACTGGGGCTAACGCCTCTCTGACCTCTGACTCACTAATCTTAATACTGCGAGGAAGACCTGTCTCGATATTGCGCCCTCGAATGATGGCCATTCTTTCTCCTTTTTCTTTCACTTCTTCAATCTCAGTATCATGATCAATACGTGATTTTTTGCTCTCAGCAACTTGCTCAGCACTTTTTTTGCTTTTTGTTTTTTGATAAGCGCTCCCAATTGATATCTTGATATCTTCAGCTGTTTTCTCTCCGATAAGCATTCCATGGCGAAGTCGCACATAGTGAATAATTGCTTGATCAAGATCATCTCCCGCAAGCCTTACTGACCGACTAACAACAATACCTCCAA
>CAZHKZ010000041.1:0-3958 GCA_964533055.1 uncultured Gammaproteobacteria bacterium | reverse complement strand
CTCTGTGCTGTCTGTACTCTTCGCTGTTTTATGTATACCTCTCCTACTCATTCTTGATATACTGTTTTTTCAGTTTACTCGACCGAGTTGTGCGGCGTGTGCGAACTTGAGTGAGTTTCTCACGCATAGCTCCACTACCTTAGCATTTATTCAAAGTAACAAAGCGCTTACAGATATTTTATATATTTCTAAGAAATTCCTATGAATCCTGAAGTAGAAAACAATATGCAAGAAAGTGCGAGTGAACGGATGGATATTCAGATGGGTCAAGAAGAAGCAAAGCGCGACCTTGCTGATGTAAAGAAAGCCTCTGGTCAAAGCAGAGAGTCTCAGATGGAAGCGGCCGTGAAAAAATTACTGGGTCCCACTGTGCAAGGTATGACCTTGGCTGAAATAATGAAACTGAGTGATGAAGAAATCCAAAATATGATTGACGGACGTAGGCGAAAGCAAGAAAGTATGCAAAAAATAGGTAAGTATGTAGCCAAACTGGTGCAGTCATTCGGTGAAAAAGACGAGGATGGTAAGAATATATTTCTTGAGAAACTCAGTACAATTGTTAAGTCTGATCCTGAAAAGCTCAGAAAAGGACTTAAAGATTTCCCTTCAAGTACACGCGAGGAAGTGATGGCAGTATTTAGCGCCTTCGTTGAGATTGCGCTTAAAAACAAGGTGGATGCCGCATTTGCTCCTGTATATGCTTCATTTGTGATCAAGTTATTTACGGATAAAGAGTATTTAGCACTGAATAAGCGCGGGGTCGCCTCACGAACGAAATTCGAAAAAGATTTAGAAGATCGATATGGGAAGTTAGGACAAGGTATAGGTGTGTATCTAGTACATGGTATATTTGGTGAGACTCTTAAGGCAGCCCTCATTGCGCGTCCGAGAGGTGGTATAGCAGGCTTCAAGAATCCTCAAGATATTGAGGCGCGTCTTGGGGAACTTGCCCCACGTCCACAGACCGACCCGAGTCAGATGGATCCAGGAGAAAAGTTGGGGATTGCACAGACTGTTGCACACTATGAGAGGCAGATGGGTGGCTCGTTTGAAACGCAAAGAGTGGCAAAACTACGTGCCGATGTTGGGAAAACCTTAAATGCAGCGATTGACGGACTTTTTGAAGGAGAAGAAGAGATAAGCATTACTGGAGGGAATGAGTCAATGTCCAAAGCAGACATGCAATATAACATTATTAGATTTGAAGGAGATGAAGTAGGAAACTGGGGCAAAACAACAACCTTTCTTTATGCATACCTCGCGGAGCTCGAAAGAGGCACTCGAATGGGTGAATCTCGAAAGCGTCAGGCAGAAAAAATCGCGAAACTGCGCACAGTGATTGCCGCACGCAATGCGCTCGATTTCTTACGACATTCTGGAAGTATATCAGGAGGCTTTGTTCCATTTTATGACCGCCACTTCCGCTATCAAATAGCGGTAATGAAGTTTAATAGGAATAAGAGCCAAACTATTGATATTGAAAGCACTACAGCAGAAGAGTATGAATCCTTTGATCCTCGAGATCAACAGATAATAGCGGCAGAGACTGCTACACATGTTCGTGAATCAGTGATCTTCATGGTAAGTAACGTATATCGAAATTATCTCAATATGCGAGATGAGCCGAAAGAGGCATATCAGCAAGCACTCCAACATGGTGGTGACCAGACTTCAAATCCTGCGGAAATGTTCCGTCAGTTGAATTCCATGCTTGGTAACTTGGCGCATCAATCCACTAATATTGAGTCAGGTAACTTAGACTTCACCGTCACATCTCTCGGTGGTATGCAAGCGCTTTATGACCCTTCTCTCGGAAAAGATATAAGTACGTTTAGTTCACTACGAACACAGCAAAGGGGAAAATCTATGTATGACTTCCTAAATGAACTAAAAGAAGAAATTAACGCGGATGATGGGTTTTTCGAGGCAGGGCATCAGTACCGATATCTTTCGCACATGGGCTCGCCTGACGCGCAAAAGAAATTCTTCCAAAGCATCGGAGAACATCTTAAAACCGCAAAGACTTCACGCAATATGGATCGCATATACTCCATGGAAGATAACGTATACATTACCCGTTCAGCATCATTCATCGAAACCATCCTAAAGAAACGAATGGGTGAGAAAGGATGGGTCAACGAAGATGAGGGGAAATTCTTTAACGAAATCTTCTTAAACAGAGGTGCAGGCGGTAAAACATTGGTGCTTCAAGTTCAAGAATTTTTGGAAGAGAATTATCCTCATTTACCTGATTGGCAACGCCGAAGAGTTCTCCAGCATGCATTTACCATCGTATTCGCTGGTAGGTTTAGGTTCCAGCAGATATTCTCATATGCGAACCCAACCCGAGGGTACCAGGGTCAAGCAGACGACAAGCAAATGTTTAATAACGTATTTGCTCCGTTTCAGCGTGCGATGCGTTTCCCTTCTGAGTGGAATCATGACCTATTCTTAAAAGGAGCATATTGGCAACCGATGTACAACATGCCAGGAGTGAATCAGGAAGGGAAATGGGACCCCTTTGCGGCTGGAAAGGAAGGATATAAGGTTTTCGATGAGCAGAGACATGAGTCTCAAGGCAGACTCGCGTGGGATATGACTGAATATTTCCAAGGTGATCTCCCTGAGATGTTTGCACCTATTAACAGACTGAAAGCAGGTGGGTACGACACTCTACGAGGCTGGCGTCGCATGGCTGACATGGGAGTTATTGATAAGAAAATATATACGAGACTCATGGGAGGAGGTCAGCCACAATTTAAAGCTGTGTATGATGATCCTGACGACTTGGAGAATGGACAACCCAAGAAGAAATACGATGGTATCACTCGTATTTGGAAGTCTGTAGAGAATATAGGTGTAAATGAGATCAACGCGTTTGCTGATGAAAATATTATCAGCATGATCGAATATGATAAAGATGGGAAATTGAAAAATCCAGATGCAGTAAACAATTTCATCGACCACCTTTACACTCGCTATCTCAATGATCAGCACGAATTCGGTAAACACCTCCCCCACAATTACCTATTCGGAGATGTAAACAAAGGACCAACAAATTTAGATCCGTTCAATTTTTCTGCGAAGATATCTAATAGCAATATGTATGGTACAGACTCAAAAAGAGCTGGTTCCAAAGCGGACTTTATTAGTCTATTCCATGCACGAGCAAAACAGATGTACCTTGATGCTGTTCAACAAGAATCAGGGAAGCATAAAGACGATCGCAAAGTGAATGATACTGCTACTACCGATCTGAAAAGAAAACTTTTGAAACCAATGCTCTATGATGCCATGCTTGTAGTAATTGCAGAACGTTCTCCAGTAGAATTCCTCTACCGTCTTCGTAATCAGGACGAACAGAATGGTCTCCGTCTGAGCACTCAAATTAAGAATAAGTATTTTGACGAAAATAGCGAGTCGAATAAACGCGCAGGGTCATTCATGAAGACGTTACTAGCACAGGGAGCAATACATTCAAAACTTGGTGAAAAACTAAAGTCCCCGAATCGTGACGTGCAACAAGCAGCCAAAGATGAGATATGGGATGAAGTAACGGACGATCTTGCATATGTACAAGGAGAGCTCCGGGGTGAAATAGATGAAGAAATACTTCGAGAACGTACCAAATGGGAAGATAAGACACACGGTCTTAATATTTATGGAGAAAACTGGGATCAAACGAGAAGTAGTGTAAACGGAGGTCGCGGATATGTGATGGATGATGATACTCTTATCCGCGTGATGGTCAAGAAGTATCAACCTGAAGTAGCAAACCAGATATTAGTCGGGAAATTGAGTGCTCAACAGGTGCTTCAGGCTCTCCTCACATCACCGACAGCAGATGAGAAAGTTTTGGGACTGCGTATTCAACGTGCAGTACTCCTTCGCAAGGACATTATCGCCGAGATGGGTGCTGTGCCTGACGTAAATACCACGGGAGAAGAGGGTGATAAGA
>CAZHKZ010000040.1:0-4025 GCA_964533055.1 uncultured Gammaproteobacteria bacterium | reverse complement strand
CTCAAAAAAAACAGTATCGCTCAGCAAAAACAACAAGCAAAACAGGTAGCAGAATCCGCAATTACTATGAATATTGCAAGCGTGGGCACAAAAGAATTTACAGTTGCAGAAAAAGTAGCAATCGAAACACAAGAAATCGATATTTCGGGATGCAATGCAACACCTCAAGTAGCAAAAATGACAGCTAACTATGATCTCACTCTTAAAAATAATGATCAAATTCCTCATAAAATAAACTTTAAATTCCCTACGCGAACAGAAACCATCACTATTGCACCTAACTCATCACAAAAGACTTCAACTATTTTCTATGTTGGTCAGACAATACCGCTCGTTCATGGATTTACATGTGATAATTCACAACGCTCCATAGGCGCAATTCTCCTTACAGCACCTAAAAAGGAGGATCTGAACAAACGACCCTAGCGGATAATATGAGGCTGAATTACTACAAATTTAATGGGAGAAGACTTGCTTCTTCGTTAATAATAACTCTCACTATCTCACTTTTATTAGGGTTTATTGGAGTACAAAAAAGCTTTGCTGTTTGTGGTTGGATTTTGTGCTACGGCGGAGCATGTGGACAAGCATATTGCTATGGCCCGTATACATGCACAGATGCGTACTATTGCGGCCAACCTTTGCAGTGCTCCTCTAGTGGCGGCCCGGTTAGAGGAGGCGAGACGGTAAAGACCGGTCAGTTTGTCTGTGAATCTGCACCGCAACCAGTCTGCAACGCATCTTGCTCTTGTGATTGCGACTATTCTTGCACATCAGGATGCGGATGCGATACAGAGTGCGTTGCGCCAACTCCTATCCCACCCACACCTACCCCCACTCCTATCCCACCAGATTTTGATGTGACTGAAGTCAGTCCGCGTGATAATGATGGGGTCAGGCCGACATATTTCAAAGTTGGGCAAAGACTATATCCGCATATCGTCGTAAAAAATAATGCTTTTGTAAGCTCTTGGCTCACATACTACACTCGAATCTATCAAGATGAGGCTGATCGTAATAATAATTACACCACAGCCACAATGGGTAGTCCTTTCAGCTCAGGCACATCACGAACGTATGAATCCTGGAACGGAGGCATAAATCAATCTCAACTCACTTCTCCTAAGTCATTTCTCTTAACTGGTGCCGGTAGATATACCCTACTCGCTCGTGCTAATTATGCAAATGCTGGCCCAGAATCCAACTACTCTAACAACGAAATGACTGCAGGATACAACGTTCGTGCTCATGTAGAATCATATGTCTGTAATGACAAGGGTGAAAATGGTCAATGTAAAAATACTGGAGATAGATCCAAAAAAGACATCACTATTACCCTTGATGAAAATGCTACTGCTGATCCTGGTTTTGAAACACATATCAAGTCAGTAGCAACTGCTGCCGATGGATATGCAGATTTTGACTACAGAATGGATGGACACTATCGCATGATGCTCTCAGATGCTGAGGCAAATGATGGCTGGAAAACAATTGGAGTCAAAAATGGTAGTGCTGCTTGGTCTTCTGGCACGACTTGTGTCACAAATGTCTCGCCAGACTGGACATGTCAATTTGCGATCGTACCTCTCCACAAAATCACAGGGACAATCTTTATAGATGAAAATCGTGATGGTATTAAAGATGCGAACGAAACTGATGGCATGAATAACATCACAGTCACTGCAACTGGCCCGACAGACAAGACTACAACAACAAATACCCAAGGCACGTATAGCTTTAACAATATGAGGGCAGGCGCATACACGATCAGCATTGCAGTGCCAACAGGTTATGTAGCATTTCCAAGCAGCACCATCACTGTAAGTCCGGCTGCGAGTGTGGGCCTAGATGGACCTACTACATTTACTGAAGATATAGGTATTAATGAAGTCTGCACACTTACTGGTCGCGTGTATGTCGATTCAGATAAAAGTGGCACATATGATAGTACTAAGGACTTCCCAATTGCTGGCAGACGCGTCTTCACTACCGGCCAAGATGAGAAAGAGGCAACTACCGCGAGCGATGGACGATACACTATCCAGAACCTCTCGCCAGGCAACTACTTTGTCGACGTCAGTAAGCCTGCAGGATATATTAATCGAGACACTGCGCCCCGCCAACTTACAATTACAGATTGTGCGAGTGTTCCTGGCCAAAACTTCAAACTATTTGGTGCGTATACGATCAAAGGCAATGCTTTTCTTGATGCCAATGGAGACAAGCTCAAAGCTTCAAATGGCGCTGAGCTGAATATTGCTGCCAACCCAAATGTAAGCATTCAGGATGTCTCAGGAAGACCAAAGGCATATAAGACTAATAACAATGATGGAACGTATACTATGGAGAATCTCATCAATGGAACGTACACTGTTCGCTATGGCGGACTACCAAATGGCTTTTACATGGTCCATCCCCAAAACACAACTCCACCCTCCTTCAGTGCAACAGTAGGATCTGGCTGCACAGCAGCAACTCCTATTCCTGGAGGACAATGCAATGGACTAAGCCTTGAAGACGTGAACTTTGCTGTTGATGTAGGAAAGTCGTGGTTCCAAGCACCTGGACTGGATGTTCGATTTGACGGAGGCCTGAGCAACCCAGTCCCTGCTTCTCCTGATGCAGCTTGCGGAGGTGCATATACCCTCATCCCAGGCTCTAGCACCAATGCTGGTGTAGGATTCTCAGGTGCGACGAATGCATATCTAGGGTCTGGCCAAATAAGTGCCAATGGATGGCTCGTGGGGAATAATAATTATAGCGAAACATATACGGCACAAAATAGTTCAGGCAACGAGACTTCCTATGCTTACCTACAATCAGTTATGCGCCGATCTAATATCACACCTATCAACCTTACAACTGTTTGTCCAGATTTAAATTCCTGCACGCTCACAAACACATTACTTAATGGCGTTTATCAGGCTGACGCAGATGTTACTCTGACTGGTTCATCTTCTCTCCCCGCAAGCAGAAATTTTGTTATCCTCGTAAACGGTGAGTTAAAAATTAACGGAACTATCGACGTTCCCAACACTTCAACGCTCACTTTTTCAACATCAGATAACATAACTGTTGCTAGTAACATTGGTAGAGCTGCTAGTTGCCCTGCGCCTGCGAATGCCGATCTAGAAGGATTTTTCAGCACAGATAAAAGCTTTATTATCGATTCCGCTTCTGACTGCACTCTTGGAACTCCAGACCTGCAACTTAATATGCAGGGCTCAATTGTAGCAAATGCCTCCCGGACCGACGGAAAATTCGATAACAGAAGAACGCTGTGTGATGGTGGCAATTTACAACACCCATCCTTCATCATCAAAGATAGGCCTGATATGATCCTAAATGCACCGGAATTCCTAAAAATTCCACCCTACTATTGGAAAGAAGTCGCCCCTAACTAGACTATGAACTATTGGAAAAGAATCACGAGAAAAGTTGGTTATGAGTCAAAATTTGTTACTGTATTTGAGGATGAAGTCGAGTTGCCAAATGGCACCAAGATCCCTGACTATACGGTCGTTAAAAAACCTGACTTCTCTATGGTCGTGGCCACAGATGATGAAGGAAAAGTAATCTTCATAAAAGAATATAAGTATGCCATTGACCAGGAAGTCCTAACACTCCCAGCGGGTCACATTGAGAAAGAAGAGGCTATCCTTGAAAATGCAGCAAAAGAACTGCGCGAAGAGACAGGGTATCTTAGCGAACATTTCCAAGAGATTGGGATTCTATATGATTATCCTTCAAAGGACTGCCATAAAATGCATGTAGTAAGAGCTACCAATGTATCTCCAGGTCCAACTTCCCATGAGATCACGGAGTCTATTTCATCAGTGATATTACTATCTCCTGAGGAAATAAAAGAGAGAATTCTAAAAGGAGATTTTAAAGCCTCAGCCACTATTGCAGCCCTGGCCCTCGCAGGAATACTTTTCTAAGTTACGGTAATGGGAATTTCGAGGCAAAAGCCTTAATTTCTTTGTTAATCCGTAGCAATTCCTTGTTCTTGGTGACGTCTTTCT
>CAZHKZ010000039.1:0-4275 GCA_964533055.1 uncultured Gammaproteobacteria bacterium | reverse complement strand
AGCATGGTGTTTCCTTTCTCTATTGAATGTGCGAGCGCCCATGAGTAGATCTGACTTTGACCGCAGTGGTCGCGTGAGACCTAAAGGCGAATGTGGGAAGTGTAGCATAAAAAAGAGTATAATCAAGACCATGACAGCTGTTTGGGATCTTAAATCACAATTTGAAAAATACCAGGGAAAAGATGTCTTTGATTGCATGGTGGCAGAATTTTTATTGACTGATGGCAAGACATTGTCGACCAAAGAGGAAGTCCTGGCATCATACAAAGCAACATCACTTGAGCAGCTAGCCGAACTCCAAAAGAAAAAATTTGAAGAACTCCCTGAGCTTTGGGATCTCTTTATAAAAGTTGAGATGCCATTTATCAAAGTGCTTTGGCAAATGGAGCAGGCGGGTATAGAGTTAGATGTAAAAAAGCTTGCAGATCTAGGGCTTGAGATAGATGAGGCGATAGCGACTCTTGATGCAGATATTAAGAAAGAGATGGGGAATGATATTAATTTAAATTCTCCGATTCAGATTGGGAATTATCTGGCAGAAAAGATAGGTGTACCACTTGCTAAGACCAAGACGGGGAGATATGCGACTAATGAAACAGAGATCGCAAAATTTGCAGCCGACTTCCCTATTATTCAAAAGTTTTTGAATTTCCGCGAGCTTTCCAAACTTCGCTCGACCTATGTTGAAAGTCTGATCTCAAAAGTTGGGGAGGATGGTCGAGTGCATACGACATATAGTCAGGTGGCAGTCAGCACGGGTCGACTTGCATCCTTTAATCCAAATCTACAGAATATCCCAGTCACTTCAGAGTACGGAGTGAAGATCAAATCATGTTTTGTGGCTTCAAAAGGGAAAACACTCATTTCATTTGACTACTCCCAGCAAGAGCTACGAGTCTTGGCACATCTTTCAGGTGAAGATACTCTCATCAAAGCCTTTCAAGCTGGACTTGATGTCCATAAGATCACAGCTTCAAAGTTGTTTGGCGTTGCTTATGAAGATGTCGTCAAGGATCAGCGCGTAGTCGCAAAGACCATAAATTTTGGCATCATCTATGGCATGAGTAGTTTTGGAATGAGTCAGGGCCTAAGTATCCCGGTAGATGAAGCGCAGAAATTTATCGATGCATTTTATGTGTCATATCCCAAGATCAAGTCATATTATGATACGTATTTAAGTAAAGGACGAGTTGATGGATATGTAAAGACGCTTTTGGGTAGACGAAGATATGTCTTTGAGTATTCAGGACAGAAATTCTTTGATAACAGTATGAAGAGAGTTCTCATGAATTATCCTATCCAAGGGTCAGCCGCCGATCTTATGAGAAAAGCGATGGTAGAAATTGATAGAGAAATATTGGAAAAGAGCTCTGAAATAAAATTACTTCTTCAAATTCATGACGATCTTGTGTTTGAAGTTCCAATTGAATTGGCGAAGAAAGAACTTATTGAGAAGATCAGGCGAATTATGTGCGATGTCTATCCACTACTTGTTCCGATTGAAGTTGGCATAAAAATTGGAAAAAGTTGGGGAGAGATGACGCCTATTGACTAGGTCTCTCACTTAGATCTTCAGTGAAGCGCAAAAGATATCCATCTGGATCCTGCACAAGAAATTGTCTATTACCTACCTCGACATCATCCTTTCGATACCACTTTTCCTCAACATCCATAAAAAGCATACCCACATTCTCATCTAATTTTTGGAGTATTGGATCGACACTTTCAACCTCTATTTCAAAGTTGATTCCTCGACCAAGCGGGTACTCAAATTCTCCTGTTTTCCAAGTTCTCCCAAGACCGATCTGATCGATCATCAGTCGCACATCACCAAGTGAGAGCATGACAAATCCCTCTTCAGGTCGCTGATACTCAATTGAGAATCCAAGGACATGGGTATAAAAGTCCAGACTTTTTGCAAAGCTGGTCACCGCAAGTTCTGGGATAAGTGTCGCATGCATGATGGTATTGTATCAGGATCTAGTAGTTCTCAAACTACCAAAGTCGAAGAGGTTCTTTATTGTCATCGATAAAGTCATAGAATGTTTTGACAGGATCTGTATGATCTTTTATCCATTGAGCGAGTTCTTTACTCACAGGTTCATTATTCCAGACGCTTAATGTGTAGCCTTTCTTTTGCGTGAGCTGATTAAGAGCATCTATGGAGGTGGGGAGAAGACAAGCGCGAACTGGAAATGTGGCCTGGTCAATGCCTTCACAAAGCGTTAGCATCTCAGCAACATTTGCTTGGGTGTATCCTAATTCAGGATTGGCGGTGGTAGTCCAGCCTAGAGAAAGTGTTCCAGAGGGGTAGAGCTCTTGGCATTGTGCTATAAATTCTTCAGCATTAAATTTTGAAGTGTTAGCGCCATTTCCTTGGAGAACATCGGCATTTAAAAGAACGGGCTGGGTCAGGCGTGTTGTTTGCAAATCTTCAAGACAGATCGCAACAATTTCAGGATCCTTAAAGTCTAATTTCAAGCCCTTGGGGGAGTCAGTCATTTTTTCGATGAGATTCTTGAATGTGAGATCACTTTCGGTTTCTGGTGGATGTGAGGCAACTGGTGTGCCATCTGATGATCTCCTGATGTCTGACTCGATGAACATGATGGAGTTATCCCTTAGAGCTCGCTCTAATTTCTCTTGGGAATTTACAGCATGTGACCAGAATATCTCGCCAGGCTTTGATGCTTCAAATTCTTTTTTAAAATAATTTGATAGCTGAGTCATAATGAATGGATTATAACAGAACCTTGTGGATGAGAGCCTTTATCGATGTTCTGAGTATTGCAACAAAAGTCTTTCTTTTCCTGGATTCTTTTGCAGGGTGCTTTTCAGCAGGATTTGTAAGCGTTTGAGCGATAGGAGAGTGTATTTTCGCAGTTGGAATAGTTGGTGGTTTTTGTTCGATAGCTGGGGCAACTGTCTGAGACATTAGTGTCGGGAGTTTTTCTGGCTCTGGAGCTTTAGACTCTAATTTTGTAGCGATCTCCTCTGCGATTAGTCCGCAAATGTACTCGGATTCGCTAAGTTTGGGATTTGAAAGTTTAAGCTCTTTAAGCATTTTTTGCTGATCAACGCTTAGTTCATATGACCCAGAAGCAGCGCCTTCGTGTCCGCCTCCACCAAAGTTCATCGCAAGTGCATTTAGATCAAGTTTGCTACTTGGACTTCTTCGAAACATCACGCTATATCTCTCAATTGGGTTTGTTCCCTTCGGACCTCCTATCGGACTAGCGGTCCAATAGAGTTCAGTGTCACCACTCTTTGCAAGGTCCTTCATGAATTCTCTTCTTGCAATAAAATGGTCGTAATCTGAATTAGTTGTTGGCTTAGTTGCTATGCGATCTTTAAAGGTTATAAAGGAGTATGTTTGAGGTGGAGAATTGGGCTTTTGAAATTTCTTGACATGCTTGGCATAAGCATTTTTATACTCAATTTGCTGTTCGCTAGATTTAACTTTTTCTCGTATCTCCTCAAATGATTTGCCTGACTTTATGCGAAGTTGTTCTGCAAGGGGCCTTGTCTGTGAGTAGTCAGCTGGTACTTCAAAGTCCTGCGTATCACTGAGTATCCCAAGGAGAAGTAGTTCTGATTCTTGTGGGGTAAGCGCATTAACGCCGTACATAGATGCAATAAGTTCACACGCTGATGTCGCGGTCGGTTCGACATAGCTCGTGGTTGCAGTACTTGGAGCATTTTTGTGATGATCTAGAATCGCTGTTTTGAGACCTGGTTTTTGCTCAATTAAATCTGGGAATTTGGAGAAACTACTAAATTTTCCTGCGTCAGTACCAATGAGAGTATCACCATCTTTGAGATGGTCAATAATATCGCCCATGCGGGTATTATTATCTTCACCTTTTATCTTTGAGGAGTTTGCCCAAGTTACCTCATCGGGGTCTTCAAGGAAATTGTCCCAGGCATCTATTTTTTTATTGGAGAAAATAACCTTTATATTCTTTTCAGGATATAGTCTCTTGAGAATTCTTTTCTGCGCAAGCGCAGAACATATCGCATCGTCGTCTGGCATCGTGTGCGATGTGATGATGATATCTCCATTAGCATTCTTCACGAGAGTATCTAGATCTGATCTAAATTTCTCACGCATTTCCTGGAATCCTGATTTTTCTACAGAGCTGATAGGTGGGCCTTCAGGTCTTTTTAAAAGTGCTGGAGAGGATGCGATTTGAGATTCAATATCTTTTGGGGAAGGTGAGGCAAATTCTGTCATCATCTTACGATAACAACACTCTGGAAGCTAGTCAAATTCTT
>CAZHKZ010000038.1:0-4294 GCA_964533055.1 uncultured Gammaproteobacteria bacterium | reverse complement strand
CACCATCTTCTAGCATGGTATTACTCGCAATATCTTCGAGGATGGGTGCATACTTTGCGCTTGCTTTCGTTGCAAGTACACGTCTGCTAGATTCCATATACAACATTTGTAGGTGAAGTTGATTTGCTTGGTCAAGGGCTAACCCCGGAGCGATACCTTTCTCCGGCCAGCCTACCGTCCGCAAATGCGTAAACATTTTTAGCACTTCTTCCTCGTATCGGGCACCCGTCTGATTGACAATAAAGGACTTCGTCGGACTCCGTAGTAGTCTTTTATGTGGATCTTCAGTCAGAAATTGCTCTGTCAATGCGTGAGCACGTTTCCTATCTACTTTTACTAAATCTGTGAGAAATTGTTCTCTTAGCTTGATGTCATTATTGAGATCTTCTTGTATCGCCTCCCAACTATTGGAAGTAGTGCCGTGTGCAAGCTCAGGAAAACCTGTTTTTCCATTGAAAGTAATCTCACCGGGGTTGATTCCATATACATCGGTCATGTGTTTCACGACCGCAGGTTGTGATTGAATTTCTTGCAGAGATTCCGCACACTTTTTGGTAAAGACGGCGATATCCCCATTTTTGTCCACCGAATTTATAAGCCGTTTTATGCCATCTTTCCCCAGCTCCCATATTGAAGCTCCTCCAACCATACCCACCGCGACTTGCCCCGCTCCTGCAAAAAATGGAGTGAGGAGTGCTAAGGGACCGACAACTCCAGTGGCTGTAGCGACAAGAGCAATAAGCATAACGACTGCCTCAAGTTCAAGCCCAGAAGCGAGCAACTGTTCCGCATCAGGGAAGCTCGTTCCCACAGTATTCTTGCTGATAATACTTCCTGCTTTGAAGTTCCTTTGAAATTCTTTCTTGACTGCTATTGCATGCATCTTGAGCGTCGCTTCGTGCTCAATAAACATCATGGTCGTGTTGTAAAACTGTGGATCATTGAAGGCAGCCCGAACCTTGGCAACTTTGACTTGTCCTCCTTCATAAAATGACCTTGCTATAAGCCATTGAGGATAAACTGGGCTCTTTTCCCCAGGCCCAAAACGGTGTGTTTCTGGTGGGTATAATTGCATCTGGCGCTTCGCAAAAGCCATCCACCAGGATTCAAATTTGGGGTAGACATTCTTAAACTCTGGTTCAAGTTTTTCGCCTTTTCTGCGCCATCGAAGTAGTTTCCTGCCCTCGGTATCTCTCGTGTTATGCATCTGAGCACGAAAATCATCAACAGTCGCGGTTCTTGCAGCTTTTCTAACACTCGGAGGGAGCATGTCAACCGGCTCACCGTTGATGAGCCGATCGACTTTCTTGACCACATAGTCAACTCCTCCCCTGACGCCCCTTTTTCTCGTCGTATCTTTAAAAGAAGTCGCGCCAGTCATCTCTGTATCTGTATCGATTTCTCCTCCTGCCATAATATTACAAATATAGTTGTTTTAAGAGCAAAGTTCAAGTATATTGAGAAATATGGCTGAAGTTAATACGAACCCAGATAAAAGTGTATTGATAGGACAGTCTGGCGCTGGTGCTATAGACGCGTCAGTTGGTGCGCCCCCTACTCTTGATGGAGCATCTGCAGCCGGGGCTTTGCCATCCGCGACAGCGCAAGCGCTAGATGCGGCGCAGCAGGTCCCTGCACAAGGTGTCCCAGAAGCTGTAAAGGCGGAAATACCAAGAACACCTGATACCAGGGAGATGATGGATGCAAATACCGTTATTGTCCGTTCGTTAGCTCTTCAAGAAAGCATGCGGAAACCACCCGCTACCAATGAAGCTCAACAATCCCTGGCTTATTTAGGAAGTATACTCGCACAACCAAAAGGTAAGGACCTTCAAGCTCATATACGACAGGTAGGAGGAAAGGGAGGGTTTAAAGATACAGAAGGATTACCTCGTGTACTAGAGATTAAGCAAAAGGATGGGAGCACCAAACTGGTCACTTCGTTCGATAAACGAGCATCTGACACAGATACTGATCCCACGACAAAAGTTCAAGGAGAATATGATTTAAGCACTTTCACTGGAAGAGGCGAAGACGGATTACTTGGTTTCATTTGTCAAGGGGAAGATGATGAAGATAAAAGAAACTTTCAATTTCATGATAGCGAATTCATACAAATGTATTTGGTCGCTCAAAAAGATCAAATCCGTAAAGGGATTATTGATGCAAAAACAGGATCGAGTCCTTTTACCCAGCCGTCTACACTTGATAATCCACACGTTCTCAAAGTACTTGGTATTCAAGTTGGCAATGCTGATGAATATGTGGCAAAGGCAAAAAAGCCACCTGATCCCGACAAAGCGACTGATGTTGATCTTGTAAAAGGAATAACCCCAGAGCAGATGGTCACCGCTCTGGAAAGAACTGGAGTAGATCCTGTGAGTGTTCGAAAGTTCGCTACTGGTGTACGACACTACATCACCACTGACTCGTGGGGTGGGAATCCTGCCGAGAGAGACAAACTTTTCAAAGAAATTGATGACATTACTACTCGCTTAGACCAGGGACTTGTTCCGAGCTCGCAAGAT
Organism: uncultured Gammaproteobacteria bacterium; assembly: GCA_964533055.1. GTDB lineage: Bacteria > Patescibacteriota > Microgenomatia > Levybacterales > UBA12049 > JACROF01. Next base: position 1,766 of record CAZHKZ010000038.1, on the reverse strand, counting down.
ATTTCGCGACTTATTATCATTGGTTCCAATCCCCATTTAGAAAAACAGAAAGCAGCTTTGCAACTACGAATTGATGGAGTGCAGTCCAAACTCGACTCTGCACAGACTGATGCTGCGAGGTCCAAACTGCAAGCAGATCTGGATTTGGTAAAAAAATCTTTTGCAGGTATTGAGGCGTTTCAGGCGGGCGACCCAACTGCAGAATATAATGTCTACATTCAAGCATTAGCTGATGGAGTAGTTAATAGCGAAGATACCAATTGGTTCACTAACAAACTAAAAGCCGTAACTAACCCGTGGGCAATCTTAAAAGACCACGATCCTACTGACCCAGACTGTCTTGCAGGTAAAGCATTCCTTCACCTAACTAAAGGATTAAACGCCGAAGATCAAGAGAAGATAAAATTTTGGTTAAGCAATTTCTTAAAAGAGCATGGGAGTGATATAGCTATGATGGGCATCTTTGCATTATTCCAGATGATCACTGGGGTGGTCTCTGATGGGATAAGGAAGGCATAATCCAAGCACGTTAGAATAGTTTTTAGTCTCAGAAAATAGTGTGATTAAGTTTTCCCTCACACTACCCATGGTGATTGACAGAAGATATACGTACTGATAGGATGTTCACTATCGATATAGAAAGATATCGATGCAAGGAAGAGCATTATTACTCGTCGTCCCCAATTTACGAGCGGTAATGATGCTCTTTTTTGTTGTATTTACGCTTCTCACTATCTGCATCGGTCATACTGAAGGTAACTGCATGACTCCTGATTCCTTACTCGTCCCCTCTGGGCATAGCCCGACGGGCGGTGCCCAATTTACAAGCGGAATTGATATTTACATAATAGTACTTCCTTTTTTGTTTGTCAAGCCTATATTTAATTTCCGTCTTGTTATAGGATAACCTATATTATTCAGCACACGCTTCAGCAAGTCCCAGCAGGCTATTTATTTTATGAAGAATTATGTGGATAGTTTGGGGAAAGGGATCTCTCCACTTCGGTCGAGATGACGATGAGATTGCTTCGTCACTCGGCTCCTCGCAATGACGCACTATTAGCCTTTCGCTATTCGCCATTCGCTATGTATCTCGTCCCTGGTACAATATTTCCCTATGCTAACCACGATAGTCGAAAAAGTACGAACACTCAGTACAAGCTGTGAAAAGAAAGTGATTAGCAGACATATCCTCTTCTTCGTTCTTACCCTCATCGTTGTATCTCTCTATGGATACTACTTCGGTACCTTTGATCAGTCGAGCCATATCCCGTTTCTCAAAAAAACAGTTGATTCTGCCCTTTTCCCTGGAGACCATTTCTTCGATCTGCGTTTCACGCATTATTCTTTCTTTTGGCTGATCTTCATCCCCTTCTATAAAATGGGACTGTTAGAAGTCTCTATGTTTGTGGCGCATGTCATCACGGTTTACCTTACCGTATGGGCTGTGTGGAAGCTAAGTTTTACTCTCTTCAAAAATGCACTTACATCGCTCCTCGCGACAACTGCCATGATATTCCCCCACTTTGGATTCTCGGGATTTCCATTTTTTGAATTTAGCATTTTGAACCGCACATTCGCACTCCCGATCGAGCTTTTCGCATTAAGCTGGTACTTTGAGAATAAAACTCTCCGTACTTTCTTTGTGCTGGGACTCATGTTTAACTTCCATGTGATCTCGGTGAATTTCCTCATGGCGATGATACTTCTGGATATCGTGCTTCGGATTAGGGAGTTTGGATTCGGGCGATTGTGCGGGCATCTTG
>CAZHKZ010000037.1:0-4500 GCA_964533055.1 uncultured Gammaproteobacteria bacterium | reverse complement strand
GCCCACAACTGTCACATTTCTTATAAGAGGTGATGAAGTTCTCTTAGGGATGAAGATGAGAGGATTAGGCGAAGGTTATATTGTAGGAATTGGTGGGAAGGTGGATGTGAAAGATCGCAATAATTCCGATCAGGTCGAACTAGATGTTGTCAAGGCTGCAGCAGCTCGAGAGATAACTGAAGAGATTGGCGTAGATGTTGATCCCAATAATCTTGTGCCGCGAGGATCAATGGAATATTATTTTCCACATAAAAATGGTAAGTGGAACTTCGTATCGCATGTTCTTGTCACCGATACATGGAAAAGAGAGCCTACTGGAGTAATCGATTCAAATGGAGTGGTCGAGATAGAGCCTATATGGATCAAATTATCTGAAATTCCATATGAGAAGATGTGGGACGATGCGAAGTTTTGGCTTCCACAAGTCTTGGCAGGGAAATCAATCAAAGGTGAGTTCTTATTCGACAAGGATTTGAAAGTCAGAGATTATTTAGTAAAAGAAAATAACTGATATAGAATGTCCTCTTGACGGGTATTTTTCGCCTCTGTTATATTTAATCGTGCCCCGTAGTACTACAAAGAAAAGAAAATTAAAGTATATTTTTGTCTCCGGTGGGGTCATCTCCGGCATCGGTAAAGGTCTCACTTCCTCTTCAATCGGCGTCCTCTTAAAAGCAGCAGGCTACAAAGTTGCTCCTATAAAATTCGAGAATTATCTCAATATTGACTCAGGCACCATCAATCCTATAGAGCATGGCGATCCATTTCTTTGCGAAGACGGGACTGAGACAGACATGGATATTGGGTCATACGAAAAATTCTTGAATGAAGATATGGGTAAGGAAAATTTCGTGACTATTGGTAAAATTTACCAGACAGTTATAGAGCGGGAAAGAAGATTTGAATATAATGGTGCCACAGTTGAAGCAATCCCACATATCACAGATGAGATTACAAGCAGGATTCATGAGTTAGCAAAGAAAAAAGATGCAGATATTGTTCTTGTCGAGTTGGGTGGTACAGCTGGAGAATACCAGAACATTTTGTATTATGAGGCATCACGTATCCTGACACTTCGTAATCCAGGAGACGTCATCCATGTTCATGTGAGTTATGTTCCGACTCCTCACCATCTAGGCGAGCCTAAGACTAAGCCGACCCAGCTTTCCGTTCGCTCACTTAACTCTATGGGTATTCAGCCAGACTTTGTGATAGCTCGATCCGAGAAGTATCTTGATAAAAGAAGACGCGATAGGTTTGCTCTTTTTTGCAACATGCACCCAGAGGACATCATCTCCAATCCAGATCTTGATACTGTCTTTAGTATCCCAGACATGCTCCATAAGCAGGGACTAGATACGAGGATTTTGAAAAAGCTTGGTCTTCCAGTTCGCAAGCCCAATTTGAAGGCTTGGAATTCACTTGTTGATAAGATCACGGTAAAAAAGAAAAAGACAGTGGAAATCGCGATCATTGGAAAATATTTTGGTACTGGTGATTATCAGATCAGAGATAGTTATGCAGCCCTTCTTGATGCATTAGATCATGCGAGTTGGGAGGAAGGAGTTGAGGTGGTTGAGAGGTGGATCCATGCAGAGAAAGTGGAAGAAGCGATAGCAGCTGCGATTAAAAGGAAGAAAACCCCTGAAGATGGCATCAGAGACATACTTGGGACTCCTGATGGGATCATCGTACCAATCGGGTGGGGAGAGAGGGGAGCTGAAGGCATGATTGCAGCGGCATCATACGCAAGATCGCAGAGAATCCCATATCTTGGACTTTGCTATGGCATGCAGTTGGCTGTCGTTGCCTTTGCGAGAGATGTTCTGGGGTGGAAGGACGCCAACACGACAGAAAATGCTCCAAAGTCCAAGCATCCAGTTATTCATATCATAGAGTCACAAAAAGCCATGCTTGAGAAGCGGGCCTATGGTGGCACGATGAGACTTGGAGGATGGGAAGCGCATATGGACACTTCTTCTCGAGCATATCAGTGGTATAGGAAATACGGTGCTTTGACTAATGAGAAAAAGGCCTTGTCTAGTGAACGCCACCGTCATCGCTATGAGTTTAATAACGAATTTACCAGGGATTTTGAGAAGAATGGCCTGGTGATATCTGCGCGATCCGTTGCTGAGAATCTGTGCGAGATCATCGAGCTGCCAGAGAAGGATCATCCTTTCTATGTAGGTACACAGGGTCACCCAGAGTACAAGAGTAGACCGCTCAAGCCACACCCACTTTTTTTAGCCTTTCTCCAGGCTGCTCAAAAGCAGTCAGAATCTTAGAATTTTGTCTGTATTGAGGTTCAGGTTCCTTTTTGTTATAATAGCTTCATGATTACAGCGATTGATTTTATCCCAGGCGATATTGTACGCGTTCACCAGAAAATTAAAGAAGGCGAGAAGACTCGTATTCAGATTTTTCAAGGTACAGTTCTTCAGATTCGTGGTCGTGGTGACAGTAAGACTTTCACAGTTAAGAAAGAAGTTGGTGGCGTTGCTGTTGAGAAGATCTGGCAGATTGGTTCACCATCTATCGAAAAAGTAGAAGTAAAAGAGCACTCAAAGTATCGCATTAGACGCTCAAAGCTTTCCTACCTTCACAAAGAGAAGATCCGCCCATAATCTCAGTTTTCAGTTCTCCGTTTTCAGATCATTTTGTCTTATTGCTGATTGCTTATCACTTTTCTACTATTAAACTGTGTCTCGATTTAATAAGGACCAGGGTGATAAGGGCGAATTACTTGCCATTAATTATTTAAAACACCACCGATATAAGATAATCGAGCGAAATTTTAGAACTCGAAGTGGTGAGATAGATATCATCGGGATAGATCAATCTGAAAAAATTCTCACACTCTGCTTTATCGAAGTCAAAACACGTCAAAACAATGCATTCGGAACTCCTCTTGAATCTATCGGATATCTCAAATTACAGGCTATGCGACGAACTGCGCTCACATATTTGGCACACCATCCAAATCTTCCTAAATTACTCCGGCTAGATGCTGTCTCTGTAGAGATTAGTGATCAACCACAAATTTCTTTGGTAAAAAATATAGGATAGTTATTGAATCTTATAGCTAGAAGTGGTATTCTTACAATCTACTATGTATAACAAGAAAGTAAAAATTGTCGCCACAATTGGTCCCTCCAGTAATACCTTTCAACTTCTTTTTGACCTTGCACGAGCGGGTGTAGATGTCTATCGCATCAATCTTTCCCACCAGCCAGCAGAGGAAGTAAAGAGACTCGTTGCAGATATGCGATTGGTTGAGAAAAAAATTGGACGACCAATTTCTATCATGGGAGATCTTGCCGGACCTAAAATTCGTATAGGTAAAGTTGAAAAAGGTGTAATTCTTGCCAACAACAGTCTTGTTGAAGTCTGGCATAAGGCAGTCGAGGGGACAGCTACAAGACTCTCTGTCAATTATCCCACCATCATTCCCCAGCTCAAAAAAGGTGCAGAGATATTTGTTGACGATGGCAAGATCAGAATGGTGGTAGAGGAGGAGGGAAAAGAGAAAGCAATTGCACGTGTTGTGGTGGGTGGACCACTTGTATCATTTAAAGGATTTTATGCACAAGGCCTCTCGCTTGATAATCATGGTCTTACGAAAAAAGATCGCGAGGATGTAGAGTTGATGGTCGAGAATGGTGTTGATGCACTCGCAATTTCTTTCGTACAAGATGAAAAAGATGTAAATGCAGTTCGTAAGATGCTGCCAAAAGACTCCAGCATCATGCTGATCGCTAAGATTGAGACTGCAAAAGCAATTGAGAATATTGAGAAGATCATCACCGCCGCTGATGGGATCATGGTAGCACGAGGCGATCTTGGTCTTGCGGTACCAATGAGTGAAGTACCACATCTGCAAAAGAAACTTATTACACTAGGACTCAAGAGAGCTAAGCCGGTGATCACCGCAACGCAGATGCTAGAGTCGATGACTTCCAACCCGTTGCCAACTCGAGCTGAAGTGACAGATGTCGCCAATGCTATTTTAGACGGAACTGATGCTGTGATGTTGTCAGGTGAGAGTGCAATGGGTAAATTTCCTGTTGAGACTGTGACCATGATGGCTCAAATTATTGAGGATGCAGTGCCATATGTCACTGTTCGCAAGTATGATGATGAACATGCAGTTGGTAATGCAGTTAGTCTCTCGGCAGGAGATATGGCTGATCAAATTGGAGCGAGACTGATTGTTGCTTTCACGCATCAAGGAAAGGCAGCACGTCGAATTTCCAGACACCGTCATTCCCAGATTATCATCGCACTTTCACCAGTTGCTGAGACGATCAGACACCTTAATTTTTCCTATGGTGTATTTCCTTTTATGATTCAGCCTACTAAAGGATTTACTGACATGACTGTTCAGGCAAAGGAGATTGCTACTAAGAATTCAGTCATTTCGCTTAAAAAAGGCGAAGCATTTGTCATAGCTGCAGGTATGCCATTTGGTGAATCGGGGACGACCAACATGATACTCGT
>CAZHKZ010000036.1:2260-4511 GCA_964533055.1 uncultured Gammaproteobacteria bacterium | reverse complement strand
ATAACGATGGTGATGATGGCCGCGAGGGGAAACATTGAGTCCATTTATGTTGTAATTATAGCCATTTTTTAGTATACTAGCAATTATCTTATGGCAATGCGATGTGAATCATGTTCAAAAGGCGTCATGTACGGACACAATGTGTCTCATTCAAAAAGACGCACCACTAGAGTTTTTAAGCCTAATCTTCATACGGCGAAAATTGCTATTGGTTCAACTACAAAGAAATTAAAGCTCTGCACAAAGTGCTTAAGGATGTTTAAGAGTGCAACGATTGTGGTTCCTACAAAGACAGTTAAGGTTGTTGAGGCACAAGTTGCTCCAGTAGTTGCTTAAGATCAGGATATCCATTTATTGCATCTTTTATCTTCATTGGTTTTCCTCCCTCAAACTGAACCATCCCACCAGGTAATAGTTTCATTATTCTTTCATCATTATTCTTTCCTCTTATTTTGGTCCACGCTGTTGGCCAAGGATAATATGCTCTCGTCATCAAGTTGATTTCTTTGGCTGATGGAGGATTTGTGCTGTCAAAAAATCCAGATTCTTTTGATATCATTTCGCAAAATGTTGCCTGATCTTCATTTTGCGGAGCAAAATTATTGTTGGTCTCCATAAATTTCTTGATGACATCCACAATCTTTACAGCAGCTTCTTGGAACATTGCGATATGGAGGCTCTCAAAAGTGTCATTTTCAGAAATAGGGTAAGTCCATTGGGATATGATTGGTCCATGATCCATTTTATCATCCATTTTAATAACGCTTACTCCACTTATTTTTTCACCTGAGAGAATTGCAGATTGAATCGGAGTTGGTCCTCTAAATTTGGGAAGAAGTGAGGGGTGAATATTAAGAGATCCGAATTTTGGAATGTCTAATATCTCTTGCGAAATGATCTTGCCATATGCTGCAACAACGAAGAGATCGGTCTGTATTCCCTTAAGATCATCTAGATTCAGAATAGGGATATTATTCTGAATACCAAATGCCTTAACTGGGGTTGGGGTGAGAATCTTTTTTCTCCCTTGGATACTATCTGGCATGGTGACAATGCCAAGGACCTCACATTCCTCATTGAGTTTTTTGAGAACAGGAACTACGAAATATGGAGTGCCGAAGAAGACGATACGTGGTTTAAAATTCATAATTCAAAATTCAAAATAACTCTGAATTCTGGATTGTGAATTCTGTTTTAGATTGTGAGTTCTTGAAATTCCATTTCATTTTTCTCATTGAGGACTGATTTGTAAAGCGTACCTTTCTGCTCAAGAACTCTTTTTGGAAATAAAACACCTTGAAGATGATCATACTCGTGCTGGATAATCGTTGCAAGAAAATCTGTAAATCTTTTTGTATGAGATACGCCGTGTTCATCTTGATACGTGAGCTCTACCTCATATGCTCTGTGTACGACGCCCCAGATGTCTTTAAGTGAGAGGCAGCCTTCTAGTTTGACTGACTTTTCTTTTTTCATTTTTTTCTCAAGATGTTTTTTCTTAGGTTCGATAATTGTAAGTTGTGCATTGATAAATACTTGTATTGGTGCCTTCTCATCTTCTTTGATGATAAAGAGATTGAGGGATTTACCCACTTGAGGTGCAGCAAGACCGACCCCTTCCGGATCGCTTGCATGAAGAAGCGTGTCGGTCATCTCTGCAATAATATCTTGAAGATTTTTATCAAATTTTTTGATGTCCTTTGCCATTGCAGAAAGAACTGAATGTGGTGCTTGAATAATTGCTAACATAGATATGACAAATATTGATTCACATTATAAGAGAAAAGCAGATGCGTGTACAGTGTGGCTAAGGATTAACATTCCAGTTCTTTAAAGCCTTGAGAACATCCTCGTCGGTTTTATCTAGATTCTTTAGAATATATCTCATATCTGCAACTCCTTTTTCTGCTAATTCTTTATTTGTGACAAATCCTCCCTGATTGGTGCCAAGTTGCCTATAGAATAGTCCGCGAGCAAAATATGCATCTCGATAATCGTTTTTTAGCTCGATAGTTTTTGTGAGGCTTTCTATTGCGTTCTCGATTTGACCAGTCTTGCCTTGTATGACGCCAACATTGTAGGAGATCTTTGCATCTGTTGGTGCGAGCTTTTGAGCTGCAATAATGGCATCAAGAGCTGGCTTAAGATATATAGGCTCAACATTGCTGAGCATGTAAAGTATGCGAGTTCGAGATTTCCAATAGAGAACGTTATTGGGATGTTCAGTTACTACTTTGTCGCTAAGCTTCAT
>CAZHKZ010000036.1:0-2160 GCA_964533055.1 uncultured Gammaproteobacteria bacterium | reverse complement strand
TATGAAAGCACTTTTTTAGGGTCGACCATGCCAGTGAGCATCACAAACCATAGTGCCAAAAAGAATAGGTAGATATTGGTGATAACGACGGAGAAACCAAAGAAGTTTGCGATAAGAATTGAAATAAGTGATGCCAAAAATGTGACAGAAAGAACGAAATCACTCTTCTCAAGCGATTCACTCTTTGGAGTGAGGAAATACTTTTTGATTGCCAAGAACCCAAGAAGTGCGAAAATCGCTAGATAACTTCCAAGGCCTAAGATGCCAGTGGTTGTTAGATAGTTGAGATATTCATTGTGAGCCTTGTTGTAAAGGTAGTCCCACTCAGATGTGAGATTGTGTGCTGCTGGTCTGAATTGATAGTAGGCAAACGCAAAGGTTTCGACCCCCGTTCCAATGATTGGGTGTGCTTTCCAAGCCTTAATAGCTCCATTCCAAACGAGTACTCGGATATTTGCCGAGTCCGTAATGTTAATTCCCTCAGCAAGAGAAGTGTTAGCTGGATTTGAAGATGGCTTCTCTGATGCTTTGGGTGCGGGAGGTTGCTGGGAGAGGCGTGCGAGACTTATAGAATTAAGTTGAGATATGGGAGTGCTAAAGATTGCATTTGAGAGAATAAAAACGATGTTGATAATGATAAAGACAGGAAGGATTTTCTTAAAAGATTTCATGTATCTGATAAAAATCATTGCCCAGAAGAAGGTATTTGCACCCCAGAAAGCTAAAAATCCTGCACGTGTATTGGTAAAGAGAAGATCAATGTAAAAAAGTATGAGGATGATAAAAAGTGCAGCAATTTTTCTATCTTCAAAATAGTTGGCAATTTTTTTCTTACCTTCAGTCAGAATGACAAGATATCCCATGACTAACGGGATAAGTATTGCCAGGTATGAGGAAAGCCAGGCCGGCTGACCTAATGTCGAGAAGATGCGGACAGTTGGCTTAAATGCATCGGTCCAGCATGATACGTCGAATGTCCCCCTGAACATAAGGCATGTTGGGTCATTGCCGAAATGTGATGGTAGTCCCCAGAGTGCGACAACAACTCCCGCAATGAGACTTATCTTAAGAAATGACTTTATATCATCTCTTGTAAAGTTACTTACGAAAGCATAGTAGAGGAAGATATAGCTGAAGAGTGACAAAAAGCCTCCATTAAATCGAGAGTAATATCCAAAAAATGAGATCCTTTGATCAAGTGAGAAGATGGTTGAGATGAGTTGTGAGGTTAGAAAGATCACCATGGGGATATCCAGCGGAGTTCTCTGAATTTTATAGGTTTTTTCGACGACCATTTTACTGATCCAACCAAATCCGATCAGGATTGTAAGCGCCCATGCAAGCCACATCTTGTTAAGTTCAAAGAGCTCCGAGGTGTTGCTGGTGAAAATAAATGGTACCAGAACAAAGATGCCGTAGAAGGAGTAGCGAATTAATTTGTTACAAAAGTCTATAAATCCCATGTGGTCAAGCTTTGTCTTGCGTTCAATTATGGTAGCACATCGATAGAAGTGTGATCAACAGATATCCATGTTGCCTCAATCTACTAGGCATAGTAGAATCAGTATACGTAATGCTCAACAAACTATTTGCACTATTTTCTCATGATGTTGGAATTGATCTGGGTACTGCTAATATCCTCGTTTTTGTCGAAGGAAAAGGAATTGTTATTCGCGAGCCCTCAGTTGTTGCAATGCGTAAAAAGACAAAGGAAATTATTGCAGTTGGAAGTGAGGCAAAGAAGATGGTTGGGAAGACTCCTCCATCAATTCTGACGATTAGACCCTTAAAAGGTGGCATTATCTCAGACTTTGATGCAACTCAGGGCATGATCTCCCACTATATGAAACAAGTTCACGAAATGGGAAGTGTCTACAAGTCACTGTTCGCTCGTCCTAAAGTTGTGATTGGAATTCCCTCTTCTGTCACTGAGGTTCAGCGTCGGGCTGTATGGGAGGCGACACTTAATGCTGGAGCGCGTGAAGCATATCTGATTGAAGAGCCGATGGCAGCTGCGATTGGTGAAGGTATCTCAGTCTCATCAGCAACTGGAGTTATGGTGGTGGATATTGGTGGAGGTACGACTGAAATCGCGATTATTTCACTTGGAGGTATTGTTGTTAGTCGGTCAGTAAGGCTTGCGGGAGATGATCTTGATCA
>CAZHKZ010000035.1:0-5468 GCA_964533055.1 uncultured Gammaproteobacteria bacterium | reverse complement strand
TTACGCTCATGTAGTCTTCAGGGGTAGTCTCAGCAGCGGTAGTGATTCCTAAATCATAGGTAACTTGATTGATCTTCTTCTCCCCCATTCTCTTTTCAAGTAGCTCAAGCGAGGAGTTGTCTGAATCAGTGATCATATAACTTATCAGATCTTCAACTGAATACTTTTTTCCTTTTTCAAGCGTTCTCCCAGAAGTAATATTTTGCTCAAGCACAATTCCATCACCATCAAATTGTATCTCCTCATTTAGGAGGCTTAAATCATGCTCAGCCTCCTTATAATATGCCATCATGACTGGGAGTTTTAGAAGGGACGCAGGGGAAAAATCCGCCTTCTCATTAACGCCAAACCATGGACCATTATTAAGAGAACGGAAATAGACAGATGCGTCAGAAATCTGACCAAGCCTCTTGCTCTCATCGAGATAATCTGTCAATTTCTTCTCAAGCTGCTTATACTCTCTTCCGCCAATTGACTGGTCAACATTACACTCGAGCAATGGATTAATGAACTTAAATCCACCCAATCTGTTCTCATAGCTCCCTTCCTCTGGCCCTACAGCTACCTCTGCCTTCTCTGCAAAAAGATTACGGGCAGATATAAAGCCGACCGCTCCAGATGTCAGCACTATCAGAGCTAATACAGCAATCTGTTTTGAATTAAACATTTCTCTAATGTACTTAAATTCCAGATGAAAAAGAAGTAGATCATTCTATAATATACTATACTTAAATATGTATTTAGATATTATTTCCTTGACTTTGGTTGATTATCTTTTGTATCTATATACCCACTAAACTTATTCGGATTCTTCACAGAGACCGCAGACCAGCTAAAATTGAGGTCATCTGGGGCTACCTTATTCAGAATAAGTGTGAATCCCTTTGAGCTTTGTTTGGTAATAACAAATCGAATATTCTGGTCAAAAAGCTTCTGGCGAGCTACTTCAATCTCTTCATCTGTACTTCCATCTTTTTGCTGGAGAATAACTGAAGCGTTAATAACTGGTGCATCTTTATATTCTTTTGCAAAGGTAACTTCTACCTGTTGTGCGCCCTTCTTGATCTCAGCAAAACCTGCAGTATCATTGTTAAAGGTTGTTTGACCTTCAAAGGTCGTGTCTCCCTTAACGAAGAGGTCTCCTAAGAAGTGCGCTGTGCCATTTACGATAATGTTATTTGCAAAGAGTGTATCGATCACATTAAGAATACCTTCAACCAGACTGTTACCCTTAACTCTTAGCTGACCGCCAACTGTAGCAGATCCTACAGCATCAATATCTTCAAGTCTCAAAAGACCCTCGTTGCGAGCAAGAGCCTGATCCATAAGGTCATCGTATTTCTTAAAGAGCGCTGAGCCTGTGCTTTCTGAGGTCGCTTGGTCAGCAGAACGTGTTGCAACAACCTGCTCGGTAGGCTTTTGTGTAAGGCCGTACAATGACGCTGAGAGACTTCCAATCTTATTAGTGAGTATCTCAAGGCCCTCAATATGATCTGCCTTAATTGTCTTTGCATACAACGTATCTGTGATGATCGTAGGACTAATGATGTCAAAAGCAGCTGAAAGTCTCCCAGTAAAGATCTCTGAGGTTGGCGCCAAAGCTGACTTAGATTTTAAATCTTTGAGGAAGGAAAGAATGCCAAATTCATCCTTAACAGTTGTATATTCAGGATCGCCTATCCGAATACCTGTGTATGACTCAACACCATTTTCATCAGTCGATGTGCTGATTCCACTGATACTAGCTGATGGGCTTGCTTGCGCCATTGCAACTTTTATCGACTCGCCGTGATAATCGGTAAGGTTTACAAACATCATGACCGTGCCACACTTTGCCTGAGGGTTTGCTCCTGCTCCTGGAGTTGGACACTCAGTTAGCGCACTCTCGTCTAGATCCTCAAGCGCCTTTCCAATAACACGGCCGGACTGAAGTGCACGCATTGCGTAGCCTGGAATAGAAGCAGACGTAAGATAGTCACCAGTCTTAATTGATCCATTTTCTGTACTTACCTTCACTGGCACGCGTCCAACAAGAGCAATTGGATATGAGTCTTGTGTAAATGCACCTGCCACAAAGCCTGGCTCGGTTGAGACTACGCCAATAAGTCCCGATTGATACTGACCGGTTGATCTGACTACTTTCTGAGGATTAAATGCATCAGCGATGACCACCTCGCCTGGCAAAAGCTCCTGCACAGAACTATAGTTCTCAGCCAAATCGGCTCCTCCTGAATAGAATCCACCCTGTTGACCTGAGTAGATATTCCCACTTCCACTTACTCTGAAGATATTCTGACCACCACTTTGAAGTGTCAGAAGATTAGCATCATTTGTGATCTTATATTCAAAAAGTGATGGCTGACTAATCGTTCTCCAGTTCAGAGCTCCACGACCCATCCAAACATCTTGCATGACGTCACCGTATGTTGGGAACTGTCGAGAGAAATTTATTTGTACTTGAAGCCATTTATCGCCAACGGCAGCTCCAATATTTCCATCTGCAGGATAGACTGACTTATAATCGGCAGTCATCAAAGCCTCTCTCGTTGGTGCAGTTCTTACTTCAAAATTAAGGAAATTGTCTGGCAGCGATTTATATGATAAAGACGAGTCTGGGGATAGTTGTGGAGAATACATCTGCCCAGAAAGTGACTGTCCATCCGCATAATATCCAACATCTATGAGCATCGCGTTGTTGCTACCGGCCATACCACCACTTAACATAACCCATTTACCATCGGGTCGCTGGAATGCAAGCGCGCCAGCTCCATTTCTATTTGCAATCGTTGGACCTGTCGTTATATTAGTACCAATTGGATAACCCAATATTTGTGTACCTCCAAAAGGAGAATAGATATTTGTTGTGCCGTTTGTGGCAGTTGTACCGTCAATTGTCTGACCTTGACCTCTTGTAATAAGCCATGTGCCATCAGGACGAGGGATTGCTACACTACCTCTTCCCACTGCATTTGTCATGCCCGCAGCTGCTCCAAAAACATTCGAGAATGGATTAAAAAGTGTGAGCGTCGTCGAAGGTGCGCCAGTTGTTCCCGAGCCACCCGCTACCACAATCCATGCACCATCTTGCCTTTGGAAGACATATGATCCACAACCAAATGCAACTCCTGAATTTGCGGATGCTGAGAACTGCTTCTTCGTTGCATCATACATCATCGTGGTCTGCACCCCTGTACTAAACTGTGCTACTCCAGTAAATACTCTGTACATGCCAAGCAAATTCCCTGCAGTAGGAATTGCCCATCCACCACACGTCACAGCAGATGTAAGAGTCGGGCCTGCATCAAGAGTGGGTTTGCCCTTTAAATCCATAAATGGGCTAAATGATGTGGAAGTTGTAGCCGCGCCACCGTGGACTAACGTGTACGTACCATCAGTATTTTTAATTGGGAAGCCGCCAATTCCTGCTGCTGCCGATAACGCAGGTCCTGCCACAAAACGTGATCCTGACGCTGCACGAGGATCATAAATATTTGTCGTTGTCCTGGCTGTTCCACCGATATCTGCACCAAAGACAATTAAGAAGCGTCCATCAGGTAACTTGAGAGCATAGGCCCCTGCTCCTGGATATGTTGTTGGGACATTACCTGCGCCAGATTGTGGGATAAAAACGCTTGATGCAGGATCATAATGATAATAACTTACAGCTGCAGAGGCAGTTGCGATGACTCCAAACTGCCCGTCTGGCAACGACATCACAATTGTTCCCTCTCCAGTACTCACAGGTAGACTAGGATGAGTTCCGATTAAACCCTGGTAATGCCCTGTTGTACTTACTTGAGCGTCTCCAGGAACTTGGCCCATAGGTAGAGTTAATCGATCAGAAAGTGGCACAACTCGCAAAAGTGATGATGCCGATGCCTCCATCGCATCTGTGCCCAACTGAGCATTCGCAAAATTAAATGCAGTTCTCCGTAGCACAGTAGAGTTATCAATGGTGTAATCAAACACAGTCGGTCCTGCAAAATCTTTTAAGAACAGTGTCTGCCCATTACCAAAATATGTAAATCTCTCATCCAAAATATTTTGCGGGATTGGTCGTCGCATATTAATCGTAACTCTTGCCCACGCATCCGTACCTACTGCCCCAATTAGATCTCCACTTCTCTGGATAGGCTTATCTATGGCTGATGAGAGCCCACCCTGAGTATTGGCTGTTCTTACAAAGAACTCAACGTTAGACTGTGGCGTATCTGTTGTCGCACTTGAAGTACCAATAAAGGTGTTCTCCGCCCCCATACTCCACATGATTGATGAGTTGATATTAAATGAGGATGTATTGAAATCCTCAGAGACATACGATCCTCCCATCTTAAGTCCCGTATCAATTTTGTTACTAGTTGTTGAATTTCCAACAAAGGCCTGGGATGTGCCGTCATGATTCATGACCGTAAATGCACCAAGACCAACTGCGGTCATTGCAGTTCCGTGAGCGGTATATGTCAAGTCAGCTGGATCATAGATATACGAAGCAGTTGAATTACCTCCTACCATGATCAAAATCTTCCTACTCTGATATCTGATTGCATTCGCACCATCTCCAAGCGCAGTTGCGGGACCGACATTTCGACATGTCCCCATAGTATTGGTCGCAGCATCATATTCAACCGAAACATTTGCCTTTGAAAGAATGAGATACCTCCAATTAGGCAGCTGAATTGCGACAGAGCCAGCACCATTAATTTCACAGTTGGTTGGGAGAGCTGGACCCGATGAGAGTGATCCTATCGCTGCACCATTAGTTACAGTTCCATTATTAGGATTATAGACCTGTGTTGTAGCGGTTGCTCCTCCGTTAACTAATAGCGCTCCTCCATCAGGCCTTGGCAATAAAAGTGCTCCCAGACCAGTTGTATTTGCAGTAGGACCTGCGCTAAACGTTTCTGTCGTTGGTGATGGATTGTAGACTGATGTCGCTGTCGTTCCGCCAATCGCAACGAAATATCTACCATTTTGCCTTCTATATGCTACTGTCGACTTCACCGATGGCGCTGTTCCAATTGCAATTGATGCGCCAACCGCTATTTCACCCATTGGGTCAACAAGCGAGGTCGTAGTGACTGAGTTTCCATGAACAACTCTATATCTTCCATCGCTTCGAGGAAGTGCGATTGACCCTGCTCCCGCTCCTGCACCGAGTGTCTGATGGAATGTGCCTATAGAGCCCGCTAACGAGTCATATAGATACATAGTAGTCGTTGCAGCTCCTCTAATAATTAAATATTTTCCATCAGGTCTTAGAATTGCCGATGCTCCAGCACCGAGTGCTGCTGGAAGAGCTGGCTGACTCCCAGTCGTAATTGTTCCTGTACCAGAGTTGGTAACTGCACCAGTATCAAGACTTATCTGATTATTGGATGCTGTAACATTTGTAAGCGTTGATGAGGTGCTATTGGCAGTTCTCGTAAAGTCAGTATCTTTTGTATTGTTGCCACTTGTAGATTTATGGA
>CAZHKZ010000034.1:0-5795 GCA_964533055.1 uncultured Gammaproteobacteria bacterium | reverse complement strand
GCAGTTCTCGTAAAGTCAGTATCTTTTGTATTGTTGCCACTTGTAGATTTATGGATATCTGTTGAGCCACTATTTATAGTAATACCACCTTGATTTCCAACAGTAAATCGTGACACACCAGAAACTGAAGCAGTCAAGAGATCTCCACTTCCTGAGTTATCAATCACTAAGCCTGCAAATGATGTTCTTCCAGAAATACTTGCAATCGGAGCAGTGCCAGAAAGACTATTTACATGGAGCTTAGCCTGAGGAGCACTGGTACCGATGCCAACATTGCCTGCAGATGATACTACAAGAGCTCCGCCAGAAACATCCAATACACCAGCAGGAGCTGAAGTTCCAACTCCAATATTGCCAGTTGATGAAACAACAAATCGACCATTGCTCACATCTAAAATACCCGATGGCGCTGTTGTACCAATACCGACATTACCATCTGGCGTAATTCTCAGGCGCTCTACCAATGTATTTGCTGCCGTTCCATCCCCTGCAGGCTTTATGGCAACAGCAGAAATAGCCCATGGCTGACCAGTATCTCCGCTTGTCCATGACATAGTCGTTGTTCCTGCACCAGACTCATAACTTGCCGCACCATTTACTGATGTAGCTTGCTGATTCCAGGCCTGAGTTTGACTTGCACCAACCGTAAGTGTTCCTCCACCTGATTGAGTACCAGCAATATCAACTACCACCTCTCCTGTTGCACTAGTAACGTTAACAGATGGGCTACCTGTTGATGATGTTGCGCCATTATTGCTGCCAATACCAGCACCAATTGTTTGGCCAACTCCAGTAAATGAGACTGATCCTGCAGTGATTGAAGCTGGACTAGGAACTGTAACAGTAACAGTATTACTTCCGCTATTTGGGGCTATTAAATACCATATCTCAGTTCGAATGTCGCTTCCGGGATTGTCATTACGAACTTTTGTCAGACTCTGAGCCCCATAGGTGATCGAACTGACTGAATAATTATTTCTCAAACTAACGCCAACAATCAGCATTCTATTAGATCCAGAGCCCGTTGTGTGTGTCCACGCAAGTGTAGCCGCATCAGGATTTGTCTGGGACGATGCAGCTGCATCAAAAGTAACGCCAGATCCATTTGATGATGCAGTCTTAAAAATAAGGTTGCCTGAACCTCCTACCCCTGTTCCGCTTGATGCAGACAGGGTCAAATCTGCGCCTGGAATATTCGTACCAGAAGCTGCTGAACCACGAATAGTAGTTGCGCTGGGCGCACCAAAATCATTTCCACCAAGAATAACCGTTCCATCTCGAGCAACGGTAAACTTTGTAACACCAGAAGCTGATGCTGTTATTAAATCCTGGTTGCCTGTCTCATTTAAAATAGCTAATGCTTTGCCTTTAGCGTTACCATTGATATTCAGAAGACCGATTGGAGTTGTAGTGCCAACACCGATATTTCCAGTTGTGTAGTAGATATCGTTCACAGTAGTCGTCCATTGACTTGTTCCAGATCCGCACGATCCCCATGCCGCTGTTGCACCACCTAGAAGACACTGTGCGCCTGATCCTACGCCGCCACCAAGATTGATGCCGCCGCTTGCTAGGGTAAGTCCAGTTAACCCTGTTAGATTACCTGTAGCAGCGATATTGCCATTATTGGCAATAGAAAATTTCGTTACCCCAGAAACTGAAGCTGTAAATAAATCTGCTGCCCCAAGCTGATCAAGACTTACTAAGGCAGCTCCTTGGGCAAGTGATGTCGTACCACGAATATTCAAGAGACCTATTGGGTTAGTTGTACCAATACCGACATTTCCATCGATATTTATTCGGATTTTTTCATTTGAAAAAGCAGTTCCATTCGTAGTGATCCGGACTGGACCAGCGCTTGAGCCTAAGACCAAGCCATTTGATGCACTTGCACCTGTATAGAGAACACCTGAGCTTGGTATTGTTAATAGTGTTGTATTGCCATTATTCGAGTTAATATAATTTAGATTTATACTGTTATTGACCGAACTACTCGATAAGATAAGGGCAGTTTTAGCACTCGAGCCAGTATTTGGATTTGCAAGATTAATATTTACAGAGCTATTTAAGTCATCGTAAATGTGTACCTTGTGAAATGGCACTGTTGTACCAATGCCTAGGCTTCCTGCTTGAGTAATAACAAATCTATTAAATCCTGAACTGGACGCAGTAAAGATATCGCCAAGACCTCTGTTATCTACAACTAGGCTTGCCATAGAAGTTTGCGCAGAGATACTAGCTGCTGCTGTTGTCCCCAGTGGACTCCTCACATCAAAATACCCCTGAAGCGCTGTTGAGAACGTCCCAAGCCCTATCTTTCCCGTCCCATTTGGTGTAAGAATAAGATCCTCATTTGTTCCAGTCGTAACATCTGTTGTTGCACCTGAGAAAGTCAGGCCAGTTGATCCGATTGTCTTATTTGTTAATATAGCTGTTGAATCAAGAGTGACAACAGTCCCTGATCCCGATGGGAACGTAAAGGTCGTACTGTCAGTACCTGAGAAAGTCAGGCCATTATTGAAAACAAGCGTTTTGCCTTCAGCTACTTTCAAAGTTGTTGCAGACGTGAAAGCAGCGTCTGATGTATTCGTCACGGTAAGACCATTAACCTTCTCAGCATTCATTGCATAAGGTGAGGCAGTGTACTGAATACGAGGCTTCATTTCTCCATCTGCATTAAAATTAATTCCCATGAAGACGTTGTCTGTGCCAAAATTAACTCCAGAAAGATCTTGATTAAGCGCATTAATTGCGACCTTGAACGTTCCATCTTTGACGTAGATCTTATTGGTGACTGTGTCACCCGTTGCCCATGCCTGCCTAGTTGGTGAAATCGTGATAACGTTTGTGCCCGTATTAACAGCTATAACAACGACAGGCTCTTCCTTCGTGGTATTCCAGAGGATTTGACCGACCTTGATCGAAGCTTCATTGGTATTTGTTGAGTATGTGAGCGACTCTTGCCCCGAAGTAGGCGCGCTGGACATGGTTGAGGACCAAAGTGCAGCTGCGGTCCATGACTCAGTATAGGTGTTAGTAGCAGTTGAAGTAGCGGCATCATAAAGCTTGATGACAAAGTCATATGTTCCATCAGCCACATTTGTTCCATTTGAGTTTGTGACCTTGCCTTGGAAGTTAATCACCTTGTTGACGCCGGCAGCGGCGATAACTTTTTGTGCGCGAAGAGAGGTAAAAAGCAAGGCAGATACCCCAGCCAATGCTAGGAATGTAAAAAGCAAAATTTTATGTAGTCGGGCAGACATAGAATACACACGCTCGCGCGTGCGTATATATATTAAAGGCGTTTGAATACATGGGGTCAATTTTTCACAGTAAATGTTATATATAATATACTCATGCATATTTATGCATACCCTTTTGTGAAAAATTAAAGCTAATTAGAAGGATCCAGAGGCAATAATTGTAAGAGTGTCTGTATAATCACTCGCAGATGGCGTAGTACTTGATGTCTTTACCTTCACCTCAAACGAGGCTCGGCCAGCCACAACAGGCGCGTTGCTTGAGTTTACTAACTCGCGAAGTGTACTATCCACTACTCCGACATTCTGACCAGCCCCATTGTATGGAGACGTAGCTGTGACATTTGTCGTACTTGCTGATCGAATCCCGTATCCTTCAGATGCACCGCTCAAATCAACGCTTGAAGACCCAATGGTGTAGCTGTTACGGCTACTTCTCAAGCCTGCATTTGAGGTACCACCGACAAACACGAACGCACCATTGGCAGCATTTGTATCAATATCCACCCAGATCTTATTTGAAGCAGTAGTCACACTTCCGACACCTAGCGTTCCAAGATCAATCTGATACGGCGCCCCGGTCTCGCTATCTGTTGCTGAAACGTCAATATCAAATGTCAGCGAAAGTGGTGACGTAGCAACCGAGGCGACTGGCCCGTAGGCAGACTCCGAATAAAGACCTTGTTTTGCCTTAACTTTGACCTTGTAGGTTGTATTTTGAGATAGTCCGATCACATCTTCTCCAGTACCACTTCCCCAGTTGGCATATGTCTGATAATCCTCCGGTCCTAAGGCTGCTCCGACTGTATTATCATTTTGAACGTAGTTAGTCGTAGCCCAGTTGTCATCACTAATAGCAATTGCGTAGACAACATCTGTCGGATTGTTACTTTGGTTTATAGTGATATGCAGTTTGTTATACCAGCTTGAGCTATTAACCCAAGTAGGAGCACCAGGGACATTGCTTGTCTGAGCATAAGATAATCCAGAATTGACTGAGTAGCTAGTCGAGGTCTGATTTCCACCCTGCTCGCCTAATACAGCCTCCATGACATAGTTACTAGAGCCACCTACTCCTCCACCCCCGAAATCGTAATCTTTCATCTTATAATTAGACGACGCTGGGAACATGACAAAAACTCCAGATTCAAGTAGTGTCAGAAGGAAAAGTATCCGGGAGCGTAATGATGATTTCATAGGCTGTTATAAGCGTATAGGATCACCTAAAGAAGTTCAAGGGATGTCAGCAGCTGACTGAATTCTTCAGATAAATCCTCGTTCGTTGCCTTGCTCAGGGAAAGTGTTACATACTGGCCATTTGCGATATAAAAGCCAGTTTGCTCGAATCCATCAACTGTCCTCACAAAAGTCAAATATTTTCTACCAGATTTTGAAAGCACCTCCAGCTCTTTATACTCCTCGTTTCGCTTTCTAAATACGACATCGGGAGCATCCTCTACATCACCAAAGTCCACACTCCTTTTTGAGGCAGCGATTTGACCACCACCATCGAGTGAAACCATAATTGAGCATTCAGAGCTCATGGTCGTGTGATCAATAACAAATGGTACTCTGAAGACAAAACACTTCTCAATTCGGACCTCCTGGTTGCGCTCTTTGGGCTGACTACTCGTAACGACATTACGCCAAACTTTGCTATTTGAGCTTTTCTGTTTCTGCATGAATTCCTTAGCTCGATCTGAAAGCACTGAGGATGAACTCTTTTGAGGAATAATAAGAAAATATCCACCTACAGATAAGGCTAAAACGGCAACGGCGATACAGATGAACAACTTTTTTCTCTTCATTGCTTTCTTTTCTTGAGAATAAGGATTGCAGTGCCGATAACGACTAGCATCACAGCTCCAAGAATAATTGGGTCTATATAAAGAAAAGTTGTCTGATATTCATATGTGATCTTATGAAGAGAGTCATTCCCATGCACCTTTAGAGTGTTTACTGACACTGGTAGGCTCCATGTGAGAGGCGTCATAATCACATCTATCTTCCTTCGAGACTCAGGCAGGACGATAAGTGAGCTTGGGTTGATAATCCCATCACTTAGGAGCCTTCCGAGCATATCGCGCACTTCTACCCTTCCATATGGCGTAATATGAATATTGCCCTCATTCTGAATTGTAAGACTAAAGAACTTTTTGTATGACAGCGCGGACCATCCTTCTGGCCATGATGTCTTAATAACTGAAGCATTAAAACGCTCACCTCCAACTTTATGAATAAGGAGTAGTGATGCGATTGAAGGTGAGACGCTCGTCATATCGTCTGATTTTTCTTTATTACCAGCCTCTTTAGCAACAACTGCAGCGTAGTGTCCACCGGGCGAGAGATCGTCTCTATTTGTGATAGTAACAACTATATCTCGAGTCTCACCCGGCTTTAGGATCAACTGCCGTGTCGCAAATGATAGGAATGAGGAGAGGGAATATGAGTAGGAATTATCAAGTCCGAGAAAACCGATTGAGCCAAACTCATCCTTCTGTCTAAAATCCAACGGGTAGATGTCCAGAGTAACCT
>CAZHKZ010000033.1:0-5823 GCA_964533055.1 uncultured Gammaproteobacteria bacterium | reverse complement strand
GAGCCAAACTCATCCTTCTGTCTAAAATCCAACGGGTAGATGTCCAGAGTAACCTCTCGAACAGTCTTATTAGTCACCTGAACTGAGACTTCCTTTTTCTCTCCAGGCTTAGTGATATCGACCTCAAGAAAGGCTGGGCTGACCTGAATACCATTCTTTGCATGCGCATGAGGTGCGAATATGGAAGCTAAAAAAATAAGGATGAGCAGTGGGATGTAGCGCATATTCCTATTATGAACGAAACCGCTTCATTTGTGCAGTGATAATGCTCTTAATTCCATAAAGAACGAAGAGTAGTATGATCAAGGCCACACCTAAAATCTTCCATGGTATTACCCAGAAGGAGACTGTGGCCTCAAGTGGCACATCTCGCTCACCATTATCATAGGCAAGCAAGAGATGAGCGTCATATTTTCCAATTCTAAAGCGATCTGCCTTAGCAAAATCATACTTTACCGTCATCTTTGTATTACCTCTATCGTCCCTCTCAACCTGCCCAGACCCAGCTGGATTCTCCTTTGGTACCCTCACAGCAAATCCGTCTGCCCAGGTCGAGGTAAATGTCCTTGCACTCTGAGGCAAGACATTACCCCTACCCTCATTAATATGAATGACTGCAATATCTTTCTTATTTCCCTGGTCTATAAAGATATCTCCCACTGGCACGACATGGATATTGCCTGTATTCTTAACTTTTATCGTGAACTCTGTCGGTAAGTATTCAAAAAAGAGCTTTGTCGCAGTGAAATCCTCTAGCTGCAACTCTCTTTTCGCATTTGGTGTTCGCACTTCAAGCAGTGTTAAAATAGCAGGAGAACCTGCAACGATAGCACCGCTCCCTTCACTCTCCTTCTCTGCAACTCTATTCACAAGAATCGCATAGTAATATCCAAGTGTTGCTGACTTTGGAACATTGAGCGTGACTGTCACAGTCTTTGATTCATTGGGTCCGACAGAGAACTTCTGCTCATCAAAGCTAATCCACTTAATAAAGTCATCTTGACTTGTGACATCTACTAAAAGTGGGCGCTCTCCACCTTCAGCTGCTTCGAACTTCGCCAAGCTGAGCTTAAAGTACTCTGTAAAGTTATTGTTGTTGCGAACTTTGAACTGCCCACTGACCTTCTTTCCAGGGTCTGAGATCAGTGAAAGGAATGTTGGGGAAAGCGTGACATTCACTCCTGTCTGAGGAGCTGGTCCTGAAGGCGCTAAAACTTTCTCGGTAGGGGCTGGAGATGGTGTTGATGTTTGCGCAGATACATCTTGAGGAAATAGGAACACAGCCAAAAGTAACACTAGCATGATTCGCTTCATATATTCAACTTGTATCATTCTTTTGATTGTCCCGTCAAGACAACCTTTTTAGAAAAGGCAGCCAAGCAAAATTCATGTAGAACTTAATTAGAAGTTACCTGAAGCAACAACAGTCCATGTATCTGTGTAGTCACTTGCAGCTTTTTGTGTAGCTGTAATTGCAGCCTTCCCTACGAGAGTGAAGACATAGCCGCTTGTCACACCTGTTCCTGAAGCGATCTGTTCAAGATCAGTACCATTAAATGTTCCACCTTGCGATGATGAGCCATCATATTCAGCTTGAATCGATCCATTGGTGTTTGGATCTGTTGTCTCGTCTACATCAAGCTGATAGAAGTTAGATCCATTAGAAAGAGTTGTTGGAGAGCCATCAACTGTTCCACCAGTCGCGATTGTACTTGATGCGATTGCAGATGAGAGAGCAGCGTTAGTCGATCGAAGATACGCACTCCAACCATTATTAGCGTTCGTACCAATCGTCCCAGTTACACCAGTCGTACTAATGGTAGCCGAACTACTCAAATTAGCGGTGAATGAGGTGGTGTTGGCACCAAGTGCAAATGTAAATGTCGGTGGAACTGTCGCCGAGATGACAACTTGGTCGTCTGCAATGTGCTGAACTGTCACATCGCTACTTTCCCCAATCACATTTGATCCCGAGAGCATACTCACAGTATTTGTGACTGTTCCTGCACTTGTGATGTTAGTGATGCCGCCGGTTATAAAAAAGCAGTACTCTGTACCCTCAGTTAAATCAGTTACTGTGAAGTCAACAGCAGCTCCTGAAACAGCATTAGCAGCTGATCCGATCCCAGGCGTAGTCGTACATCCAGCTGGAAGTGAAGATGTGCTGACTGTTATATTTGCTGGGGTTGAGTCAACAGTGTATGTAGCAGCGCCACCAGTTCCCGACCCTGCGAACGTCACACGTACTTCATTCTGGGTGGAGGTTGTGCCAGGCTTAAATTTGACGAGAATACGAGCAGTTGTTGCGTTAGCAGCCTGAGATGTCTTCATGCGATAGAAGCGCATTTCAACGTCTGTAAGAGGATCTCCTACGGCAAAAACCTTGCTGACTGGCAAGATATATTGCACCAGCATCACGAGAAACACAATGAGGGCAGCTTGTTTTTTCATCTACTTACTTAACGATATAGTGACGCAGATCTTTTGTCAACGAGTTTTCTAGAAGTTACCTGAAGCAACAACAGTCCATGTGTCTGTGTAGTCACTTGCAGCTTTTTGCGTAGCTGTAATGGTAGCTCGACCAATAAGAGTAAAGACATAGCCGCTTGTCACACCTGTTCCTGAAGCGATTTGCTCAAGGTCAGTTCCGTTAAATGTACCTCCCTGAGACGTCGAACCGTTGTACTCAGCTTGAATCGATCCATTGGTGTTTGGATCTGTTGTCTCGTCTACATCAAGCTGATAGAAGTTAGATCCATTAGAAAGAGTTGTTGGAGAGCCATCAACTGTTCCACCAGTCGCGATTGTACTTGATGCGATTGCAGATGAGAGAGCAGCGTTAGTCGATCGAAGATACGCACTCCAACCATTATTAGCGTTCGTACCAATCGTCCCAGTTACACCAGTCGTACTAATGGTAGCCGAACTACTCAAATTAGCGGTGAATGAGGTGGTGTTGGCACCAAGTGCAAATGTAAATGTCGGTGGAACTGTCGCCGAGATAACAACTTGATCATCTGCTATGACAGCAACTGTCACATCAGAAGCCTCACCCACTACGTTGGAGCCTGAGAGCATCGCGATGTTATTAACAAATGTTCCTGCACTGCTTGGATTGGTAATTCCACCTGTAATGTAGAAGCAATACTCTGTACCTTCAGTAAGATTTGCGACCGTGAAGTCGACTACTGCACCCGAAACACCGTTTGCGTTTGAACCCATGGTACTAGGACCTGTACACCCAGCTGGAAGTGATGATGTGCTGAGAGTAATATTGGTATTCGTAGCATCGACGCCATAACTTGAAGCGCCTAGTGTACCTGATCCAGCGAACGTCACACGGACTTCATTTTGAGTCACAACAGTAGCGGGATTGAATTTAACAAGGATGGGAGCTGTTGTCGCATTTGCAGCCTGAGATGTCTTCATGCGATAAAAACGCATTTCTGCATCTGTCAGAGGATCTCCCACGGCAAAAACCTTGCTCACGGGAAGTAGATACTGAACGAGCAAGGACAAAACAATGATAAGGGCAGCCTGTTTTTTCATGTCTACAGATTAGTATGCTAGGTAAAAATAATGTTGTCAATATGATTTTCACTAACAAAACCCGCCCACTACTACAAAAAGCAGGCTTAAAAACTGTAACCATGAGAGAAAGAAGAGGCAGAGAAAAGATAAGCCTCTTCTTTCTTCATTTTTAAATTGTGAGATACCTTCGCACCTGCGAACTACTTAAAACGAAATAACCCAAAATAAGAAACCTGGACCTGTCGCCATCTAGCGATAAGTTCACCACTCAAGACGTACCTCTTGAGACTAATTACCCTTGTTAGTAACCCCGAATCAGAGGTCAAGCTATATTTGCACTGAGATTGGCGTGGGACTATTTCGCTTTGGACGCGAAATAGAACATGTCCTATCCCCTGCGTGTCTCGCACTGCGGGACAACCGGATCAGTCTTACCCAAGCTTTGACATCTGAAGTAGGGCAAAAACAGTTGAGATATTTCTCACTGTTTTTCCATACGACTTGGAAAAATATTTTTTAAGATTTTTGGTCATCATATTTGAATGGTTACATTTACTGCACATTTCTTGATTTGTATTTCTGTCTTGTGCTGTGAAATTAGTTAATACTAAATTTTCACTACCGTCAAACTTTTCACGATATTGTATAGAGTTGAATACTCTTATATAAAAATGCATATTGCATTGCGTGAAAATAATATCTATTCTAAATGTATGGATACGCTTTTTAATGTCAATCAGGCAGCATTTATTCTCAAGGTCCACCCACTAACGATACGCCGCTATATAAAGGAAGGGAGACTCAAGGCGCTTAAAACAGGCGGCGCCATCAGAATTCGCGAAAAGGATCTTACAGATTTTAATAAGGACTATACTCCAAAGCCTAAGACGACAGATAACGTGATGAGAGTTAAGATCAATCCAGCTAAAAACTTCTCTATGGAAGATCCATTTCTTAGACTAAATGGTCGAGGTGCAAGTATTATGCTCTCCAACGTATGACAACAAGTAAAAAAGTTTATCTTGATTCGAGTGCTTATATTGCCTTTATGGATCGAGCACATATCAAATATGACCAAGCGACAGCATACTTTCGCTATTTTGCTATCGAGGAATACCAGCTCTTCTCAGATCCAATGATGATCAACGAGGCATATGAAAGAGTATATCGAGACATTTCCCCTTCTCTTGCCAAAGACTTCTTGCGAGTGATGGCCCTAAGCAATGTCAATATGATCTATCCAGACGAAAGTGACTGTAAGGCAGCACTCAAAGCTATGGTCAATTTCAAGACGACAGACCTTACCTATTCAAAAGCGATCCTCTCGGTACTTGCCAACAGGCGCGACATCACCCAGATCTGTACTTTTGAATACCTCCCACCACTCTTTGGCCTCTCCAACTTCTATTTGCCGATCTAGGTAGGCAGTTTTCAGTCCACAAGGAGTATCTCTAGAAAAGGTACTACATGAACTGAAAACATAAAACCAAAAACTGTAATGTATCAATCTATTAAGATAGATATCAATCTATAAATAGATGGATCATTTTTGGCACAAAAAAAAGCACCCTTAAAGGTGCTTAAAAAGAAAAATCTCGGGCAGACAGTGGGCCCACTCTAAATAGAAAAGCTGAATTTATTTTTGATAGTCTAACTAGGCTTATTTGAAAATAATCGTGCTTTCATAACAAGCCAGATAAATTCAATAAGCGCAATTTGCCGCCTCCATCTCCATGGCTCTTTGATAAGTCGATAGAGCCACTCAAGCCCAATATAGCGAAGTATAAAAGGCGCTCTCGACACATGCCCACTTATGTAGTCAAAAGCTCCGCCTACTCCCATGGCTACCTTTGCATCAATCTTTGGAAGGTGCTCTGCAATCCACTCTTCCTGCTTTGGAAATCCAAAAGCTACAAAGAGAATGTCTACAGATGGCTTCTGAGTGGAGGACCATTCTTCTTGAATATAGGAAATTTTGAGGTTTGGGAATGATGCTCGTAAGCACTGTGCCGCTCTTTCTGCTACGCCATCTCTTCCACCCAATAAGCCTATGGACATAGCCTTATCTGATGCCAATGAGCAGAGTCTTACCATGAGGTCTACCCCTGTTATACGCGCCGATAGCGGCTTATTGAGGATATAGCTTGCAATGAGGAGCCCCGAGCCATCACAGACCGATATTTCAGCCTTATTGATGAGCTCTTTGAAGGTGGGGTGCGTTGCGGCATAGACGACTATTTCGGGGTTGGGCGTGACAATGAATGTCTTTGATGACTGCTTCGGCGACAATGA
>CAZHKZ010000032.1:0-6396 GCA_964533055.1 uncultured Gammaproteobacteria bacterium | reverse complement strand
CTTAGGAGAAGTGAGTTGAGATTGATTTATGCCTCCGTTCCAGGATTCAAATGTTCTTGATGATCCCGCCGTGAATGGGTTCGTCATCGTGGCTGTGGTGTAGTTATTGTTGCGATCATCACCATCTTGGTAGATGCGTGTGTAGTAGGTGAGCCATGAGCCCACAGCGGCATTGTTCTTAACAACGATATGCGGATACATTCTCTGTCCGACTTTGAAATAGGTTGGTCTGACTCCTTCACCATCTCGCGGACTGACTTCAGTTACATCAAAGTCTGGGGGGATAGGGGTGGGAGTAGGGATGGGTGTTGCTGTCGCCTGAGGGATGGGTGTTGCTGGGACTGTTGTATAGCAGCCATCCCACGCTACAGTGCCTGCAGTATTGGGTGCATTTGTTATAACACAGCTACTCCCAGAGGTGTAGCAAACTTGATCTAGGCTGGAGCCATAGTGAGAGCAGCCTGTTGATGGAAATACTTGGCAGGCTGCATACTGCGTTGATAATGTAGTTGTCAGACAAAAAGGGTCGCCAAAAAAATCTCTACTGCATGTGAATCCACTTCTTGTAATATAGGCTCCTCCTGAGCACACTTGAGCATTTGTTTTACTCGGGGTAATTAGAAGTGCAAAGAGTATTGCTTGAAAAAAAAGAACTGTAAAAAAAATTTTTTTAACGAATCTCATCTCATGTCATATATTTGGTTTGTAATTGGCTTGCAGTCGCTTATAGACATTTCTATGAATAATTTTAGTCGTGAAGGAAAACTTGATTTCTTCAGATAGGATATAAGGTTCGCGTTTTGCTGAAAACAATTTAGCTCTTTTAAGTCGCCAAGATTTTTCTTATACTCTACAATTTTTTCCTCGCGTGGAGTTTGAAGTGAAATAATTATTTCATCACCAGAACTATATTTTTTGAGCAAATCTGAGGGGCTGATTTCCCTAGAAGGGTCAATTGGTCTATCCTGGGTTATATTATCTTGTGAAGTTAGTTCGGTTAGAAAAAGTTTTATAGGTTTTCTTGCTAGACTTACCTCTTGAACATACTCTTTACCATGGGAGTTCTTAAATGAAAGAGTAAGAGAGTTGTCTCCATTCTCACCCTTCACTTTTTTGATTTTTCCAACTATTAGATGCTCAACGCTTGTCTTATCGGATATTATAGTTCCACAATCTGATTGTGGGTATCTATTTTTGAATTTTTCACAACTGTTTGTGGATTTTGGAAATATCTCTACGATTGTTCCAATGAGAGCTATTAGTGATATTAGAATCAGAAATGAGCCAATTGTTACGATAAGCCTTTTTCTAATACGCATATATTGATACTAATAAAAAAAGTACCCAATAGCAACATGACAGCAATTGATTTGATGCAGTAATTATGTGGGAAGTTGGGGACAGGGTAAGAGAGGTAAGTCTTGGGATATGGGATACAATTTCAGCAGAAATTGTATCAGGAAGTCCAGTAAGTTTTTCCGCGAGCTTTCCTCCAGTCTCTACCCCAACATCAGTTCCGGGGAAGTTTCTTGCAAGTTGTGAAATTTTGTCTTTGAGCTCTTCTTTATCGGTTGGAACCTCTGGATACTGTGTCGGAACAGCCGTGCTCTCAGGTGTTGGAGATTGGTTTCTGAATTTTAATTCATACCCATCAAGCTCTGCTCTTGCGAGAGTGATGCCTTCAACAGCATTAAAAACCTCTTTGGTAGTTAGATGCGTCTGATCAATTTCGGGAATGTCGTAAAGTTCCGCAGGGTATCCTAGGGATCTTGCCTTCTCTACAATGTCTGGAGAGGATGGCGTTGCTGCGCCTATATCAAATTCGCAAACGGAGTTACCAACGTTTTCATCGAGAGAGGCTATCAACTCAGAAACTGGCATTTTTTGCCTATCATTTGTTCCATAAATCTGATTACCACTATCAACATCTTTAACCTTTAGTCCAAGGAATGAAGATTTACTTTCATCTGCACCTGTGAATCCTAGAAACACTCTAGACACATAGCGATTTAATTTATTTCCAGTATCAGCATCTCCAGCAAAATGAAGGAAGTATCCCATGTGAGTAATAATATCTCCTGCGTTTTCAGAGGATAGTACATTCTCAGTTCTTCCAACATATATGCCTTGCATAGTTAAAAGGTTTGCCTCTTTCCCACCTTGCGTTGTCACGGATAGTGGTTGAACAAGGCCAAGATTGGGAAGAAATTTGAGTGGGTCATCTGGCTTTGAAATATAGTACAAAGGAGACCCCTCGCCTGGCATAAGTGTAGGTGCCTGAACCATGCCGGATCCATCCCTGAAGTCCACTAGGGTGCCAGCACTCTCAGTCATTTTATTAAGAACTGAAGGTCGTGTATGAAGGGCAAGTTCAATGTTTTTTGCAGCAGCAGCTCTCATTCCCTCTCTGTCCCCAGAAGCTGATAGTTCAGCAAAGTTTGTTACTAGAGCATTGGGGTCATCAAATTCTACGCTTGGATCACCACCATCAAGCACCTCAGCTGAAGCGGAGCGGGAATTGAAGTCGGGGAGGGGTGAAATTGCGGCGGCGAGGCCAAGACCCAAGGCTCCTTTGAGGAACCCTCTTCTTGTTAGCTTCGCTTGTTTCGATTCATCGCGAGCTAATGTTGGTTCTGTTGGCTCGCCACTCTCCACCGGAGAAGGGCGTCTAAACTCAGACATAATCTCGTGGACAGTTATAGGATAATATCCTATAAGCCATATATATCACGTATTTAGGCTCAAGTCAAGTAAGAAAATAGTTAAATTTTCTTAGTAATTGAGAGAATTCCAGAGAAATTATTAGGGTCATCGCATGAATATGGAAGGATATCATGTGCTACTTGAATGAAATTCATTTGAATGATAGTTGAAGAATTTTCTGTTATCACAAAATTTTTTCCATCAATTATAAGAGTGTGATACTCATTATCTGGATTATTGACCTTGATTCGTGTGAGGCTATTAGCCTTGACTACTCGTGGATATGGTGTGCAATTGGAGATGTCGATTGAGGGAGTTGATTGGGCTATTTTCATGACTTTCTCATCCATAGTCTTATAGATCTCGGGAGTTTGGGTCATATTATAGTTAGTGAAAAGTTCCTGCACCTCTTTGGAGGGAGTCTTATTGAGCCCTAGCTTATTCATAAGAAAAGGAAGGTAGAAATAGGTGGTGACTCCACCTAGAAAGATGGTTAGTACGAGTATTATGGCGAGGATCACTGTAAGATTTTTTTCTGAAAGAACCATGTATCTAGGATAGCATAGGAGAAGGATAAATCACTCAGTAAAGGTTCGACAGTCTTGTGAATACATGATATTATCGAGACCATCTATTGTCTGAAGCAGTGGTAGCTTGCTGCAATACTTAGCGAGATGAGTTATATGAATAATGATAAAAAATCAGTCGTAGTCATCGGTGGCGGAACAGGGACATTCGCAGTCCTTAATGCGCTTCGCGATCAGGATGTTGACATCACTGCGCTTATGACCATGGTCGATGATGGAGGATCGAATAAGGTTCTCCGAGATGAATTTGGACTCCTTCCGACCTCAGGGATTCGCCTTGCTATGGTCGCTCTCTCAAAAAAGTCCGTACTTTTGCGAGACCTCTTTCTCTATAGATTTCATCAGGGAACAGGCATTGCTGGAATGACGTTTGGTAATCTTTTTTTAGCCGCAATGGCAGATATTCTTGAGTCCCAAGAAAAGGCTATAGAAGAGACTTCAAAATTTTTGGCTGTAAAGGGTAGGGTGCTTCCGATTTCTTATGACGATGTTCGGTTGATAGCAAAATATGAGGATGGAAGCGAGGTCATAGGTGAGCATATGATTGATGAGCCAGAGCATGATGGGAAATTAAGAATAATTGGGATGAGGACAGATCCCGTAGCTAAAGTCAGCGAGCAGGCTCGCCTCGCTATTGTTAATGCTGATGTTATTATCTTTGGACCAGGAGATTTCTTTACAAATACAGTTGCCAATCTGATCATTGAAGGCGTTCCTGAAGCAGTTGCTGAAAGTAAAGCTAAGATTATCTTTGTTATGAATCTTATGACCAAGTACGGTGAGACCTACGGATATAAGGCATCAGATTATGTAAAAGAGATGGTCCACTACTTGCCATCTACAAGACTTGACCATATTATCATTAACGAAAATACGCACTTTCCAGAGGATGTTCTCTTGAAGTATCAAGAAGAGCATGCTGCACCTGTAGCTGATGATCTAGCTGAGTCTGGGCTGGAGAGTGATATCAAGGTGCATAGGGCCTCATTGTTCTCATCAGCCATTGTTAATTCACAAAAGGGAGATATCATTAAAAGGAGTATGATTAGGCATGATATCAAAAAACTCAGTGATTCATTGATGGAAGTCATATCAAAATTCTAGCTTGCTTTTTTCTACCTTCAGGAATATTATTCCCCCATATGAAAGTTGCGACTTTGTCTCAACGCCAGCGCATGATTAAAGGGCTAGATTTTTTTAGCTCCGACCCCGAGCTTATTAAGGATAAGCAAGAAGCGCATGAATTCTATACCGAATTCAATCAGTCATTTAGAGAACTGTATAACGCAGAAAAGGAAGTAAAAAAGATATTTGGGAGAGTCGGCGTTGGGATTAAGGTAGTACCTCCATTGTATTTTTCTTATGGGTATCAGGTGTTTCTTGGTGATAATGTTCATATAAACGTTGGTGTTTTCTTAGGAGATGCAGGTAAGATAGTGATCGGAGAGAGAACGCTCATTGGGCCTTATGTCCAGATCTATACCACGAATCATGATTCAGTAGTTTCAAAAAGAGGATATATCAAGCCAAGAGATGTAGAGATTGGTGAGGACGTGTGGATTGGTGGTGGGGTTATAATTTTACCTGGGGTGAAGATTGGACGTGGTTCGATTATTGGCGCAGGCTCAGTTGTGACAAAGGATATCCCTGAAAATGTTGTTGCTTATGGCGCACCAGCTAAGGTGACTAGATCAGTTCTTGATGAGAAAGCAGCTTAAGATGCTCAGATAGGGTGCTTGAAATGGCGCGTGTGTCATATTGTTTTAATAGTGATGTCAGAGCATCGCGCTTGTTGCTTGTTACGAGTATTGCCTGGTGTTCATCTTTTTTTAAAAAATAATTTATTCTTTTAATAGCCTCTGTATGTGTAAGTGAAATGTTGGTCTGAAAGTGTAGTTGCGGATAGAGATTCTTATCTGTAATAAGTCCTAGAAATCTAGTGGCAGATAGTATATCTTTACCAATTCCAATTTCCTCATGTAGCTCGTTATGGAGGGACTCGATTATGTCTGTTGCAGAATTTATTACGAGTTCATCCTTATTCAAGCTCCCTCCAAATGTACTCAACTTCTCAGAATCGACTATTCCTTTTGCTCGTATTCCAAATATCAGATAGTTATCTTTTGTTACTATTGAGGTAGTTACCACAAGAGCGTTTGCAAGAAAGTCCTTTCCATACCTTTGTAAAATTTTTATTGGATTATTCTCATGCGTTCCAATAGTTCTTTTATAGGATGTTAGTCCAAGAGTGATTTCAAGAAATTTTCCATTGACTCTGTGGGATAAAAGTGAATAGATCTCACCATCCCAAAAGGGTACATTGTCTTTTTTAGCTTGTTCCACTTTCTTATCCCAACAAATCTCGATTTCTCGTTCTAGTAAAGTGTTTATCGGAGTACGATGTTGAGACAAGGTTATTTTTATTTGATTAGGTCGAGCGTGCATATAAAACTATAAATTAGCCGAATGTTCGGGTAATTATAGTATATAGGATGGATTGCGTGTTGCATGGCTAAGAGATTTTAGGTATAATCGCATCTATCACACACATCCGATTGTGTCCTTGCCAATATATATAGCTACATTTGATCGGATGGCGGAAAAAGGACAATTATGAAGAACGTTACTCTTGAACAACTATTAGAAGCAGGTGCGCATTTTGGCCACCAAGTGACACGACAGAATCCTAAAGCTCGTGATTACATCTTCGAATCCCGCGACAATATCCACATTATCGATCTTGCTAAGACCAAGGAAGGCCTTGATGAGGCAGCTGAATTTGTTAAAGCACTCGCATCTCGTGGTGGATCGATGATCATTCTTGGCGCGAAGCGCCAGGCTGAGCCAGTAGTTCGCGAGGCAGCACGTCTTGCAAAAGAAAGTGATGTTAACGGACTTTATTTCGTATCCAACAGATGGATCGGCGGTATCCTTACTAACTACCCAGAAGTCTCAAAGAACTTCAAGAGACTTAAAGAGCTCGAGCAGTTCATGTCTACTCCCTCAGAAAAAGCTCGTTTCACCAAGAAAGAGGTCTCAGATATGGAAAAAAAGAGACAGAAGCTTGAAAGTTTCTATTGGGGCGTTAAGGATATGCCTAAAGTTC
>CAZHKZ010000031.1:0-6704 GCA_964533055.1 uncultured Gammaproteobacteria bacterium | reverse complement strand
TACTCTGAGGCTAACTTGCGGATCTCAACTTCTTCCTTATTATCTTGAATATCAAAGCCTAATGCACGAATCTGATCTCGCAACTCATCTGAGCGCGCAAAGTCTTTATCTAGGCGTGCTTTTTTGCGATCCTCAATCAAACGCGTTACCTCTGCTGGGATGCCTTTTATCTCCCCTTTTGCAGTACTTAGATATCGCTTGAGGCCAAGGCCTAGAACTTCATCCATCTTGAAAAGCGAGTGCATCTTCTGATCTGTAGGAACATCCGCCTTAAGCATGTCCCACATCACTGCAAGTGCCTTTGGTGTACTAAGATCATCGTTGAGGGCATCAAGGAAAAGTGTCTCAAACTCTTTAGTACCTTTATCGCCCTCAGTACAAGTAAAAATCGTATTATGAAGTCTATCCACTGCATTTTTAGCAGCCTCAAGACTCTCCCAGGTAAAGTTCATCTCTTGTCGGTAATGAGTCTGAAGATAGAGATAGCGAAGATGAAGTGGCTTGTATCCATTGGTTTGAAGATCTGAAAGTAGATAGCCATTTCCAAGACTCTTACTGACTTTTTGACCACCCACTAAAAGAAAAGCGACATGTGTCCAATAGTCTACAAATTTCTTACCTGTTGCCGCTTCTGACTGTGCGATCTCGTTGGTGTGATGAATTGAAATGTGATCGATTCCTCCTGTGTGAATATCAAGCGAATCGCCAAGATACTTCATGCTCATCGCACTGCACTCAATATGCCAGCCAGGAAATCCTTTGCCCCATGGACTCTCCCACTCCATGTCTCTTCTAGAACCTTGAGGACTAAATTTCCACAACGCAAAGTCTTTTGGATTTCTTTTTTCACTATTTGCTTCAACCCTTGCTCCCTCTTTTATTTGATCGAGAGTCGATAACTCTCCGTATTCAGGGAATTTTGCTGTATCGAAATAAACTCCGTCAGTGATTGTATAGGTATATCCCTTTTCCTCTAATTTCTTCACGAGCTCTATCTGCTCTGCGATATGATCAGTAGCTTTTGCGAGAACTGTAGGTCTGGTGAGATTAAGTGCGTCATAATCATCAAGAAATGCATCTGTATAAAACTTGGCGATCTCCCATGCTGATTTACCCTCTTTTTTAGCCGACTTCTCTAGCTTGTCCTCGCCTGTGTCTGCATCACTGACAAGATGGCCAACATCAGTAATGTTCATAATGAAATTCACATCAAATTTATTTGCTTTCAATGTCCTGACAAGAATATCTGCAACAAGATACGCTCTGAAATTTCCGATGTGAGCATATTGATAGACCGTGGGACCGCAGGTATACATCCCCACCTTTGAAGCCTGGAGTGGTTTGAAGTTTTCAACTTTTCGCGTAAGTGAATTATAAAGACGAAGCATGAGTGGATTGTACCATATTTAAAGCATAACACTCGCCAGACCTAAGAATACAAAAAAACCTATCACATCAGTTGCTGTTGTGATGAAAATAGTCGCAGATGATGCTGGATCTTTTCCAAAAGACTTCATGATCATAGGGACAAGCGCACCAAAGAATCCAGCTGTAATCAAGTTCGCAATCATCGCAATCGCAAGCACAAGTCCAAGCATTGGACTATGATTGATCACTGTTGCAATAACGGCTACGATAACTCCATTTATTATTCCATTAATAGCACCACTTATCATTTCATTAATAATTAGCTTTCGACTTGACTTAAGATCTACCTCCTTTAAGACTAGCCCGCGCACAGCAACAGCTAGAGCCTGCGTTGCAGCATTGCCACCCATTCCAGCAACGATAGGCATATAGACTGCAAGAAGTGTAATTCGTGAGATAGTCCCCTCAAACATTCCTACAATTGAAGCTGCTAAAAATCCTGTGCCTAAGTTAATAATCAGCCACTTATAGCGATACTTCACCTTCGTAAGCGCAGAGTCTAAGACTCCTTCTTCTTTATCAACACCTGCAAATCCATAGAGATCTCGCATCTCATTCTTGTCAATCAAGCGCAAGATATCATTTGAATGAATGATGCCTAGAACACTATCATCTTGATCCATAACCACAACCTTATTGTGAGGATTCTTTACAAATGAATTAACGACTTTTGTAACTTCACTGTCGTAGCGAACAGATGGAATTTTCTTAATATTCTTGTCCTGAAGTACGCTCGTATGATGAAGAGCGAGAGTAGACCCTGGAAGTTCGCCCACCAGCTTCCCATCATCAACAATCAAGATCGTCGGAAATGTACCCGTTTTTTCCTCATATACATTGAGTTCTTTAATAACACTTTCCAGATTTGCATTTCTTTCAATAATTATGTAATTAAGATTCATCAGGCCTGCTGCTGCCTTTGGATTAAATTTGAGCAAAAATTCGACCTTCTCTTTTACAGTCTCATTTAGCCGATCTGTAATCTTTTTAGAGCGAGTAGTATTTATAATTTGGATAATATCTGTTGCCTTATCTGGAGCAAGCGGATTTAAAAGTGCAAGAATCTCCTCATCTGTTAATTTATTGAGGAGATCTTTTTGAACACGTGAGGAGAGCTTAAGGAGTGTATAGCCTTGCCTCCCTGGCTCGACACCTTGAAATACAGCAAGTCTAGTCTTGGGATTTTGCGAGAGCTCGTTTATAAGCTTGCGATCGATGCCATTTGATGAAGATGCCATATTTTTAGTATACAGTATCAGGTATTAAGTATTAAGTACTTTATACTGTCTACTTTAGACTATCACCCCGAGGCGCCACGGTTCATCTCAGTCGTCCTCTTCGCTCTTGAAAGTGCGATTGGTTCGTCTTTTTTCTTCTGTTCTTCTATTTGCTGCATTTTTTTCTGATCTTCTTCTTGCTTCTCCTGCTCCAGCCTATCTGCAACTGGCTGTTCTTTCTTTGGAGGGTTAAAGGTGGGATCAAAATACACAACTTTATGCTGCTCTTTATGTGCCTTCAACTGTGCGCGAGTCTGCTCTAATTTTGCCTGCTGTTCATGTGCCGAATTTGCCTCAAGAGAAGCCATCTGAGCTGGATCAAGCGCTGGTGACTGATGCGCAGCTGGACCTATGGGATCCTGCTGCTGAGTATTTGTCTCATTAAATTGATCCGAAGTGGGAACTATGTTTAGGGCTGAAACATCAGCAAATGAAGCATGCGAGGTATCTGAAAGTGTAGTACTTGTAACTTGAGCTGTCGCTGTACTGGCGGTATCACTGACCTGTTTTTTAACTTGGTTAGTGACTTGGGAAATACCCTGCTCAAATGTATCTTCAAATGATCCGAATGGATTATTAGCCATTAATATTCGCTCCGTCCTTCCATTGCTCGCTCAAGCGTCACACTATCAGCATACTCAAGGTCTGCTCCGATTGGAAGCCCCCTCCCAATCCTACTAATTTTTAAATTTTCGTTTTGAGCTTTGAGTTGCTTGGAAATATACATCGCAGTTGCTTCGCCCTCCATGGTAGGGTTGGTTGCAAGAATCACCTCTTTAATCGTATGACCGTTGGTAGTATTTTTGATGCGAGAAAAAAGCTGGTGAATAAAGATCTCCTCTGGCCCAATGTTATTCAACGGATCGATCTTACCATGCAGTACATGATAGACCCCTTTGTAACGCCCACTCTTCTCAAGTGCGATAACATCAAGTGGCTGTTCTACCACACAAATCATGGTCTGATCTCGATGTGGATCAGTACAGTATTCGCAGGGATCAACTTCACCCACACTATGGCAAACTGAGCATAGTACTGTACCACTCTTTAAATTCTGCAGCGCTGATGCAAAACGATCTAGCTCATGCTGTGGAACATGAAGAAGGTAGAATGCGAGTCTAGAAGCAGACTTAGGCCCAACACCTGGTAATTTTTCAAATGACTCAATAGTCTGCTGGATGGATTTGGGGATTTTCATACTAATTTATCTACCTAGTCTAGTTGATCTTACTGATCTAAACAACACTAGTTGGAATTTCCTTCGAGATTCCTGGAGCTACTGATAACATCTCTAGCTTAGAGAACTTTTTTGACTCTGGAATAAAAACAGTGTCTGCCACAAAGACTTTTGTAACATATGATGCCTCCAATAGACTGGGTGCTTCATCTGAAAATATAGGATGAGTAACAAAGACGTAGATCTCCTCTGCTCCTTTTTCAGCTAATAAATCAGCTGCCTTAACAATCGTCTTGCCACTCGAGATCATGTCATCAACAATGAGCGCTCTATGTGTAACTTCTCCTGTAATCCCAGCCATTTCTACATGCCCTGTATTCACATCACGATTCTTTTCTATTACAGCATATGGCATATCGGATAGCATTTGAGAGATCAACTTAATTCGTCGAATCCCACCCATATCTGGCGATACGAGCACTGTATCCAATCCTGCCCAATTATGCGACTCTATATACTCAGCAAAGATCGGCAGCGCTGATAAATGAGTCAAGGGAATTGAGAACTCCTGCTCAATTTTAATTGTATGCAGATCAAATACAATAACTTTCTCAATTCCAACAGACTGCATTGTCTTAACAACTACCTCAAGAGATACCGCCTCGCCATCACGAAAAATATGATCTTGTCTTTGGTACCCAAGATATGGGACTATCGCAGTTATAGACTTTGCTCCGCTTCTTTTTGCAGCGTCCGCAAGGAAAAAAAGCTCAAAATAATTGGTGTCAACTGGCGGCGAGGCTGGCTGGACGATCAGTACATCTTGATCCAGAACAGATTCCTGAATCTGAATTCGTCGCTCGCCATCAGGGAAAATAAATATTTCAACTGGAGATAATGAGATTCCTAATTCTTTTGCTACTTTCTCAGCTAAGTCCTTATTTGCACTACCACTAATAACCTTCATAAGAACATATTACAAAGATCTAGCAAGAGAAGCAAATAAATATCTCATACTTTTTCCGCAAAAGTACACAAAACTCTGCTCACTGGAAAGTCGGCCTATTTTGTTGCGCTTGTTAGTCGGGTCAGCACCCCATCCGGTCATTCGCCGGGCTTCCCCTGACAACTTCGCTTCACAAAATTTAACGGCCTTGTTTCTCGTTCGCAAACAAGGCCACCACAAATTTATGACTACTTCATTCCACCAAGAAGACCACTAAGGCCTCCTGACATCGACTGGAGCTTCTTTGCAGCAACTTCTTGAGACTTCTTAATCGCCTCATTTACTGCCTCTACTATGTCTTTGTCTGATTTACCGTTAGTTCGAATTTCTTGAAGTTTCTGATCACCAGTGATCACAACAAGTATCCCCTTCTTTTCAATTGTTATTTCCTCAGCTGCAAGCTGACGCTGCATTTGCATCGCCTGATCTCGCATCTTTTTTAACTCACCTAATTGTCCAAATGGATTTGCCATATATAAATCACCACCCTTCCCCCGACGAAGTTTTAACGAAGGCGGGTTTCGTTCCTCAGTTTATTTCTTAACAGCCCTATGAGGTCGGGCTACGGAGTGGCAAGTTTACTACGTTCTCAATTCTACCGTAATTTCAACTGGATTTCCAACAAGCTTTGCTGTCACTTCATGGAGAATATTTAATGTCTTTGCATCATTGAGCTTGTCTTTATGGAACGCAGAGGAGGCCTCTATAAGCATATTCTTCCTGTCGAATTGACTGATCTTACATGAGCGAAGTACTCCAGCGATCATATGATTATGATTCTTCATCTCTGAAATAATGTTCTTCCATAGCACATCCATCCATTCCCGAGTATGCTCGCCTTCAGCATTATAATTAACCACAGCAACATCAGATGGATCACTCTTAGGTGGCCGACTCTCTGCCTTCGGCTCAACTACTCCACTTACTGCCCGCTCTTTAGCCATGTTACCGACCTGTCGTCGCAACGTTGCAACAGTAACTGCATCTTCACCTACCTCCTCCACTACTTCACTTTTGGCTTTGTCTTTTTGAGGCTCCTGAGCCACCCCCTCACACCACGTTACAATCGCAACCATCAACGGAAGCGATGGGACAACAGCATATTTCAATTCTTTTGCAGCTACCGAAAAAAGATTGATAAGTCTAACAATACTTGAAAGAGATAACTCCGACTCAGGTGCATCTTTCCCAACCTGCACCATCAACTTTTCTTGCAACTGACTAAGAACTTGATCTGTGACATATTCCATGGAGACACCTTGATCTGAAAATGTAGAAATCATCTGTGTCGACTTCTGAATATCCCGATCAATGAGTGCCTGAAAGAAGTCATCCAATCCACTCGCAACACCTGAGTTAGTGTAAATACTTTGAAATAATGCTTTAGTAATGCTCTGTCCTTGCGCGAGTGCCACCACTTCCTCGAGAATTTTTGTACCATCTCTAAATCCACCATCGGACATCGATGCAATTTCCTGAAGTACTTCTGCTTCTATAGAAAGATTCTCTCCCTTGGCAATTCGTTCAAAAGCACGAACCAATTCTTCATCTGTAGCTTTTTTAAAACCAATATGAAGACAGCGTGAAAGAACTGTGGATGGAACCTTGTGCGACTCTGTTGTGCATAGAATAAAAACAGCATGAGACGGTGGCTCTTCGAGCGTTTTCAAAAGCGCATTGAATGCCTCAGTTGTGAGCATGTGCACCTCGTCTATGATATAAACTTTTTTAAGCGATGATACAGGTGCGAGACGTATCTTATCTCGAAGATCTCGTATCTCGTCAATACCACGATTTGATGCAGCATCGATCTCCA
>CAZHKZ010000030.1:0-7768 GCA_964533055.1 uncultured Gammaproteobacteria bacterium | reverse complement strand
TTCATCCGCCTCTCTGGCCAACTGGTCAGAGAGGCATTTCTTTTCTGAGTCTTCTTGCAATTTTTAATACCCCTCCTCATAATAAAAGGTAATGCCCAAAGTAACTTCCTCCATCCTGTGGTTTAAAGACATCGACAAACACGACATCCCAGTAGTTGGCGGTAAAGGAGCCAATCTTGGCGAGATGACCCAAGCCAAATTCCCAGTCCCAAATGGATTTGTTGTGACTTCGTATGCGTACTTTCACTTCCTCAAGGAGAACAATCTCGCAACAAAAATTAATCACCTCATAGGCACCATTGACTACAACCGCTCTGAGTCTATTGACCAAGTCGCCGCCCACATTAGAAAAATGATCATCGCCGAGAAAATGAATGAGGATCTCATACAGGAGATCTTTAGGGCTTACAAAACACTTAGCGGCCCCCTCTCGGATGCACTCGTAGCTGTCCGCTCATCTGCTACGGCTGAAGATCTTCCAGGTGCTTCCTTTGCTGGCCAACAAGAAACATTTTTAAATGTCTCAGGTGAATCCAACGTCATTCAGATGGTGAAAGAGGCATGGGCATCTCTCTTTAATGCTCGCGCAATCTTTTACCGACACGAGCAAAAATTTGATCACTTTCAAATTGGTATCGCAATCGTCGTACAAAAAATGGTTCTGTCTGAAAAGTCAGGCATCATGTTCACCATCGATCCAGTCACCAATGACAAGTCAAAAGTCGTAATTGAAGCTATCTATGGACTCGGAGAAATGATCGTTCAGGGCGAAGTAACTCCAGATCATTATGAAGTTGAAAAGTCTTCTATGACTATCACTCAAAAATCCATTGCGTATCAAAATGTCCGCCTCGATAAAGTAAAAGGACAAAATAAAGAAGTAAAGATCTCTGAGAAGGATGGCAAAAAACAAAAAGTCAGTAATAATCAAATTTTGGACTTAGCACTTCTTGGAAAAAAACTTGAGAAGCACTATTACTTCCCACAAGATATCGAATGGGCAATCGATGACTCAGGTATCTATATTGTTCAAACTCGACCAATCACCACTATCAAGAAGGGTAAAGAGGAGAAAACTGAGGATCTTTCAGCACTCCCACTTCTACTTAAAGGCGCACCTGCCTCCCCTGGCATCGCCTCAGGTCTAGTTAAGATCATAAAAAGCGTTGCAGATCTTTCCAAAATGGAGACTGGTGATATTATGGTAGCTTCTCAAACTAATCCAGATTTCGTACCTGGTATGAAAAAAGCTATAGCGATAGTAACCGACAAAGGTGGCCGCACTTCTCATGCAGCTATCGTTTCGCGAGAACTCGGTATCCCGGCAGTTGTCGGCACTGAAAAAGCTACACAGATACTAAAAAATGGCATGGCTATCTCAGTTGATGGTGCAAAAGGAGAAGTCTACAAAGGCGGACATGCGCTCATCAATTCAGCACACAGCAATGTGTCAACCGACCACATCAAGACTTCAACAAAAGTGTATGTCAATCTAGCTCAGCCTGATCTAGCAGAGAAAGTAGCTGCTCAGCATGTAGACGGCATTGGACTCCTACGTGCAGAATTTATCATGGCAAATATTGGAGTCCATCCTAAAAAGCTTATACATGATGGTAAGAAGCATCTATTTATTAACACGATGGCACAAGAATTAGAACGATTCTGCAAAGCGTTTTATCCACGCCCGGTTGTCTACAGGGCCTCAGACTTTAAGACCAATGAATACCGTGGTCTCATCGGTGGAAAAGAGTATGAACCAATAGAGCCCAATCCAATGCTCGGGTATCGCGGTGCCTTCAGATATATGCATGATCCAAAAGTTTTTGAATTAGAGCTTGAAGCAATCAAGATCGTTCGCAATAAAAAGGGTCTCAAAAATTTGTCGCTTATGGTGCCCTTCGTTCGCACTGTAAAAGAACTGCGAGAAGTAAAGAAAATCATTAGCAGCAGCAGCCTCTATCGCTCACCGACTTTTAAGCTCTGGATGATGGTAGAGATCCCATCCAATGTTATCTTACTTGAGCAATTCATCAAGGAAGGACTAGATGGAGTATCAATCGGCTCAAATGACCTTACCATGCTGATGCTAGGCACAGATAGAGACAATAGTGAGGTAGCTTCAGAATACGATGAGCAAAATGAGGCGGTTCTTTGGGCACTTGAGCACGTTATCAAGACTTCCCACAAACATCAGGTAACTGTATCTATTTGTGGACAAGCACCTTCTCTGTATCCAGAGCTGGTTGAAAAACTCGTCTCATGGGGCGTGACGAGTGTCTCTGTCTCGCCAGATGTGATCGAGACAGTTCGTAAAAATATCGCATCAAGTGAGAAAAAGCTTTTTCATTAATATATGGCCACAATTAGACAAATCAAGGCAAGGGAAATTCTAGATGCTCGTGGCTTTCCTACTGTCGAAGTGCTGGTGGAACTGTCTGATGGCAGCGTAGCTACTGCCTCCAATCCATCGGGCACATCAAAAAGTACGTATGAAGCATTTGAACTTCGTGATAACGATCCAAAGAGACATATGGGTATGGGAGTTCTCCAAGCTGTTGACCTCATAACTCGCACACTTGCACCACAATTCATTGGCATTGAGGCCACGAATCAAAAGCTTCTCGATCAAACACTAATTGGCATGGATGGCACCCTTACCAAGGCCAAGCTGGGAGCCAATACGACGATGCCACTTTCTATGGCTTTTGCAAAAGCTGGTGCAAAAAGTCAGTCCACGCCACTTTTTCTCTACCTGCGCAATTTCCTTGCGAAAGAGAATGTGCCACTTCGTATTCCAACTCCAGCCATGAACATGGTCAATGGTGGCAAACACGCTGGCAATAACATCAACTTTCAAGAATTTTTGGTCATCCCCGCTACATCACAGTCTTATTCAAATTCCCTTATGATGGGTGTCACTGTCTACAACAGTCTTCGTAGCCAACTCAAGAAGGGATCGCTAACTACAACAGTCGGAGACGAAGGTGGATTTGCTCCAAATTTTGAAAATAATGTAGATGCTTTCGATTTTATTTCTCAAGCTATTTCCTCTGCGGCTTTTAGACTTGGATATGACATCTTTATCGGCCTTGATGCAGCTGCCAAGAACTTCTTCCAGGATCAAGAATACAAGATAAAAGACAAAGAATCTCCTATGAATTCAAATGAACTGATTACATTCTATGAAGAAATCGTCAAGAAGTATCACCTCATCTATCTTGAAGATCCACTGGGTGAAGAGGACTGGCAGGGCTGGAGCACTCTTTCTACTAGGCTTTCCAATAAAGCACTCCTAGTAGGTGATGATCTTACAGCTACCAATCCATTCAGATTACAGCTGGCATTGAATA
This sequence comes from uncultured Gammaproteobacteria bacterium, assembly GCA_964533055.1. GTDB lineage: Bacteria > Patescibacteriota > Microgenomatia > Levybacterales > UBA12049 > JACROF01. The sequence goes on along the minus strand of CAZHKZ010000030.1, from coordinate 4,418 downwards.
ATAATTCAATTAATGGTCTCGTTATCAAGCCAGGACAAATTGGCACTGTCCTTGAATCTCTTGCTGTTGTCGAAATGGGGCGTCATGCAGGACTCAAACTCATCGTCTCTCATCGAAATAGCGAGACCAACGATGACTTTCTCGCAGACTACTCAGTCGCAATTGGAGCCGATTATGCGAAATTTGGAGCACCAGCGCGAGGCGAATGTGTAGCTAAATACAATAGACTTTTAGAGATAGAACAACTTCTTCTTAATTCTAGTCAAGCTCTTTAAGATTAAGAACTATCACAAACTCTCCTTTTGGCTCTTTCTTCTTGAATACCTCTATTACCTCAGTAAGTGTTCCATGAATAATCTCTTCATAAGTTTTGGTCATTTCTCTACAGAGTGCTACCTGCGCATCTCCAAATGTCTCCTTCATCGCAACGAGCGTCTTGCCTAATCTATGAGGTGCTTCATAAAAGATCATCGTAGCACTGACACTTTCTTGAGCCTTTAGAGCATGCTCAAAAAGTGTCTTTCTGTTGCCTTCTTTGCGAGGTGGATAGCCATAGAAAACAAATTTATCTGTTGGAAAACCAGAGAGCGTGAGTGCACTAATACTTGCAGATGCACCTGGTACTGTAACCACTGGTATTCCTTTCTTCACGCAGTCTCGTACTAGTCGATAACCTGGATCTGAGATGAGTGGAGTACCTGCATCAGAAACGAGTGCTACTGAAAGGCCTGTCTCAAGAGCTGAGATGATCTCAGGAATTCGCTGCTCCTCGTTCTCTTCATAATATGAGAGCATGCGCTGGAACTTCTCTCCATTTTGAGGAAATGCGAATTCTGGATGTCTTTTTTGTAGCTCGCGTAACAAGAATCCAGTCTTTCGAGTGTCTTCACACGCAATACCATCCACAGAAAAAAGCGTCTTAATAGCTCTTATCGTGATGTCGTCTAAATTACCAATTGGGGTTGCAACTATGTATAAAGTCCCTATCATGGGGTGATTATAGCATTAATAACGTCTTACGAGGCCAACTACTCTTCCCTGGATGCGCAATGAGGTGGGATAAATAGGCTCCATACGAGCATTTGCGGGGCGCAAAATCACCTTACCATCTTCTTTATAGAACTTCTTAAGTGTCGCTAGATTATCATCAACCAGCGCGACTACTATCTCACCATTAATAGCAGTACTGACTTTCTCAATAACGACAAAATCTCCATCAAGAATCCCATCTTCAATCATAGACTCACCCTTCACTTGCAAAACGTAAGACGTATTCTTGCCAGAAAGCATTGATGCTGAGACTTGAAAGGTAGCATTGGGATCAGTATGCGGCTCAAGTGGTGAACCGGCTGCAATAAATCCCATCAAGGGAAGATCAATTGATGGAGAAATCTCCTTTGAGAGTGTTGGCATAAAGCTCTCGTCTTTGATCTTAAGAACTCGAGAATTGCCATCGTCTTTTTTAATATAATCCTTATCGACTAGATTGCGAATAATAGCATGGACCGTGGAAACACTCTTGTGACCTGTGGCATCTGCCATCTCGCGAAGGGTTGGGGAATAGCCATTTTTAGACTGAAATTGTGCTAAAAATGTCAGTAATTCTCTTTCTTTTCTATATAATACACCTGCCATACAGTTTGAGCAGTTTTTCTTTTGGGCAGAAAAACTGTATGTATAAAATATACGTTTTTTCGTATATTTTTGTCAATCTCTCAATATAATGCAAACCAGGTCAAATAATTAGTCGTCAATTATATGCTCAAAGTTAATGACTATTGACCATGCACAATAAGCCCTTGACTAAATAATGGTATAATAGCTTCATGAAATTTAACCTCAAATCAGATTTTAAACCAACTGGTGACCAACCTAGAGCAATCAAACAAATGACCGATGGAATCAATGCTGGCAAAAGAAGTCAGGTCCTCTTGGGTGTTACTGGAAGTGGTAAAACCTACTCTATCGCCAATGTCATACAAAATACCCAAAAACCAACGCTAGTCATTTCTCACAACAAGACATTAGCAGCCCAACTCTATCAAGAATTCAGAGATTTTTTTCCAGATAATGCAGTCTCTTACTTCGTGTCTTACTATGACTATTACCAGCCAGAAGCATACATGCCAACATCTGATACATATATTGAGAAGGAAGCACAGATCAATGATGAGATCGACAAACTCCGGCTCTCAGCTACCACCAATCTCCTAACTCGTGATGACGTGATCGTTGTTTCATCAGTCTCCTGCATCTACAACCTTGGCTCTCCAGTTGAATACTCAAAATTCATTCTATCTCTCGTAGCAGGTATGAAAGTAGCACAAAGAGATATCCTCGTCAGACTTTCAGATCTTCAGTATGCTCGTAATGATTATGAGTTCAAAAGAGGTACGTATAGACTTCGTGGAGGCACGATCGAACTCTTGCCAGCCTATATGGATACTGGTATCAGAATTGATATGAACGGTGACTATATCACTGAAATTCGTGAATTCGATCCACTCACAGGAGATACAGTCCAAGTAATGGAAAAAGCAGTGATCTACCCTGCCAAGCACTATATGACAGATCCAGCTACCTATGAAAATGCTTTTAAAAGAATTACAGAAGATGCAGAAAAGCATGTTGCCCACCTTAAGTCCCAAGGCAGACTTATCGAAGCACAACGAATTGCACAGCGAACCAAGTTTGATCTTGAGATGATCAAAGAAGTCGGCTATGTAAATGGGATTGAGAACTATTCTATCTATTTTGATGGTCGCAAAGCTGGTGATCCCCCCTACACCCTAATTGATTACTTCGATCATAAAGGCAAAGACTGGCTTTTGATCATCGACGAGTCTCACATCACCCTTCCTCAAGTTCGTGGTATGTATACAGGTGATCGTTCACGCAAAGAAACATTGATCGATTATGGCTTTAGACTCCCGTCTGCTCTTGATAACAGACCGCTCAAATTCGAGGAGTTTCAACGTCATATTCAAAAAGCTATCTATGTCTCAGCTACCCCTGATGATTATGAGCTATCTCTGGCAACTGAGGAAGATGGCATTGTCGAACAGCTGATCAGACCAACTGGCATCGTCGACCCAATGGTCTCTGTCAGACCGACTGAGGGTCAGATCGCTGATCTTCTGTCTGAAATTGAAAAAAGAGTTGTCAAAAAAGAGCGTGTCCTTGTCACGACACTCACAAAGAGGATGTCAGAAGAACTTACCTCCTATCTTGAAGAAAAGGGAATCAAAGTGACCTATCTGCACTCAGATATTGATACGCTTGCGAGACAAGACATCCTTGACCAGCTTAGGCGTGGCGATGTCGATGTGCTGGTCGGTATCAATCTTTTGCGCGAAGGACTCGATCTACCTGAGGTCACCCTCGTTGCTATCCTTGATGCAGACAAAGAAGGGTTTTTACGCAGTCGAAGCTCACTTATCCAGACCATGGGACGAGCTGCACGCAATATTGCATCTGAGGTCATCATGTACGCGGATCGACGAACTAAGTCCATGGAAGCTGCAATTGGCGAAGTCGAGCGTCGTCGAGAAATTCAGTTAGCATATAACGAGAAGCACGGCATCACGCCCACCAATATTGAGAAAGCTATTCGAGACAGACTTACTCAGGAAGCAGAAAAGAAAGAAGAGAAAAAATTATCAATAGATATCCTTATTCAAATGGGTAAAAAGGAAGTACTACTTCCAGATGAGAAAGAGGACCTCATCAAAAAGCTGCGAAAAGAGATGAAAGACGCTGCTAGTAAACTGGATTTTGAGACCGCTACACTGATCAGAGATGAGATCCGCGCTGTTGAGGGGAAATAAACAATCGCTCTTCCGTGTCTGCCAGAATGACGGGGAAATTTATTCGTTAGATTTAAGATCTTTCCACGCTTGTTGATCAAATACTGCTCTACTTCTTCTTTGTGCCTCCTGTTCAAGCCTACCACCTCGGTGAGCATGACCAATAACTCCATCAAAAATATCAGGATTATTGCGATCGTCAAATCGATCTTCTTCTGGATATGCTTTAATTATGTCCGATCGCCTTTCACTGTTCCCAGAATTATTTGTAGCATCTCCACCAGGCTCTTGACTGTATCTTAGACGCTCCTGAGGCCTAGCCAGCCCTTTTACCAGAGGCTCATTACGCGTAACGTCTGGAATCTCAACAACTACACCTTCTTCTTGTGAATACGGATCTTTGAGCAGTTGGCGAATATAGGGAAGATGATAAACTCCAGGAAGAAGTTCCACTTCTTCATCTAAGTCTACAGGGGGCTCGATAGAGGACGAGTCTCCAGATGCGGGTATTCTTTTATCTAATGGTTCTTTCTCGCTCATACTTCTACACTCTCTCTACGAGTATCATGTTGGTCGTCCCCGATTCACCAAATGGCATACCTGCAGCTATGA
>CAZHKZ010000029.1:4622-8063 GCA_964533055.1 uncultured Gammaproteobacteria bacterium | reverse complement strand
ACTTGTAAGTATACAAAGCCATTTGTTGAGGAGACAGGTATGACATGCCCTCAAGATGGTGGAAATGTTATTGTGAAAAAGACGAGAAAAGGGAGAAAGTTCTTTGGTTGCGCAAATTATCCCGCCTGCACATTCGCTGCTTGGAAGCTAGAAGACATTAAGAAGAAGGAAGACGAATCCGTTGAAGTGAAATCTACTAAAGAAGCTTGAAGCTCGCCAACATTTGATCAGTGATAGTTTGATACGCGACTTTATCAGCACCCTCCGCAAAGACTGATACATAATAGACCGCCTCATTATTCCCGGGGATTGGAAGGAAGACTACTTTAAATGTTGCCATGCCAGTTGTTATTGTTGAAATTCCATTCATGCCACCAATGGACGTAGGTACAAAAGGCGTTCGAGTTGATCCGACTTCAGGATTGGGCGTAGTCTGCTCATCTGCAAATTTTTCAAGTGTGGTAAGTGCCGGCTTTTTCATAACGCCCACGATGACAGATAGTCCATCGTGAAATTCTGTTCCGGTTGTCTGTGTTGGACCATGTTTATAAAACATTGCAACTTCTCCAAATCCAGTAGGCCCAATATGTGTGCCATCTCTTTTCTCAACCGTCACATCTTTTGGATAATTCATCTGCCATTTTGAGTCACTGCTGGTATAAGTTAGAAGATTTGTCATGGTGCTTGGAGAAGGAGAAGCTTCTGCGTTCATTGCATTTGCTGGTGCTTGTGTAGGTGCAGCACCCATATCTTTAGAATTAGAGTTCATAAGAATGAATCCACCGAGACCTATGATGATTAGTACAAGAACGCCAACAATGATTAGCATCATTTTGCTTGATCCATTTTTCGTACTAGATGTACTTGGTGGAGATTGAGGTGCTTGAGGTACTGTTGTTTGGTTGGTGTCCATAGGTAGGTATTAGGGGCAAGCTGCGAACTCGCAAGATGGTGGTACGCGTCCGACAGATGATCCATCTGGGCAGACTTTAGCCTCCATAGTGCATGCAGTCATTGAGTCAGAAGGTGTAGAAAAGGATTGATCTGAAGAAGCCTTGATGACGAGTGATTGGATAATGCCTTTTGCTTCAGCATATCCCTTTGATGCTGTGAAATCAGGAAGGAGCGGTCCTGATGGATCGGACAGCGTAATTGATGCAAGAGAGATACTTGCGGGATCAGATTGTGGGGTAATCAGATCAGCGATGTCTATAAATGCGATATTGGGACATGGGGATACTCCCGCCACAACATATGCACCAGTCAATTTCTGCGTCATGCTGTCTCCCTGAAAGAAAATATTGAGTGGTTTGCCAAAAGCAGTTATCGGCTCGCTACCAAGTTCAACAAGTGGATCATTGATGCATTGACCTCCAACACCTGCAGGGCCTAGAAATACATTGATAGTTGGCGCATCCTGCTTTGTAATTGTGACTTTTGTGGTCACGTCATCAGATGCTGCTTCAGTTGCAGTCCAGCCAGCTGGATAATTAAATGATAGGCCTGTTTTTGTACTTGTGAATTCCTTGGCTTGTTCGATTGTTGGGGCTGGAGCGACTTGATTTGGCGCTGCAGGAACCTTTTTAGATTGCGAGCTAACGAGAGAGAAGGTGACAATCGATGAAAGACCTGCTGTGATCATAAAGAGGAGGCCAAGAATCAGAGCTTTCTTGGTCATAAAGTGATGTGGTTTGTGAGGAAGATCGTTAGAGCGTGCTTCATGCGCAGTTGGCGGAGTACTTAGTGGAGTAGTTGGAGTAAGTGGGCTTGTAGCCTGTCTCTGTTCAAATGGTGACTGATTGTCATCAGCGCGAGGCTGCTCAGGTGTATGTTCAATGCTCTCAGTTGGGATCTCAGTTTCATAAGGATTTGATGCAGGTCCTTGAGCTGTGTTGCCAGCTGGAGTTAGTGGAGATGAAGGTGTCTGATTGAAAGGGTTAGGATTGGGCTTATTGTCCATAGATTTAGTATCTCAAGAAATGAAGATATCTGTCAAGAAATCTGGTAAATGGTGACTGAAATTGTGACGATACAAAGTAGTGCGATAATTTGATAGATCACACCACGAGGCTTATCAAGTTTGTTATCAAATGTCCTTTGGAGATAGATAGCCCAAGAAAAGGGTGGAAATTTCCAATCCAGGAATAGGTATGGAGCACTCGCCCAGTCAAATCCTTGTGCAGCTATCACCATACTATAGATATAGAGAAGTGAGGTCTGCGGGAAAAGGTAGACAGAGAGAATAAAAGGGAAAAAGAAGCTCAGCCCAAGATCGATAAATGATCCAATTACAAATTCTGCTTTACTTTTCTTTTTCATATTCGTGCCCGTATCCCAGTGTGGGAAGGCATCAGCAAGGACGTGTGAGAGGATTGCGACTGGAATACCTATAAACGGATTGGGGATGATCGCAGCGAGAGAAGTTCCAATAATAGCGTGTCCGGTGGCAGTCATTTTTAGAGTATACAGCAGATGAGAGTATTGTCCAAAGGACAATCAGCCTTTGGCTGATAAAGTCTTGGGGTTGACAAGTTCCGTGAAAAGTGAGCAAAATAACTATATGAAAAGATTTTCAGTTCTCAGTGTCGTATTTGCAGTCACCATTTTTGTTTCTGGTGCACTGTATAGCGATAAGGCACTTGGTGCAGATACGACTTCTCCTGTAAATGATTTTCCGACCATCACATCAGGTCCAGGCAATATCATGCCTGATAGCAAGTTCTTCTTTCTCGATAAGTTTTATCAAGAGTTCAAGTTAGCCGTTGCTTTTTCTCCAGAGCAGAGAGCAAGTGCTCATATGCAAATAGCTGGGGAGCGCATGGCGGAGCTTCGTGCAATGCAGGCTCGCAACAATAAAGAAGCAATGGTGACAGCCCTCACCGAAGTTCAGCGAGAGTCAATTTTGGCTGCTAAAGACGTCAGAGATGCCTCGTCACAAGGAAAAGATGTTGTTCAACTCGCAAGAACTATCCATCAGGCATTGGCTGATTATAGAGTTGCACTTTTGACAGTTGCTGCAAAATATCCTGACTCAGTCTATCAGGGACAATTAATGGCAGCAGCAGATACGCTTGCAGATGCAAGAGAAGTCGCTCAAAGTGCTCTACCAGATGCAGATCAGGAGCATGAGCTAGAGGCTTCAGCTCTCAGCGATCTTAATGATGCAGTACTTGGTGTTGCAACTTCAGTTCAAAGGGCAGATGACAGATTGAAGGCGTATGCAAAGTATGCGAGCGAATCTTCAGAGTTGAGATCACGCGGTACAGCTGTAATTGCAATGAAGTTGCGTGAGCAAAAAATAGCAGAGATAAAGAGGAAGATTGCTGAGTTGCAGGCACAACTAAAAGAGTTGACTGCCTCTTCTGCCGGAACTATTAGGACTACTCCAACTCCAAAGACCTCCAGATAGTGTATAATTTCTCCCATGAATACAGATGATAA
>CAZHKZ010000029.1:0-4522 GCA_964533055.1 uncultured Gammaproteobacteria bacterium | reverse complement strand
TATTTTCCAACTGCGATTGAAGCGATTAGGAAGTTGAGATCAGAGGTCAAAAACATACAAGTCGTTGCGGTAGAGATCGACGAAAAAAGTAAGCCATATGATCAGATTGAGTATTCATTTCCAATTGCGTTAGTTGTAGGTCATGAGACGCATGGTGTATCTCAGGCGACTATGCAAGAATGTGATGTCACAGCTGAGATCCCAATGTGGGGAGTAAATAAATCTATGAATGTTGTGATGAGCCTTGGCATAGTCCTTTTTGAAGTTATGAAAGGAGTAAGGAATATATGACGACTGAGAGGAGAAGAAGTGAGAAGTATCTTGGAGCGCCATATGTACGAGATAATTCTCCTTGGGTGCTTTTGGATCGGGATCGTAATCATGTTGAAAGTGGTATAAATTGTCAGACTTTTGCACACCTTTACTATAAAGATGAATTTGGTGTGTCTCTTCCAGTTGGTATGTGGTCAAAAGAATTTTATGAAGATGATGGTCTTATTTTTCGTCCAGTTGATAATGATGAGGAAATGTTGCGCGGCGATATCCTTTTAGTTGGAAAAGGGAAGACCATTCCAAAAAATCTTCATGTCGCTGTAGTGCATAGGGTGGACCAGGGTTGGCAAGGTGCTAGTATTATTCGCCATGCGAACAAGAGAGATGGAGTAGTGAGCGATTGGACACTAGATGAAATTCGCGAGCACTCAGAGTATCCAGTTGTTCGTGGGATTCGTAGAATGGTGGATGACTTACATGCTATTCAAATTAGGCCATATCTCAATGAGTAAAAGAGAAGAATTACAACAAATAGCAGTGAAGATCGAAAGATGCGCTATCTGTAAGATAGATAAGATTGGAGTGTCAGTTCCTGGTGAAGGTGATCCAGATGCAGATATTGTCTTCATTGGCGAAGCTCCTGGGAAATTAGAGGCTGTGGAGGGGAGGCCATTTATCGGTAGATCAGGGCAGCTCTTGCGAGGACTTATTCGTGATATCGGATTGAAAGAGGAGGAAGTCTATATCACAAGTCCTGTAAAGTATCTCCCAAGTCGTGGTACTCCAACTTCACAAGAAATTGCCCACGGTCGCCTGCACCTTATGGAACAGTTTGAGATCATCAAGCCCAAAGTCGTAGTTCTCATGGGAAGAGTAGCAGCCGAAGGTGTTCTCCAGAAAAAGGTGGCTGTAGTGAAAGAGCATGGACAAGTTATTGAGGAGAGAGAAGGTATTAAGTATTTCCTCACATATCATCCAGCAGCTGTGCTTCGTTTTCCTTGGAAGTTTAAAGATCTCATGGTAGAGGACTTTAAGAGCATCCCCCAGCTTGTGGTTTAGCCCCCGTTTTGTCATCATTAATAGTAAGAAAATATCTATCTGCTCTCTTATGCGTTTGATAATGGAATAGTGGAAGGTTAACAATGATTAATAAATCTCAGTTCTACGAAGAGCATCCACATTATATCCAGGCGAAGAATGGAGAAGAGTTTGTTTCAACCCTCTATCTATTGAAGAACCCTTTTGGGAAGTTGCCAAAATCCAATTACCTAGCTTCATTATTATCAAGCATCTTAGCTCTGGCGAGTAGATCTTTTCCTCATTGGTCTGAGAAAGAGTACCTAGATTTTGCAAATGAGACACTTCTAACTACTAAGGCGTTTAGTATTATAAGTGATGCTGACCAAAAGCACGTGGGATTTAACTTTTATACCCTTGGAGATATTCGAGGTGATCAATTCATGTATACCAACTATACTGCAATCGATCCAGACTATAGAAGAATTGGCCTGATGGAAAAGTCTCGTAGTGCCGATATCGTTATAGTTGATTTAGCTATTTTGGCAGGTTGTAGTTCAGTCGGAGCAGTACACCTTGGGATGCATCGACTTAGTGATGAGACTGGTCGAGTAATGTATCCGCTAGATGTGCGGGTGCCTGACGCAATAGGAGAATTAGGGAGGGAGATATATGCTGATGTGAATGGAGCAGATACATGGGGTTCTGTAAATCCACAAACCTTAGTAAGACAAAGTGTTTCTCCGTATGCAAAAGGGGAGCCAGAATACCCACTTTTTGAAAAACTTATGTTGGGTCGAAATGAAGCAGTAATTTATCTTTCTTTAACGAAGAAGTTCAATGATGAGCTCCTATCTCGCAAAGTTGATTAGATGATGGGAGTTGCTCTAGTAAAATAAAAATATCTTTACTATGATTATTCTATGCACGATCTACTAGTCAGACGACTTCGCCATCTCAAAGTAAATCCAGTTGTAATTGCAATTATGCTTGCAGATACAATCCTCTGGTCCGCTTGGAATTTGACCGGCCCAATATTTGCTGTATTTATGCTGACTCAAATTAAGGGAGGGACAGTCGAGGCAGCTGCAACGGGGTACAGTATCTACTTGATTGGTAGAGTTATTTTTGAACTTTTAAGTGCAAAATTTCTTATGGGGAAAAGTGACACAACTAAATTCATTGTGACCGTTGTAGGAATGGTATCAATTACCATTGCGTACATTGGATTTGCATATTCACCCTCAGTATTTTCAGTCTTCTTTTTTTACTTTGTGTTGGGTGGGGGCATTGGCTTTGCAACTCCCGCAAAGAGTTCGCTTTTTGCTACCCACTTAGATCATAAAAAAGAAGCGACTGAGTGTGGCGTAACTGATGCTGTTGCATATGTAGCGATGGCTGGAACAACGATTCTTGGTGGAGTTATCTCAACTCAGTGGGGATTCACAGCACTTTTCCTGATAGCAGCTGCGTTCAATTTGGCGGGGGTCATTCCTTATCTTAGATTTATACCAAGCTCAAGACGAATAAATCTTTTCGGTTCTTCAGCTGAAAGATAGGATTATTTTGAGAAGACCTCTTCAGCGAGGGCGTAGTCTGCATGAGTGTCGATCTCGACCCACTTTAGTCCAGTAATATCTACTGCATAGAATGGTACGCCTTTATTTACCAGTGTTGTATAGCTGTCATCATAGTATTCTTTATAATTAGCCTCATCCTGCATGAGTCTTGTGAGTTCCTCAAAAAGAACTTTACCAGCCTCACTGCCAATTTTCTCGATACCGATGGACTCACCTGTAGCTCTATGTGGATCTAACTTCTTGCCAACTTCTAAGACTTTACCATCTGGTGTTGTGATAGCTTTTACTTCCTCTGCTTCTAGGTTGATATTACGGTCAATACAAAGAGCCGTCTCGTGCTCGTCATTGACGAGATTTTCAAGGATTGCTTTTTCAAAGATTACATCTGCATCAAATTTGATAAAGGAATCGCCATTTACAGCATCCTTAGTCATATTCAGGGAGTAGCCAGTGTTGGTATCTAGGTACTTTTTATTTCTAATGTAGGTTACATTGAGGTCAGGGAAATTGGTGCGAATATAGTCCTTGATCATCTCTTCAAGATAGCCTGTGATAACGATGACCTCAGTGATCCCAACTGCTACGATATTCTCGAGCATATTTTGCAAGATGGGTTTACCATTTACTTCAAGAAGTGACTTTGGTTTATTGTCTGTGAGTGGGCGGATGCGTGATCCGATTCCTGCTGTTAATATAATTGCTTTCATATAATTAGTTTAGCACGATTTTCATGGAATTACTTTCTCATTGGCTTGATGAGAGAAGGACTATTTGTTTTAATTTGATATCCACGCTCAAAGAGGCGGAATATAGCGATCCATAGCTGACTTACGGCTAGAACTATAAGCGCTATATCAAGCCTATTGAAAAGTGCTCCAACACTTGTAATGAGCACAAATTCTGCCTCATCGACAAAGAATATGATTCTATTACGCATCCAAAGGTTTTTGATAAAGCCGACTGGAGTCTTTTTCATCTCTGCATATTTTTGACGAAGTATTACATACTGTTCTTTCCTGTATACAGAGCATTTTTCAAGATAGGTCGCGTCTCGCCCTGTTGCAGTGAGGACAGTTTCAAGCTTAAGGTAGTAGCGATAATTGAAGAAAAAGCATGCTGTCATCCCAACAACGAACCAAATAGCATTTTGCGTTGCTTGGTAAAGCGCAAACGCAAGAGAGAGTGTGACGATGTAGATCTTAAGCACATCCAATGTCTTGTCGAGATAGTCGCCAACAGTTGAGAACTGCTTTTTTGTTCTCGCCAGTTGCCCGTCAAGGCAGTCTAGAAGGTACGCGATTGGAATAAGAAGTGCAGCTAGAAATAGATGGTAGGGGAAGATCATGAACAAAAAGAGACATCCTAATACATAAAGAAAAAATGAGGAAACTGTGACAATATTTGGTGTTAGCCAGCTAATTTTAAGCGCTAGTGGTAAGAAAAGCTTATTGGCAAGAGGCGGCATAAAAAGATCAGCCCAGTTACTAAAGAAGGAAGGTTCTACGATATTTGTTTGTTGCATTGGGTTTTTCATAGCTAATAAAATATAGCTTATTTACTGGTATTGCGGTTTCTTACCATAGAGAGGGAGAAAATTTGTGGGAAAAATGGTCTATGTGATGGAACTTCAGTCGCACCCTTAAGAGGGGTGA
>CAZHKZ010000028.1:0-8569 GCA_964533055.1 uncultured Gammaproteobacteria bacterium | reverse complement strand
TATACTTTATACTTTATACTGGATTCTGTATACTAGCTCCTCATGTTGCCTCGTAAATTAGCATTTGTTGATCTTGAGACCACTGGAGTGAGATCTCGTTATGACCGCGTCATTGAGATTGGAATCGTCCTTGTTGATGACGATACAGTAACTTCCACCTACTCATCCTTTATCAACCCTGGCTCGCACATTCCACCATCGATCCAGGAAATGACTGGCATCACGCAAAAGGAATTGGAGAACGCTCCTTCTTTTCGCGATATTCATGATACTATTCTAGAGCTCCTAGTTGATAGAATATTTGTTGCACATAATGCACGATTTGATTATGGATTCTTAAAAAGTGAATTCAAAAGACTTGAAAAATCTTTCTCACCAAAGCAATTCTGCACAGTCAGATTTTCAAGAACCCTCTTCCCGACATTACCTAGACACAACCTTGATACCATCATCGCTCATTTTGATATACAAGTAGCAAATAGACATAGAGCTCTCGATGATGCTCAGGCAACGTATGATTTTTTCAGAAAGGCAAAGGAGAGTACGGACCCTGATATCTTTTTACAGGCAATTGAGAAAACTCTTAAGAAGCCCTATCTCCCCAAGAACCTAGATGCACATATGCTAGATGCACTCCCGGAATCACCTGGGGTCTATATATTTTATGGTGATGGTACTCTTCCACTTTATATTGGCAAAAGTATCAACATCAAAGACAGAGTCCTCTCTCATTTTTCGGATATCCTTTCGCCGACTGAAATGAATATTAGCCAACAAATCACAAGAATTGAAACGATAAAGACAGCTGGAGAACTTGGCGCACTCTTTCTTGAGTCAAAAATGATTAAAGAGCATTTACCGCTTTATAATAAGATGCTTCGTCAAACTCAAGAGCTATTGATACTTAAAAAAAATGAAAATGAAGATGGGTATTTTACCACCTCACTTGAACAGCTCTCAGGATCTGAGCCTCCTGATACCCAAACCAACCTTGGAATTTATCGCTCACGAAGACAGGCAAAAGAATCACAAAGTGCACTTGCACTTAAATACTCCCTCTGCGAGAAACTCCTGGGGCTAGAGAAAACAAATGGTGCATGTTTTAGATATAGACTTGAGAGGTGCAGAGGTGCCTGCATCGGAAAAGAAAGTGCACTTTCATATAATATGAGGTTTGTTGAGGCATTTAGCACACAGAAAATAAAGAACTGGCCATATAATGGAAAAATCATCATCACAGAAACGGATGAGATCGAGGGTAAAACTGACTACTTTCTTATCGACAACTGGTGCCTATTAAATAAAGTTCAGACTGATACGAACGATAGCTTTCTTGAAGATGAATACTCATACTCATTTGATCTTGATACATACAAAATAATTTGCAGATATATTCTATCAACAAAAAATGTCCATAAAATCAAAACCCTACTCAACGATAACTGAGCCAGTCATCTCCCCGACTGTGTAAGTATATGTCCCAGCAGTCGTGAACATGTATGTCGACCTTTCACCGTTCTCAAGATTTACACTATCGAACGCTCCATTGTATGATGTGATCTTGCGATCTGTTGCCCCTGCATTTATCCATGTTACCTGTGTGCCCACAGGAACTGTGATAGTATCAGGTGTCACCGTATCATCAGAGATAGTGATTGTATTTTTGTCTGCAATTTCCTTTGTCAGAGTTGTTTCATCTTCCATCATCGCATATCTTCGAGCCATTGAAGATCTGCCTAATATCATCAGAATAAGAAGGATAACTATAAAACCACCTCCAACGATGATAAGTAATGAATGCTCTCCAGCAAGTGATATATGCTCTTTGGATGCTGCAGCTTTTGTCTTTTTTGCTTTCTTTGCCATAATAATCACCACCTTTCGCCCGCCGAAATTTTAACGAAGGCAGGTTTCGTCCTCACTATTAAGCAACTGCCAAGCACCTATGAGGTAGGGCTACGGAGTGGCAAGCTTCCCCTATACTTCTTAACCCCTCGTAGTGAACATGAGTAAGAGGGGGTTTCACATATTTATCATACAGTAGTAACTGAATGGCTTGTCAATGAGGTGATTGAATCGGGAGATTAAAGAAGAGTTTAGGCTTTAGGATAGGAGATCTTAGCGCTTTTCTGAAGGTTCTGGATAAGGGTCTGAACCTGGGTATTGAACTTTTCCTGTCTTAAAGCTTCTTTAGCTTGCGCTTTAATATCAGCATCTTTTGTACCTGCTGGAATAGATTCTTTATTCTTTTCGATATATGCAGCGATCTCTTTATCAGCTACTTTTACCTCACCCACGAGCTTCTCCAATAACTTTTGTAATTGAATGCGCTCTTTATAATTAGCAAGGGTGTCTCCCTGCATAGCAAGAGCCGACTCAAGATTTTGGCCCTGAGCCTCAAGACTCTTTCGTGTCTTAGCAACTTCATCATTAATTTCTTTCTCAGAAACTGAGACATTCTTTTTCTCAGCTTCTTGATGTAAAAGTGTCTTTGTTACAAGTTGATTCATTGCTTGCTTACCAGCTGTTGTTCGAGCTTCAGAAACATAGATCCCTTCGACTTCTTTCATGTAGGTAAGTCGGTCAATTGGCTTGCCATTAACAGTTGCAACTACAAAAAATCCTCTGAAGTAGATTAATAGGCCAACAATAAGTAGGACAATGATTGCAAGAACTGCATGCATAGGTCGGATATTGAGCCTCTTCATCGCATCTGATGCAGAAGTCTTGTAAGAAGAAAGTGTATTTTTAGATGATGAAGGAGTTGCCTTAACAGGAGACGAAGACGGTTTCACTGATGCTGAAGTTGACTTAGCTGGAGCAGGTTTTGAACTAACTCTTACAACTGATTTAGATGCTTTTTTTGCTGGAGATGCTTTTAAAGTTGGACTTGTAGTCTTTTTAGCAGTTGTTGGTTTAGTTTTTTGTGTCGCCATAAAGTTATTATACTTATTAAAAAATAAATTGCAATAGTACTTTATGGAGTTGGCGCAGCAGAAAGTGTTACAACAATATCTTTAGTCGTTGCGTTCCCATTGGCATCCTCACTATAAATAGTTAGAGTAAGTTTATCTCCAATTTTCTTTTTGGAAACTATTGTTGATATTTCATATTTCCCTGCCACAAGCTTCTTCTTGTCAATATGAGTGATAACATATCCCGGCTTTATTCCAGCTTTTTGAGCTGCTGATCCATCCACGACGGTCTGTATATATGCGCCAGCTGGGAGATCATTTGCTATTGCCAACTTCTGATCAATCAACTTATACCCTACTCCCAGATATGCTCTGTCAAATTTTCCAGTGATATTAAAATTGTTAATTGAGTCCTTAATTGTATTAATCGGTAATGCAAATCCAATATTTTGACCACTTCGTGAGACAGCAGTATTAACCCCAATTACTTGACCTGATGAATTTAATAGTGGCCCACCACTATTTCCCGGATTGATAGCTGCATCAGTCTGGATAACATCACTTAACTCCTCTACTGACATCTCCGCCTGGTCTCCAGCTAAAATACCCCTACCTACTCCAGAAACAACACCTGTTGTAACTGTATTATTAAATTCTCCAAGAGCGGTACCTATGGCAATTGCGAGCTGACCTACTTGAATTTTATTAGAATCGCCTAAAACTACTGGTTTAAGATTATTGCCCCTATTTTCATTAGGATCTACTTTAAGAATCGCTATATCATTTGTGGGATCTCTATAGATTTGCTTAACTGCATATTTCTTACCATTACTCACATGAACCTGGTACTCATATGCAGTATTATTTACAACGTGCTTGTTGGTTACTACAAGACCATCTTTTGTTACAATAAATCCAGAGCCAATATTTTGCGGATCATTTTCCCCCTCCTCTAATTCACTCGTATCAAATCCAAAAAAGGAAAATGGACTTAATTGTACTGGAGCATCACCACTTCTTTTGGCTGCAATTGTTACAACGGATGGCTCAGCATTCTTAACGACATCTATTACAACTGATTCTTCAGAGACAATTTTTACATTTTCACCTGAGATAGAAGGTGCACTAAATGATTCAAGCAATGAATTTATGGAGGTATCCGATACAGAGAGGTTTCGAGCCAAAAATATAATAAGTATAATAACGACAATGATAACTAACCTGCGCTTTTTCATAAGTTTAGATATGCTATTTTGAAATTATTAAAATATAATCTAGGGAATTATTTCTATATCCTTTACTTTTTTAGCACTTCTTCAATTGCCTTTTCAAGCTGTGTGTCGTGAGAAGGATCTTTCTCGTCAAGCGAGACAGCAACATCTGGTTTAATTCCCTCACCATTTTTTCCATTACCAACCCAAGTCTTATTTGGCGTCAGCCATCGAGCGATGGTAACATGGAGACCTGCGCCACTTCCCAGATCCTCAGCGCTCTGCATGGTGCCTTTTCCAAACGACTGCTCACCGATGATAGTCGCTCTATCATAATCCCTCATCGCACCAGTCACAATTTCAGATGCTGAAGCAGAACCCTTATTGATCAGAATCACAAGTGGCGTTGTTAGAAGAAGACCATTGCGAGTCACATCAAGCTTTTCCTCCCTACCACTTCCAAAATCCTGAATAACGACTGTTTGGCCCATTTTTAAGAACTCTGAAGCAATAAAAACTGCATCGGTGACATACCCACCTGGATTGTTGCGAAGATCTAAAATGACGCCTTTAATGCTCTTGTCAGTCTGCATTTTTAGACTCAGTTCGTTGGAGAAAGTAAGCCATTCTTGATTAGTATTATCACCAAATTGCGAAAGCCTAATATAACTGATCTTTGTATCCCCGCTGTTCTTCAAAGCATCATTTAACTTAATACCTTCAACCTCTTTGATCGGCTTAAGCCAGCTTGTAACACTTTTAACTGTGATGACATCTCGAGTGATATTTAGCACTTTAGGTGATGGATCTTTTGCGTGAAGAATAGTAAGGGCAACTTTAGTCTCCTTAGGACCCCTGATCTTTTCTACCGTTTGAGAAAGTGTCAGACCTGCGGTCGAAAGACTGTCTACCTTCAAAATTGCATCGCCTGCGCGAATACCAGCCTTTTGTGCAGGACTACCATCAATCGGAGCAATAACTATGATCTGCTTTTCCTTCATCCCCAACTCTGCACCAATGCCCGTGAACTGACCTGCCATTGCCTGTTTAAAATCACTATTTCGAACTGGTGGTAGATACGTAGTAAATGGATCATCTAGGCTACTTACCATACCTGAGATTGCCCCATCCAGAAGCTTTTGCTGATCGATTGCTGTCTTGTCATAATAATCTGCTTGAACTTTTTCGAATACTGTCCAGAACTTTGAGAAATCAAGGGTGGAGACTGAGGCTGGAGGCTCTTTACTGGAAATCTCAATGCTTGGATGAAACGCTTTCCAATCAAGAGCCACCTTATTGACACCCAAATAGTATCCAAGAACTCCAGCAATGATAATAACGGCTATGAAACGAATTGTACGCATATAAATTTAGGAGAGAAGCAGGACCTTTTCTGATCCCTCAATAAAGATCTGCTTTCCACTTTTTTCTTTTAATTTTTTGGCAACATCCTTATCAATATCCATGACAGGAAGGTCGAGCTTTTTCTCGAGGAGATAGTCGAGATCTTCTTGGACAATCGATACACCGATCACCCCTGAGACACCTATTGCGGATGCCTTAACCAGTGCATCACGAGTCATATAGGGAACAAGTAGAATTTTGCCAATCATATCTCCTGTGATCAATCTACTTTCGACTGGCTCTCCATCTTGCGTTGCAATAATGACTAACTCACCCGATGCTTTTCCTCCAACTCCCTTAATCCCAGCAAGCGCAGTTGTCTTACCTTCGATGACAATCTGACCATTATTACACACAGAGATCTTACCATCAAGCGGAGAAAGAATGGGCTGTAATTCCTCTGGAGAGATAGTTTCACTTGATGATGATGTGTCTGCCGACTTTCTAATGATTAATTTCCCTGTATCACGCTCAAATCGATAAATAATGCCAGGAACCATCGCTAGGACTTGCTCTTTCTTAAGTCCGAGTCCCCCAGTTCGCTCTGCCAAGACATCTCCAACCGCGACATTCTCACCAAGAGATTTTTTAAGAAGTCTGCCAACATTTCCGGCACGAGTTGCGTATATCGATGGAAGATCAATCTCATATTCATCTTGGGCAATTTCTGGAGAATCTGTAGTAAGTACTGTAGGCGGTGTTGCGAGTGTGTCGTTCATCGACACGTGATCCCCTACTTTTACAGTAGGCGTATAGCCATGAGGGACAGTGATAGGCAGTGAAGACATAGATAACTAAAAATCTTTAGTCATGAGCTACAAATGGCAGAAGAGCCAAATGACGCGCATACTTGATAGCGTCAGTGAGACGACGCTGATGAAGTGCACAAACACCAGTTCGTACACGACCAATGATCTTTCCACGATCAGTCATATACTTTGAGATCGATGAGACATCTGCATATGATGGCAACTTCTTGTCATCACAAAATGCGCAGTTCTTAGGTGCGACTATCTTCTTTTTATTTCGTAGTGGTTTTTTAAATGCCATATGTTTTTAGAAAGGAATATCGTCTGGAGCAACCTCGTCAGTGCTCGTATTTGATGCTACTGGCTCAGCTGGCTCTGGCTCGACTTCCACTTTCTCTTCTTTCTTTGACTTTACAGACTTTGAAGTCTCGGCTGGTTTTTCTACCTCTGCCTCGCCCTCTTCAGTCTTACCAACAGGTGTGCCTGTCTTATCAAGTATGATCATGTCGTCAATCACAATCTCAGTGACTGATTTTTGCTGACCCTCTTGAGTTGTCCAGTTCCTGGTAGAAAGTCGTCCTTCGACATATACTTTACGACCTTTTACCAAATACTGACTGCATATTTCCCCTAATTTGTTCCAAGCGACGATGCGATGAAAGTCTGATTCTTCATGCTTTTCGCCTGTATCAGTTGTCCATGATCTGTTCGTTGCGATACTAAATGAGCAAACTGCTGCTCCACTTGGCGTATATCGCAATTCTGGATCCCGAGTAAGATTTCCTATTAACTGAGCTTTGTTTAATGACCGAGCCATAATTTATTTAGCGTCTAGATACTAGCATCTAGGAATTAGTTCGACAACTATACGCTATTCCCTAGTTACTATTACTTTGTTCTGATAAGTAAGTGCCTAATGACACTATCACTTCTAATTAAGCGTGTTTCAAAATCAGCAGGGATCGCGTTCTCACCAGCCAAATGGAGAACTTGATAAAATCCAGCAAGCTCTTTCTTGATCTTGTAGGCTAATGGTTTTTGACCCCACTCATCCTCGCTCTCGATCTTAATGTCTCCCAACCACTCTTTAACTGTAGCCAATGTCTTTTTGCGATCAGCATCAGTAAGTGATGTTTTGAAGACCAAAACTAAATCATAAAGTCTCATAACTAGGCCTAATGATACCAAATTTGAGCCTCTTATCGCAAGTAGTAATACACTCTATGCTAAAATCCTTGCCATGAAGGAAAGTCAAAGAAACGAAGGGGCTTACAATGGACCTGCCACATTTGATGTTGAGACTGCTCTACTTCGCGAATTAGGTCGTGATCTCATTGGCGTTGATCCAAGCACGCTTTCACTTCGAGAGAAATTACGACAAAAAAAACAGCTTGCAAACTAC
This sequence comes from uncultured Gammaproteobacteria bacterium, assembly GCA_964533055.1. Classification (GTDB taxonomy): domain Bacteria; phylum Patescibacteriota; class Microgenomatia; order Levybacterales; family UBA12049; genus JACROF01. Next base: position 888 of record CAZHKZ010000028.1, on the reverse strand, counting down.
GACGGACCTCCAATCATACGGAATATTGAATCAAGACCAAAAAAAATAATGGCATACATTCAGAATGTTGAGCCAGAAATATCAGCAGAAGAGTTGCTTTCTGAGGAGAGTAAAGGGCCACTCGCTCTCATAAAAGAGCCTGACACAAGCGATGAGATAGCACCCCCACCTCCAGAACGAGATATAACACACCATTTTCCAAGTCTAGAAGATGAAGTTAGAAGAATACTAAGCGATATTAACTCACCGGAAGTCGAGTATGTCAGAGAATCGTCTGTATATGTATTACCAAAAGGCAAAAGAGATATCCGACTTCTTGAAAAAAGTAGTGACCTGCGAAACTACAAGCCCAAGAAACAATCTGGGAAATACAAACCCGTAGAGCCAAGACCAATTGAGGAAGGATTTATGCTTTTAAAGGAGGCAATTCCTCCCGATGATTATCACGCAATACGACAAAATGCTAAGTACAATCAATTTCTTAAACGAGATGAGCACAAAAGAGTTCTCGTAAGGATTAGCGATGTCGATGCGCTTTTAGCTATGAGAAATTGTCGTAATTCAGTTGAACCATTAACCCCCGATCATCGACCTCTATATACTTTCGCAGATACTCAGGAAGAGAAATCGGCTCTCTTAGAAGCAGCGAGTCATGGCAGGATACCTGCTGTACGCAAAAAAGATGGGTGGTATGCAACATCCGATGTGGCACAAACATACCTTGATAATAGGAAGCTAACATCTGACCAGCAACGCCCTATGACCCATACTGAATTTCTCCGCTACAGAGAATTCATCAAATCAGGAACATTTCCTGCTAAGAAAATAAGAAATAGATGGTACATCACTAACGAGGAGATAAGAAAGTTTGAAGAAAAAAATCCCTCA
>CAZHKZ010000027.1:7757-9734 GCA_964533055.1 uncultured Gammaproteobacteria bacterium | reverse complement strand
TTTTATGATTCACCAACAACTGGCTCATTGCATATTCTTTTCAACGCTAGCAATAAAGCATCTAAACCATATTCAATTGTTTCTGGAAGTCCGGCATTTGGTAACAATGGTCGTCTTTACCTTCGAACGGCTGGAGACTCTATAGAGTATACCTGGCCGTATCGTATCTACGGTGTATCTAGTTTTAGAGACATCATCCTCAAAAAAAATGGCCTTGACCTTGGATCATCACTTGATGGCCTGGAGTCGTTATTGATCGAATTCTCAATCGATACTGGGACTGGCTCGACGTATAGTGCTTACCAGACAGCAACTCCTGCCAATCTGGCCGCAACATCAGTCTCAACGACGGTTGGATTTTTGCTTAAGATCAGAATTACCGCAAGACCAGGTATGCTCTTCTCCACACAGACAAATGCTTTTGTTGTAGGCGAGACGATTGCTGGTACGACCAGTGGAGCAACTGCGGTCGTGGATGAGGTTTATAACTTAACGACTACAACCGGCACTATCGTTCTATCCAGTGTTACAGGTACTTTTCTTCCAACAGAATTAATTAAGAGAGCGTCGGATTCTCAGACACGTGCGACGAATGTTGTTACAAATACACAGTTTGCTCTCTTCCCATCATTTAACAGCTATATTGACGGTCTCAGAATCTTTACAAATACCGTTGGTCCAGGAGACTATCCGGGCAGAACAGTGAGTCTCGTCCTGACGAACGTGGTGGTCGGAAGTAGATACTATGTCTACAAGACATCAGACTTAACGCTTCTTGGGTCAGGCGAGGCAGCAAGCAGTACTGTGACCATTACCGATGTGGCTTATGTCTCGGATTTTGGAATTACGATTCGAGTCCGTAAAGCTAGTTCGGCACCTAAGTATGTGCCACTTGAGACGCAAGCTACAGTTAACTCAACCGGTGCAAGTGTCTACATAGGTCAACAGGAGGACACCATCACATCTTAAAGTTGTTTGATGAAGTAGGGATGATAGCAAATGATTTTATAGTTGATGCTAACAAGCTTCAAATTTTGCATAATCCTTCTGGATCGAAGAAGAAGTATTCGCTGCAAGAGTTTTACTTTTTTCTCCAGGACTTTTTTGATGAACCTGAATCTATGCACCTTAAGATACCTATTCTCGCGGAGTCTAGCGAAGTATATTCACTGATCAATGGATGGACAATTGACAATGAGGGTCTGCGGCACTTGTCAGGCGGTGTTCTCAAGCAGGTAGAGGCACATCAGCTTTAGCTAGAGTGCGGATATGCGGATTCCGTTAGTGTTGCTTTCGTCCGTAAGATCTACATTTACAGGTTAGTTGACGTACGTGTATTCAATTTGAGACATGTTTTGCAGCCACTCAGGGAGTGGGCCGGGGAAGTGCGCCTCATCTGATCTCATAAAAGGTAGTAGTTCCATAAACCCTTCGTAGGTAATTGTCTCAACATGTTCTTGTATCTCTGCATTCTTAGGTGTAAAGGTGAACGTTTTGACATGATTCTTAAAGATTTCTTCCGTATCAGGAATAAGTTTGACTCGATTGAGAAAAAGAATAGGTTGAATTATCCTGGCTAGTGAAAAAATATCGAGCAGTGAGAAATACCATCTATCCTCATAGAATTTGCGCACCTTAAATCCATAAAATGTGACTATCTGAGGGCGTTGAGGTTCTGAAATGACAGGGGTAGTTATTGGTGTTGGCTCAGGTGTTGAAGGAGCACTCTGTGGCGCCTCATGATCGTCATCACGGGCAATTTCTTTCTCAGAGATCTCATTGGTGTTCTCATCTGAATTTGTAGCCTTTTGAGGAGTTGTATCGCTAGGTTTTTCTTCTCGTTTTTCTTTTGAAATGAATTTTCCATTCTCATCCCGAAGAAGGACTGGCTGTATCTTTTTTTCAACTTCGTCCGTACTCTCAGGTGTACTCTCAGGTGTACTCTCAGGTGTACTCTCAGGTGTACTCTCAGGTGTA
>CAZHKZ010000027.1:0-7657 GCA_964533055.1 uncultured Gammaproteobacteria bacterium | reverse complement strand
AGGTGTACTCTCAGGTGTACTCTCAGGTGTACTCTCAGGTGTACTCTCAGGTGTACTCTCAGGTGTATTGTTCTGATCGATGACTATTTTGGGGGATTCTGATGGGGTTTCCTTCTTATTAAAAGGATTCTTGGGTAAAAAGTTCATAAGCGTCAGGCACTATTTAGTATGCGTTTTGAGCTTATTTTTGTCAAGAGAAACTCGTAGGCTCATGGTTGCCATATTGTGTCTGAGAACCTTGAGGCACTTTCTTCTTTTTTGCAAAAGGTGAAATTATCCCAATGAGAATATATACAGCAACCATGATGATAAGTGTCAAACCTGAATAGGCGAATGAAAGAATCCACTCTACGGGAATGAGACGCTGACCGGTTGCCATTTGCTGTATGGAATAAAGCTCAAAAAGTGAGGCTACAAAGAGAACGATTGCGGCTTTAGTAAAATACTTACCTTCAATAAATGAAAGGATGAGGGTGACACTGAGGAACGCAACAATTGTTTTAATTATGATAGACACTGCTGTAAAAGGGTACATGCTTATATATGGTTCTTTGAGAAAAAGAAATGGATTATTTACTGGAATCACGATAGGACCAGCAAGATAGTCAAGTACATAACTTAAGATAAATAGCGCGACGATGGTGATACCGACATATTCTTTTTTCATTTTTCCTCCATATCTAACTTAATTGTCATAGACTTGATCTCTGACACATCTATCTCCTCAGTTGGAAGTGTGTTACCGAGAACTTGAGGGTCATGGATGTTATGAGAGAGCACATACTGAGAGGATTCATCTGGGAGGATATCCCATTCTTTATCGATGGTTAAGACATTGTGGGTATTTGAGATAACTTTTCTGGTTTGACCCTCTCCTTTTCCACGCGAGATCCAGACGGGAAAGTCGGCATATATATTTGTTTGCCATCTTTTGGAGCTATCTTTCAGAGTGAGCGGGGTAGACTTTGCGACGACGCCAAGATCATCGAGCGCCGTTGGCGCAGCACTAGTTGTGAGGTGCTCGAGCGTTGGATTGTTGCTGATAAATTCCTTTATTGGGTACCAATCGGAGTAGCTGCGTACAGTGTTCTTGTATTCAATTTTCATATAGCCTGGATAGCTTGGATCGGCGTATGCCTTGAAGCAGTCTCGCATGTTTCCATTTATATCAATTATTTTCATATACAAACCTTCCGCTTCTATAGTATACAATTTTTTGTATAAATCAACCCTTAGAACGTTACATCAAAATAGTCATAAGTGAGGCCAGCGCGTCCAGTCCAATTTGTTGAGAAGCTAGAGTCACCACGAGCGTATCTGTACGCACCAGTGCCATCTTCTTTCATGATGAACCATCTACTTGATTTATCAACAAATCCATAATATGCCGTGCTAGTTGAATCATCTAGCTGAGTAATCTTGTATCCATCAGTAGGCTGCAAGATAGCTGGATCTATCTTGTCACCAGCTGAGTCTTTAATGGCGATTGTGCCCGGGCCAGGGGTGCTTCCAAAGAATGCTCCATGAGCTTTTTTTGTAAAGAGTGAGAAAAAGAAGACTGTTAATCCAGCGGATCCAATGAGCTTTAAGAACAGTCTCTTGTCGATATCAAATCCATTTTCAAGTATCTCACCGATAACAGCGCCTGTTTCCTGATACTCTTCCTCCGCACTAGACACATTCGTATCACTAGTTTTTTTGCCCACTGGAGATTGAGGGGTTGATTCATTGAATTCTGCGGCGAGTGCTAGGTGAAGTGGTAGCGTCTCTTCATCAAAGGGAAGGGCTCTGCGCTTTTGCGGCAGTATAAACTGCCCAAAATAGATGACGAGCGGGAAAAAGAGTATGGCACTTACCACTTGGGGCCAGGACTCGGCCTGTAAAAAGCCGATCAGGGTAATGATCGTTATAATGATAAAGTTATAATAAAATAAGGCTTTTTTCATAGATCTGTATTAACAAAGTGCTCATGGACATAACCACTTATCTTATCGTTGATCACTATTTTGTACCATTTATTCTCATAAGAGAGTATTTTAAATGAATCGTTATCGGCAGCTTTATGAACTATCTTTGATAGCGCCGATGCCTTCTCATATATGTTTACTTTTGCTTCAGTATCTTCTGCAGCAATTGAGAGTGTTTTAACATTTGCTGACTCGCTAGCTAGGTTGGGACTGCTTTTAGCTTTGGGTATAGATGAAATTTGACTAAGCGGAGAAATGATCGTACTTGCTGACTTGGTGCCTATTTTAAGTACGCTGACAATGAGAAGTAGGAAGAAAAGGCAAGCCACAAGAGGTATGAGTATCTTTTTTGATGTATGAGAGTACCCATGTTTTGAGTGTCCTGAGGCAGAGGTATCCTTTTTAAGTTTTTTAACAATTTCATATATAAAATGACCAGAAATTGGTAAGAAGAGAAGCTGTGTGGTGAAGCTTGAGAAAGAGTGGACGCTGCTAAGGCCGCTTATCAAGAGAACAATGACAAAGAGCGAGCAATAAATAAAGAGCAGTGAATGTAGTCTTCGCATGTGATTAAAAGAATTCTTTAATAAACTGGCGGTGAATCCATCCCTTTATGCTGCTTGGGCTACTTGATGAGCTTATGTTGATAAGATAGAAAAGACCTTCGGTTTTCATAACTGGGTATATCTTGCCATAGACTGCCTGCCCAACAATTTTTGAGGAGGCACTACTTTTTTCAAAAACATCTACTTTTTGCCACTGATCACTCTTTATTTTGATATATGCCACCTTTGGTGGTCCACTTGTTGGAGTAGGAGTAAGAAGTGTAAGCGATCCTTCTAGACTAGAAATGGGAGTGCTAGTACTAACAAAGCCAAGCATCTCATCTCTTCGTAAAACATCACTTCGCAGATTTGTGATTTCGTTTTTCATTCTCTGCATGAGATCCATCATCTCAGCCTGCTTCTTTTGATCTTGGATACTTGTTGTTACACCTTTTGTTTCTTGTTTGATACTTGCTGGTTTGGAAATTACGCTTTTTGGCTTTAGCAATGTAGGGAAAAAAGTAAATGTAATAAGACTTATGAGGCAAGCAAGGATTGCAACAATAGCCATTCGATTTCTTGCACCGCTAACAGCCTTGTCGATCGTTTGGCTTTCACCGCCAGATGATTTGACGAGAGACTCTTGGCCTAGCCAAAGAAAGTAAAGAATTGGAACGGCTAGTAAGGTCAGAATGATATTTTGAGGTGCAGAGAAGTAGAATAATATTCCAATAATTACAGTTACGAAGACAGTAATGCAGTAATAGAAGATCAGTGAAGAGTAATTTTTCATAGGTAATCCTGCCTTAAATCGTATCGTAGTTTGAATACGATGTCAAAAGATTTATGCTATTCTTTTAGAATGCCTGCCTTCGATTTCCTCAAGAATCCTGTTACCAAAAAATGGACCATTCTAGCTCCTCGTCGAGCTAAAAGGCCTGACTTCACTCAGGCTTCGTCAGGAAAGCCCAATGAAATTAATACCAAGCCTATCTGTCCCTTTTGTCCTGAAAGATTAGTTGGTGAAGAAGTACTGTATAGTCATCCTATTCAGGATGGATCAACTATCAGTGTCATTCCAAATAAATTCCCCTTCGCACCGATACATGAATTGGTCATCAATACTCCAAAGCATGATCTAGACTTGGCGATGCTGTCTGTCGAGCATCTCAAAGCACTTTTGGAAGTCTATAAGCATCGATTTAATGAGCACCATCATGCAGGTCAGGTATATATCTTCCATAATCACGGTGAGAAGGCGGGGGAAAGCATCCCGCACTCTCATACTCAGATAGCTGTCCTGCCCGAGAAGGTATTTTTGGATGCACCGCAGCTTTCAAGTATCGAAAAAGACTTATCATCTGCACTCGTGACTGATCATTTTATGATCACGTGTCCTGAGACTTCACAATGGCCAGATGAGGTCTGGGTGGCGCCGAAAGCGCGTGGAAAGATCTACGGTGAGATAACAGAAGTGCAGGCTGCAGATCTTGCCCATATCCTTTCGTCGCTTGTTCGCATGTTCGATCTTCGATACCAGAAAGACTTCCCTTTTAATTTTTATATCTATCCTGGAAGCGACTGGTATCTGCGTATTATTCCTCGCAACAAAGTTCTGGGAGGAGTTGAGGTGGGGACGGGTGTTTTTATCAATACGCAGAGGCCCTCAGAGACGATAGAATTCATCAGAACTCACTTTATCACGCTAGATCCTGACAGACTCGTGAAAGAACATCTCGCAGACTATGATCGCGCCCTCTAATTTGACTCTCTAGCCTCAATTTACTACAATTCGCTCTAAGATTGGCATCTGCCTTTCAGTCAGGGAATTCATGGAGGGTTTTTATCATGGTCCGTCCGATGTTAGAAACTGTTGAGGTGGGGGTCTGTTCACTCATCGGGGAAGAACTCACCATGGTCACACTTGCGGTGTTGGATGGGAGCGTCACGATCGCTCTTGCTCATGCGACTGGTGATCCATTCAAACCATTTATCATTAATCGCTCAGGCGAGCCGTTGAGGGTGGAGGTCAGGCGATGGCCAGAGCACAAGTCACTCTTTGTCAGTCTGGCTGGCGAAAGTAGCTCTCGGCTCACTATCAACAACCAGAAATTTGTGGAGCAACTCAAACCTGAGCGGATGACGACCTATTACTTTACGGTATGGGCATCTGTCGTTCTTGATTCGAGTTTTCCGTCCGCGATTCGCGCGATGGAGATACCAGTCTCTCATTACATAGTTATTGTGGCGGGCTCGTCAAGGTATGCGGCTCTCATTGGAAGGGAGGAGAACGGAGTAAATCCGCTCGTCAAAAGCGGACATACTAGCTCTGGTGAGACCAGTGACCATCCCGACGCCGACGGTCCTCGGTTGAACAGGCTAAGTTTTCCGCCTAGCGGAAAATGATAATTTAGACACATCTTTTTTCTACAGCCAGGTACCATTTTGGTACCTGGCTTTTTTCCTGGTATAATTGCCTCCAGAAATGCACTAGTGAGCACTGGTGTTCGTTCGCAGCTAAACAAGGAGGTTGTGTGAGGCATGCTTGTTGTTCCATATTTCAGGAAGGATAGGTCTGGAGATCTATCAAGCATCGTTCATGCATCTAGGACCATACCCCGCTCATCAGTTCGGGGTGGATTTATATCCTTCTTTAAGGAGTCAGAGCTACTAGGGAGTGCAGTGGAGTTTTGCTGTACACCCAATCAGACAGTCTTGGAGGTAGGTATGGTCGGGGTTTCTCTAGTCGATCGAATCAACGGAGCAGACCGCTATCCGTGCACTGAGTATGGTCTTAGCTTCGCAATTACGCAGCTTGAGCGATATCAACTCAGGTCGCAGGGAGTGTGGTCTCTCTTGGTCTTGGCTCATCTTGCCTCGGGCGAGCTGGAGTCACATGTGATCTTCGTTGTTGACGAATTTACCATACAATTTGGCGTCCCTTCAAAGCCAGTCGCTTGAGGTTCATCAGGTATTCATTTTCGGCCCCGTCTCGTTGAGCTTAGCTCATTGGGCGGGGCTTTTTTTTAGTCATAGGCTGGTCAGTTTTTGGCTGACATATTTATGATGATTAGCTCTGGCCATAGTTTGATCTAGATGAAATCTAAGAAATTGTGTAGGATAATTAGAGGGGAAAGGCTAGACAGTAGCTTTTTCTTGGATGCCAAGAAGCCAGAGGACGGCCTCCTTTTTGTAGCGGCGGTCACCGCGACTATTGATTCGGATAGCAGGTAATTTGCCTCTTTTGCCCCATCTTTTGATGGTGAGTGGAGAAACTCTTAAGACCTCAGCAACTTCGCGGACGGTAAGTAGATCGGGTAGGTTTTGGATTGATATCTTTTGATCAGTCATAGGCTTGAGAGTAAATCTCTTATAATCATTGTGGTGATTAAGTGTCTATAAAGTAACAAACTAGAACATTAGTGTCAATAGGGAACTTCCAGAATTTTCCGTAGATTTTTTTGAATCACACCCACTGGTGTATATCCTCACATTCCTCATGGATCAGCTTTTGAAGTTCATACCCTGACCCTTGCGATAAAGATATAGTGCAAACTATAAAATAATTATAGTTAGATATCCAAGGTAGCTATGTTTTGTTTATAGTATCTGTTATAGGTCTAACGATCGAAGTCCTAGAACATGTGGATAAAAGTGGGATATCCACATAAAAGTTCTCAGTTGTCAGTCCGCCAGCTGGCGGATCAGTTTTTTGTCAATTATTTGGGGTGAATTCTATTAAAGTTTGGTGAAATAACTCATTGTACGGTCTTGGTTGATTTAGCATAGAATTGCCTGTGAAAATCCTCATGTAGACCTTGAAATCATTATGTGTTCATTCGGGAATTTAGCCTGGTACGATGCTTGGGCGATTTGTGTAAGAAAAGAGTGATGTGAAAAACATGTAGTCTTGGTAAAAAAGAGATTTTTTGACTATATCAGATCATATCACGCTATTTTTGAGGGAAATTGTAAGCACTCGCAATTTACAAGTGCTTATCATCTAAGAAATCCAATGAGGTTTAAAAGATTGCCACTAAAAAACCCCGCCGTAGCGGGGTCTTCAAGTATCATTTCTAGATTATGATATATCTTACTTAAGTTCGACAGTTCCACCTGCTTCGGTAAGCTTAGTTTTAGCTTCCTCTGCTGTAGTCTTGTTAACTGCTGTAAGGATTTCTTTTGGTGCTGAGTCAGCAAGATCCTTTGCTTCTTTAAGTCCAAGAGTTGGAACCAACTCGCGGATAGCCTTAATAACACCGATCTTATTTCCTCCTGCACTAGCAAGAACGACGTTGAAAACAGTCTGTTCTTCAGCTGGAGCTGCATCTGTTGCAGGGCCTGCTGCTGGAGCTGCTGCTACAGCCATAGCTGCTGCACTAACTCCAAACTTTTCTTCTAAAGCTTTAACGAGATCTGAAAGTTCTAGAACAGACATCTCCTCGATTACTTGCATTAATTCTTCTTTGTTTAATTTTGCCATATGTATCTGTTCACCTCCTTTAAGCTTTCTTTTGCGCGATTGCATTGAGCGTCATAACGAATTGCTGGATATTCCATGAAAGTGAGCGATGAAGACCCTGTATTGGAGACATCATCATGCCAAGTACTTGTCCACGGAGGACTGGGAGTGGTGGGAGAGCAGCGATCTTTAGGACCTGCTCGCCAGTAACTGACTTCTTGTCAAAAATACCAAACTTTACTTTTGGAAGACCGAGCTCTTTCACAGCTTTTGTGATGCCTTTAAGAGGTTCGACGACATCTCCATAGATGAAGAGAACTGCAGTTGGCTGCTCAAAATGTTTTTTATCCTCATCAGAAAGGTCAAAATCTGAGAGAGCACGAAGCATAAGGGTATTCTTGATAGCTACGAACTCAGCATCTGACTTTTTGGAAGCCTTCTTAAGCCCTTCAAGTTGTAGGTGGGTAAGGCCTTGGTAGTTCGCAAAAACGAAAGCGTTAGCTCGTGAGACTTTTTCAGTGATCTCCGCGAGGATAACTTCCTTTTTTTGTCTATTTTGACTTACTTTTGTTGACTCGTCTTTCATAATAAAAAAGCACTTCCTAAGAAGTGCGTATAGCTAGAAAAAAATCTAGTGTAGTGCGCCTCGGTAAGACTTATTTGTCTGCTTACTGTCTTAGGAC
>CAZHKZ010000026.1:0-9841 GCA_964533055.1 uncultured Gammaproteobacteria bacterium | reverse complement strand
TACGAGGCAACATGAGGAGCTAGTATACAGAATCCAGTATAAAGTATAAAGTATATCAATACTGCTTAATACATAAATCTTTATACTGTATACTTAGTAGATGGACAGTGTTTTCTTTGAACTTTCGATTGTTATTATCGTTGCTGCAGTTTTGTCGATTGTCCTACGTTATTTCCGTCAGCCTTCCATAATTGCCTATATTCTCACAGGAATTATTTTAGGGCCACTTGGTGTTATCCATCTTAAGAATCCTGAATCACTTCAAACTCTGGGTCAGTTAGGTATTACGCTCTTACTTTTCCTCCTTGGCCTTGAATTAAAACTTCATGAACTCAAGTCGATTGGAAAGACTGCTCTAGTTATTGGAACGCTCCAGATGGTCTCGACACTTGGACTTGGGTTTGGTGTGGCAACATTACTTGGGTTTAGTGCACAAATTTCATTATATGTTGCACTAGCACTTTCTTTCTCAAGTACGATCATTATTGTGAAGCTGCTGTCTGACAAGAAGGATCTCAACAGTCTTCATGGTAAGTTGGCGATTGGTGTACTACTGATGCAGGACTTTTTTGCGATTCTAGCAATCATCTTTATGACAGGACTTCATGGTGGGGGAGCGTTTGAGATAGGGATTGCAGTCGGGCTTGTTCTTTTAAAGTTACTGGTACTGGTTGGATGGATCTTGGTATGTAGCAAGTATGTTTTTCCAAAAATACTTCATAACTTTTCAGATTCTGGTGAAATCCTCTTTCTCTTTAGTTTGGCGTGGGTATTTGCAGTGACAGCTATCGTGACTCTTAAGCCAATTGGTTTCTCAATTGAGATAGGCGGATTCTTAGCCGGACTTGCTCTAGCGAATACCCATGAGAACTATCAAATCATCGCTCGAATGAAGGCTTTGCGTGATTTTTTTATGACAATATTTTTTGTGATGCTAGGAATTGAGATGGCATTTACAAATATTTGGAGCGCACTCTTCCCAGCACTTATCCTCTCAGCATTTGCGATAGTGGTGAAGCCATTGATTGTTATGGTGATCGCAGGATTCTCAGGTTTTAGAAAGAGAACATCTTTTTTTGCTGGTATCACTATGGCTCAGATCTCGGAGTTTAGTTTGATCATTTTATTTTTAGGGCAGAGTAAGAGGATTATCCCAAGTGAGATTGTAACAATCATGATTATTGTGAGTATGATCACTTTTACAGTTTCAACATATCTCATCTCCCACACAAATAAGATCTATAAAGTTATTGGGGGAAGACTCTCATTCCTCGAACTACGCAAGACTGCCCACAGCCAAGAGGAGTCAGAAAATGATCTGAGTGGCTTCGATAAACACGTAATTCTTATTGGGGGTCATCAGATGGGCAAAAGTGTTCTTCATGCACTCAAGCAGAGTAAGGAGCAGGTTCTCATAGTGGACTTTGATCCAGATGTTATTACAAAGCTTAAGAAAGACGGTGTGACAGCAGTCTTTGGTGATATAGCAGATCCTGATATTCAGGAAAGGGTAGGGTTTGAAAAAGCGAAGATGGTAATATCAACTGTGCCAGATCTTGAAGATAATTTACTATTAATTGAAGGATTAAAACATCTCAACGGAAAGGCAAAGATAGTAGTAATGGCATATGAGGCAATGGATGCAAAATTACTTTATCGAAAAGGAGCAGATTATGTGGTTTTACCGCATTTGGCTGGGGGACATCATCTTGCCAAGATCTTAGTTAATGACGATGATCTTGAGATGATTGAGAAGTATAAAGAAAAAGATCTCGAGTATTTAGCGTAAATACCAAATGGGTGAGATCTATTTTAGCTGGATATTTGAAATTAGCTCTCGTCCTCAGCTTCTTGCTCAACTGAATCATCTGTTGGATGTTCATCTGGAATTGCTCCATCCATGATTGCTGGCAGATTACCCCATGATTTGCCAATTCTATGGTCTGTTAATCTATCTTGGGGGAAGTTATATGTCTTAATTTTCTCGTTTCGCATCCCACTACCAACTTGATTTGCTTTTAGAGAAGAGTACTCAGCTCGTTGCTTCTCAACCTCATTTTCCCATAGTCTTGCACGAAGAAGGGTCATGGCGATTTCTCGATTCTGGATCTGAGATCTTTCAGCAGAGGATACAACTGCAAGCCCAGTTGGAATATGGATAAGACGTACTGCTGTTGAAACTTTATTAACATTCTGTCCACCGTGGCCGCCACTTCGGAATGCTTCAAAGCTGATATCGTCTGGACTGATGTGAAGGTCGATATCCTCAAGTTCTGGGAGAACTGACACTGTAACAGTTGAGGTATGGATGCGACCTTTCTTCTCTGTCTTTGGGGTGCGCTGTACCCTGTGTACACCAGACTCATATTTGAGAGCATTGTAAGCACCTTTTCCTGAGAGTTTTAAGACATTTTCCTCAATTATTTCAGCCTTGAGATTATGTGTCTCAGCAAAGCGGATGTACATGCGTTTTAGTTCCTCAGCAAAGATATTTGCCTCATCTCCACCTGCTGCGCCTTTAACTTCGATGATGACGTTCCTATCATCTACATCGTCTTGAAGTGAGGATGCATTGCTTTGTGCAAGGCTATCTTCGATAACTTTTTTTTGCGCCAGAAGATTATCTAGCTCTTCTTGAGCCAGTTCTTGCATGTCGGGGTCTTGAAGAAGTACCTGTGTCTCTTGAATTTTTTTATCAAGCTCCTCAATTTGCGTATAGCGGTAATCGTTCATATGTATTTAATATCCAGTCACAAATAAAAAATGTCAAATATCAAATGAATCTACAAGATACATTGGTACTTATTTGACATTGGTAGTATTTGAGATTGGGAAGGGGCTATTTGAGAGCCATGAGCATATCTCGAAGAGACTTTGGTGCCTCTGAGGACTTTTTCTTTTCTTCTTGCTTTTGCACATGAGTTGCTTTGTATTCCTTAGCTTTTTCCTGTTTCTTTTCGAATTTTTGGATACGAGAAGCTGTGTCTACAAATCTTTGCTCACCTGTATAGAAAGGATGGCACTTATTGCAAAGCTCGATGTGGATAGTTTCTTTTGTGGATCCGATGGTAAATTTATTACCACAAACACAAATTACATTTGCACTATCGAAATATTGTGGGTGAATTGCCTGCTGCATAGAGCCATTATAGCCTAATTTAGGGATAAATTCAACCAGGTGCAAGTTAGGGATCTAGTATTGATACTTTTTCTTTAACCTGTGGATTGGATGGTAGGGTATACGCCTCTCAGCGATAAATATTCCGACAAAGACAAGGAGAGCACCAAAAAGGAAAATAGAGGTTAATTTCTCGCCAAGAAGTGGTACTGCTACAAGAATCGTGACGATTGGATCCATATAAAGAAAAATGCCAACTTCACTCGCTTTTACATATCGAATTGCAAAATTATAAAATAAATATCCAGCTATTGAGGTAAAGATGGCTCCAAAAAGGATGCCGATCATTGATTGGACAGTTATGAAGGTGAGGATGTTGTGATTGGATGACTCCATAAGGAAGAAGGGAAGGAACATAAGTGTTGAGAAAGCGAACATATAAAAAGTTACAGTTGTTGTTCTCAAATGAGTTGTATAATTCTTGAGGAGAAAGGTATAGACCACAAATGCGAGCGTTCCAACAAGGAACATCAGATTGCCACTAATAGCTCCATCAAGACCTACATCAAAAAGAGGTCTAAGAATGATGACGATTACACCGATGAGGCTGATTATGGTCCCTAGAATTATCTTGGTTTTTACCTTCTCCTTAAAGAATATTACGGATCCGATGATGAGAAAAATTGGAGCAGCAGCTGCAATGATCGATGCATTAAGACTTGATGATATCTTCAGCCCAACTAGAAGGAGCCCTATGTGAACAAAGAATCCCACAAACCCTAGGACAAAAAGTGAGATTGCATCTTTTTTCGTGATCTTGAGTCGATGCATTGTGAATGGAAGGAGGAAAAGTGAGGAGAGAAGAAAGCGAATAAAAGCGAAGGTAAAAGGTGGCATTTCCTGGAGTGACCACTTGAATAGCGGAACACTTGCCCCCCAAATGACGTTTGTTGCAATAAGTGCGAATATAGCGAGGTGATATTTGGACAGTCTGATCATTGTGGGCTATTGGAGAATTTCCAGTAGTGTTTTTAGTGTAACTTGTTTTTGTTCTTTTGTCGCCATATTCTTAAGCGATATTTTGTCATCTTTTTTCTCATCTGGCCCGATTGTCACGACATAGGATATGTTTTTTTGATCTGCGTACTTTAATTGTCGATCCATTTTAGTATTTTCATCAAGAAAGAGCTCGGTAGGTACTCCCTGCGCACGAAGCTCATAGGCAAGTGCAATTGATTCATCTGCTAGTTCTGGTGAGAAAAGCGTCACGAGGACTTTAGCTGTGGCTGTATCTTTATTGAAAAGCTTTTTTTCCTCCATCGCCTCCATGGTTCTGTCAAAGCCAAAAGCAAATCCGACCGATGGGATCTGTCTTTTTGCAAACATTCCGATGAGGTTGTCATAGCGTCCACCTCCACCAACTGATCCAACCGAATATCCTTCGATCTCTACTTCAATAATTATGCCTGTATAGTAGTCAAGTCCTCGCGCTAGTGTTGGTTCAAAAGTAATCACATTTTTAGGAACCCCAAGTTTTTCTGCTGCAATGAGAATTTTGGCAAGAGTTGGGGTCGGGGATGAATCAAGGAGTTGATCTAGCGCTTTTGCATCAACACCTAAATCTTTAAGTTCCTTCTCAACTGCATCTTTACCGATTTTTTTCAGCTTGTCGATACTAATCACAGCTTGCATTGGTAGTCCCGAGAAGACTGCGCGATCATTGACGAGTATCTTAAAGTTCTTGAATCCAAGAGCTTGATAACTATCTGAGATGATTGCAAGTATCTCAGCATCAGCAAAACTAGATGCGCTTCCTGCAATGTCGATGTCACATTGTAGGAATTCTCTGAAACGTCCTTTCTGTGTGTTTTCAGCTCGCCACACATTTTGGATCTGATATCTCTTAAATGGTGTAGGTAGCTCATTTTGCCTCTGAGCTACAACTCGAGAAAGTGGAACGGTTTGGTCATAGCGAAGCGCCACCTTTCTTTTGCCGTTGTCTGTAAATTTGTACATGAGCTTATCGCCCTCTTCACCATATTTCCCCGCGAGGATTGCTTCGTATTCAAGCGAGGGAGTCTCAAGTGGCTCAAAGCCGTATGACTCAAATACCTTTTTCAAGGTGCTAATCACAAATTGTCTGCGTCGAGCCTCAGCTGGGAGAAAGTCTCTAAATCCTTTTAGCGTCTGTAGCAACATACAGATAGTATACATTGGTTCTGAGTTAAAATGAAGATGGGCTACATTGCTGAGTGGGTGAGTTGTATGAGCTTGTTATCTTGAATTGAATAAAGATCTTCGATTCGAACACCGAATTTTCCCTCAAGATAGACGCCTGGCTCGATTGAGAACACCATCCCCTCTGTGAGAAAATCCTGTGAGTTGGGCGATATTCGAGGAGCTTCATGCACTTCAAGTCCAATTCCATGTCCAAGTGAGTGGGGGATGGAGGGGTACTTTTTGGCAATGAGATATTCTCTTGCAATTTTATCCACTTCAGAAGCTTTGATCCCATCTTTATTCTTTAATCGTAATTCATCACTCAAGTACCTAACTGCTTCTTGCTGCGCCTGTAAGACTGCTTCATATGCAGATTTTTGCTCTCTTGTTGGCTCACCAATAAAAAGGGTTCTGCTCATATCAGAGCAGTAGCCATTGATAGTAGTGCCAAAATCTAATAGCACGGTATCGCGTATCTTAAGCTTCGTGCTGTTTGGGCGATGATGTGGCATTGCAGAGTTGGCTCCAAACGCGACTATGGTTGGAAACGAAAGTTCAGCTCCGGATTCACGAACGAACTTTTCTATCTCCCATGCTAATCCTAATTCAGTGATTCCAGGTTTTAAGAATGATTGAATATATATAAATGTTTTATCGCCAATTTCACACGCCATTTTTATTTGCTTAACTTCCTCAGGTGATTTTTGGATTCGAACACTGGAAAAATCTTTTGCAACCAGATGGGAAGTAATAGCAGTTGTGAGTCTTAGATACTCAGCAACCGTGATATTGTCATTCTCAAATCCAATATTTTCAAGCTTCTCATTTACCACAATCTCAGCAAGATTTTTAAAGAAGCTATTTTCGCCTTTATGCTCTATGACTTCAAGATTTTTCACTGACATTTTTGCTTCACGAAAGTAGAGAGGGTTGGTAAAAAGATAGGTGTTCTTGTGGGTAACGAGCATGAAAGCATCGCGTTCAATAGATGAGAATCCATGAAACAACGAGAGATAGGCTATGTCACTTGTTTTTGATATGAGCATGGCATCAAGGCCATTGCCTTTGAGAAATTTCTGGATACTTTCTTTTACTATCATAAGAGCTATTTTAGAGGAGTTATTTTTTTGCCACTTCCAGTGGATGTAATCGGATCTTGGGTCGTATCTACTGCATTGTCTGGAATGACAAGCCGGGGATTTTTTGGGAGCGAAGGAAAGAGAAGAATTCTTGTTGCAACTACTCTGTTTTTTTCTTTTGCATCTGGAAATCCAACGACAATTACTCGACTACCCCTCTTGATTGTCGAGAATCCAGATTTCTCGCCCGTTGTTCCAGAGTATGAGACAGTCTTAGTAACATTTTCAACATCTACCTTCATTTGATCACCGTTTTCTTTTAGAAGAGTAAAAGTAAAGTTCTTGTCGTCTATGCTGTTCACCGCTCCACTAGCAAAGAGAGGGATATTGATGACAGAGATAAAGCGAGCTAGAAGATGCTCCGAGTCTTTGTTGTAGAGTCCTACAACGGCTACTTTTCCGCCAACTTTCAGATCTGATATGCCAATGTCATCTGAGCCATCAGAGAATTTTGTTATCTCATCAACATCAATGAGTTTTATATCACCTTTCCCGTCGGTAATTGAAATGAGATTTGGCCTAATCTCCTTAATTGCTCCAATAAAGCCCTTCTTTTCAACGAGATTTAGCTCGGCAACACGAGATGCAATTTTCTCTTTGAGATTATTAATTTTATCTGAGAGTTTTTGAGTAACTGATTCGGCAGTTGGCTCTGTGTTGCCAGACGGGGTCGGTGTTGCAGCATGTGCCGGAACACTTAGTGCAATAAGTAATAGTAAAAGTATAAAGTATTTAGTCATTAAAACTCCTCAGAGACAAAACTAAGTGTTCTCGTTAGCGTCTTTTCTTCGCCATCTGGAAAGATCGCCGTAATATAGAAAAGCGTTGTGTCTTCGTCAAGTGACGATGTTACTGTAAAGTTGCCAGATGATGATGGATTGACGACCTGATCGGTAACACCGTTGGAGATTATGAGTGTTGAGTTGGGGAC
The DNA here is from genome assembly GCA_964533055.1 of uncultured Gammaproteobacteria bacterium. Taxonomy (GTDB): domain Bacteria; phylum Patescibacteriota; class Microgenomatia; order Levybacterales; family UBA12049; genus JACROF01. The sequence continues at coordinate 2,433 of CAZHKZ010000026.1, read as the reverse complement.
GACCTTTCCTACAATTGTTATTGTTTTGACCTTAGAAATTGATTCATCGGCTGGTGAGTCAATGACGAGATAATTGGTTGAGGATGGAGTTGGAGTTGCGCGCGCCTTAACTGTGATGCTGCTAGCGCCACCTGGAACTTGTTTGGTAAGTTGGAATATATAAAAAGCTCCTCCAGCTACAAGTAGCCCGACAAAGATAGCTATGAGAGATAAAATAAGCCTTTCTGCTTTCATATACTGATTTCAATGAGTTGTCTTAATACACGAGAAGATAATAAAGACAGTAGGAGTAATCGTGCCAGATGATGATAGGCGATAGAGGATATGTTGTCAAGAAAAGAGAGTCGAATCTCCTATCTCTAGACAGAAAATTTTGCGTATGGTAGTATGACTGGGTGGAAGTATCAGTTCAAGCAATAGACAGTTTAAAAATCAAAGGAAAGACGGCATCAGTATTCTTCAATCCAATTGATAAGACCTCGCAATACAACGCAGCAATCCTTTTAGGAAATCCTTCAAAATCATCTTTAAAAATTAAAGAAGATGTCGTAGCTCTCGATGGCCCAGGAGAGTATGAAGCAGGTGGAATAAAGATTACAGGAACAGCATCGGGTGATAAAACAGTGTTTACACTTTCAGTTGATGGTGTTGAGGTCTTGGTTGGGGATCGAGATGCACTTGAGTCTTCACATCAAAAATTAAAAGAGCATAATGTTCTGATCGTTCGAGCTGAGTCCCTTGGTACCGCTGGATTTGCAACTGCACTTGGTACAAATGCTACAGTATTTTTTGGAGCTCATGCCAATGAGGTTAGTGACACGCTTAATAAAGACTCTAAAAAAACAGTTAGCAAATATTCAATCGTTGCAGGTAAATTTCCAGCTGAAGTCGAGACTATTGTCCTGTCTTCAAGTTAATAATGGCAACACTAAAAGTTCTCCCCTCGAATGTAGACGCAGAAAAGAGTGTCCTTGGTTCAATTCTTATTGATAAGGATGCAGTAAATATTGTCTCAGAACTTCTACGCTCCGAAGATTTTTACGACAGTACAAATGAAGTAATTTATTCTGTCATGCTCGCTCTTTATGAGCAGCGAAAGCCCATCGATCTGATGACTATCACCTCATATTTGAAAAAGAATAAAGAGATGCCCAAGATCGAGTCTTCATACTTCACCGATCTTGTGAGCATTGTTCCAACAGCTGCAAATGTGGAGGAATATGCGCGTATTGTGAAGGAAGCATCTACCAAAAGATCTCTTGTGAGAGCAGGAACTGAAATCGCAGAGCTTGGGTATGATGACAAAAAAGAAGTAAAGGAAGTTCTCGATAAGGCTGAGTCTTCGATATTTGCGATCTCTCAGGGAAATATTACTCGAGGATTTATCCCAATTAAAGATACCCTTTCGCAGAGTTTTGACAGGATAGATGAATTACACAAGGGAGGAGAGGGGCTTAGGGGAGTTAAGACTGGTTTTAATGATCTTGATAGAGTTCTCTCTGGGTTTCAAAAGTCCAACCTTATCATTCTTGCTGCACGACCTGGACAGGGAAAAACCGCGATCACTCTTAATATGGCTCAGCATATCGCAACAAAAGAGCGTAAAGCTGTTGCTATATTTTCTTTGGAAATGAGTAAAGAGGAGTTGGTAGATCGTTTTCTCGTAGCTCAGGCAGATGTCGATGCATGGAGACTTAAGACAGGTAAGTTATCTGAAGATGACTTTACTAAATTATCAAATGCGATGGGCGAGTTGGCAGATGCCCCAATTTTTATCGATGATACACCGGGCCTTAATCTCTCAGAAATGAGAAGTAAGGCACGCAGGCTTCATATGGAGCATGGGTTAGGATTGATTATTGTCGATTACTTGCAGCTAGTTGATCCAGGTCGAAAAGTAGAGAGTCGTGTGCAAGAAGTCTCGATTGTATCCCAAGCACTTAAGAATTTGGCTCGTGAACTTAGTGTGCCTGTGCTTGCAGCCTCTCAGCTTTCTCGTGCTGTTGAGCAGCGCGGTGAAAAAAGACCTCAGTTGTCAGATCTACGAGAGTCAGGAGCAATTGAGCAAGATGCGGACGTTGTCATGTTCCTTTATAGGCCTGATATGGAACTTGATGTCTCCAATCATAATATCCCAACAAAAATGTTGATTGCTAAGCATCGTAACGGACCAACCGGGGAGATCGACCTTCTCTTTAGAGGTGACAGGATTAGATTTTATAATGTCGAAAATAGTACTGTATCAAGCGAATAGACAAACGCTTTGTAAGTAAGCTAAAGTAGTAGAAAGTAATGATGAAAGGAGGTGAGATATAAATGGATCAAAATAATAGCGGTATTCCACAGACAGGTGTTCCAACACCTCCTGTAACAGACCAGCCAGCAGCACCAGCTTGGACACCTCCAGCTACACCAGTAGCAGAGACTCCAGCA
>CAZHKZ010000025.1:0-9968 GCA_964533055.1 uncultured Gammaproteobacteria bacterium | reverse complement strand
TCAATCTCCTTAATTTTCTCAGATATCCCTTTTGCTATGATCTCATTTGCCTTTGTGTTCCAGTGACCATCATCTGGATAATATAAAAGCTTACCTTCCAAGGTGTAGTTGTAAGTAGTTTTAAATAATGGGACATAGTTGATGTTATATTCATCAAATTTTTCTTCAAGCTTTACAAGTGCACGTTCTTTAATGGGTAATTTCACAAAGCGCTCACCGTACAATTGAGACTTGGAAGGCATAACGGCGACAAGTAATTTGATGTTGCGTGTCTTCAAAATATCTCGTGCTTTTGTTAAGATTTCAATCGTTTCTTGAATCGCTTTTTCACTATTAGCATTCAAAGTAGGGTCATAATTATTAATATCCCAGAAGATCATGTCTTGCTTGGAGTCATATATACCATTATATGCAGAGGCTCCTGCAAGTGTTTTTCTACTAAATATGGAATTTAAAGTATCTCTATGTATGAGTTTTGCATAGTGTCTGATTATTGAAAATCTTTGAAGTTTTTTTGCAGTATCTGTATAAGTTAACTTAGTCTGATCTGCCTGCTCCCATTCATCGTATGACTGCCATTTTTTGACTGGATGAGTTGAATTTGTTTTTTCTAGTGCCTCGATCCAACTTTTTTGCAAGATTTCTGTTTCATTTCCAACAACAATAATATATTTTGGTTTATTTTTAATGAACCTTTCATCCTCCCAAACATACTGGAGTGGTAAAGTCGCATAGTTGTAGACTTTAATTTTGTACGTATCTATTAATAGACTAGAGATGAGCTTATCCTGTGTTTCTTGTGCCCCACCTACAAAAGATGTCCCAGTCATGACGGCATCAATAGGCGCGTCTAGCAGTCCTTTCCTATTACGGAAACCGTATTCATCTGTTTCAAATATCTGAGGTCTAATTTCATCTGGCTGAGGTTTAAACGAGACAGTATTGAGTAAGTCACCATACATTGTTCCCTCATATCGTATGTGTGGATTAAAGGGGTGGTAATGTGCATCAGTTCGTTCAGCTAGTGCATACTCCCAAGCACGGAAATACATAGGTTTAGGATATTGGAATATATATGACGATATTTCCACTAAAGACAGTAGACCCCAAAGGGCAAAGGGGAATATCGACAATAAAATCTTTTTATTCTTTTGCATCCTCAAAATTGAAAATAGATAAATGGTACTGAGCTTTTAACAAGACTATATCCAACAGCAAATAAAAATAACAAACATAACAATATAACGGAATATAATTTGGGCTTAATTTTATCTATGTACGTTTCTCTGAGAACAAATGCCCATAATAGAGCACCAAAAAGAGATGGCAAGCTCCAAAGGAATGCAAATTCTATACCTGGATCTGAGATAGTGTACGTAAGACTTCCGATCGACTTCATTACAGTTATAATTTCTGAAGGACTCGTAAAAAGGAATGTGAGCCAGGTAAAACTTATCAATATAAAAACAGATGAAATCTTAACGTAATTAGGTAAAGCTAAGGTGAATCCAGCATTTTTTAATGTTCGTTCAGTAATCAAATATAACCCGTGGAGACACCCCCAAATAACAAAATTCCAACTTGCTCCGTGCCAGAGTCCCCCTAAAAACATCGTAATAAAAAGATTAATATTAGTCCTTATCTTTCCTTTTCTATTTCCGCCTAAGGGTATATATACATAATCCCGAAGCCATAGTGAAAGAGTGATATTCCATCTCCTCCAAAAATCAGTAACGCTTGTTGATCGATATGGTGAATCAAAATTATGAGGAAAGTTAAATCCCATACACTTAGCAATACCAATAGCAATTAATGAGTATCCTGTGAAATCAAGGTAAATTCTTAAAGAGAAAAATAGTATTAACGAAAGAGATTCAAATGAACTGAGTTTTGTTAGGTCTTGACGGAGTAAATTTTCTACTACAAATAAGCGATCAGCAATAAGAATTTTAAGCGCTATACCTATAACAAAATATTTGAATCCATAAAATAACATTTCAGCATTGATGAAATGATTTTTTAGCTGCTTGCTCAAAACAGAATATCGCACAATAGGACCTGAAATTAAGTGAGGAAATAATGTGGCATATGTTGCATACTCCAAAAAACGAAACGAGGGCTTTATTTTTTTTCTATAAATATCAACAATGTAACTAATTCTCTGAAAGATAATAAACGAGATTCCAACCGGAACTATTATATTTTTAGCTAATTCAATCTGACTAGTAAAATGATTTGGAAAGAGTAACGCTGATGTGCTGAGGAAGAAATACGTATATTTAAAATATGCCAAAACTCCCAAGTTCCCAATCACCCCTATAGCAAGTAAAATTTTCTTTGTTTTTTTAGATCGTGCTTTGAAAATAATAATTCCCAAAATGAAATCAAGAACCATTGGTATTAAGAAAATCAAAACATTTTCTAATCCAAAACTAGCATAGAAAAGTAAACTTGCAATTATGATGATGACATTTGAAAGTGAAACCCTTTTAGAGGTGAGAAAATAAATGAATAGGAATGCCGGGAAAAAATAGAGAAGAAAAAAATGATCTGTAAATATCATACTCTTTATTATGGACTCAATAATATCATGAGTGCTTTACGCGATACAGTGGGAATTTAATACGAAAAGAACTCAGCATTTACACCGAGTTAACTAGAGCATAATTGCAGTCCGCAAGAAGAATTGACAGAAAAAAACTAGAAAAACATTGCTCAATTACAATCCCCAGTCGCTCTGCCACTGTTTCATTTCAGTAATTTCCTTCTCTTGAGCTGTGATAATATCATCAGCCATTTTCTTTATCTGGTCATGACCTGCGCTTTGCTGGGCAAGTTTTGCCATGTCGATTGCACCCTGATGATGCTCAATCATCCCTGATAGAAAGGTCTTATCAAAATCGTTTCCAGTTTTTCCCTTTAAACTGTCGACCATAGCATTCATTGTCATCCCATCATCCATCATGTTCATTTCTTCATGCATTTTAGTTACCTCATCTTGATTTGATGACATCATCATGTTAGTCGAGAAGTGAGTAGTCTGAACATAATTAGAAAGAAGAAATCCTAAAAGTAACCCCCCTACTCCATATAAAAGTGTTTTATTTACAAACATATATCTTCACCTCCAATCATACGTATTATTTGAGAATCAACAGTAAGAACGCCAGAAATACCATCCCAAAATCTTCAATCAATGTTACTTTTGTAAGTGGAACCTTTAAAAATGTCCCAAGACATGCACACTGAAATTTCTCTTTCTTTGCAATTTTGATCGCTACTCCTATTCCACTAAATCCCATTACCAAGATCTCAAAAATCAACAATGCTGTGAAGTGCGGTATCAACAACATTGAAAGTCCAAATGCCAATTCAATAAATGGATAGATATAGCCATATCCAAACCATTTTTTTGCCAGTAAATCATATGTGCTATATCCCCGTGCAAACCCATTAAGATCCATAAGCTTAAATCCAGAGAAAACTAAGAAGAACCCAGTCATGAAATACGAAATAGTTTTTTGCAAAGCGAAGATACCTTGGAAAAAATCGACATAACTAATTGTCAAAGTTGTGAGGACTATTATTGCGATGATAACTAAAAGAGGTAGATAGCTGCCCTGATGTGAAATCTCTTGATTCGTATCAGAAAGAGAAATTTCGCTCTGCAGAATAAGATCCATGCCGCAATGAGGACATCTGCCTTTCTTATTTTCCTTAACTTCCGAGTGCATCGGACATGTATAGAGTGTTTTCATATAAGCTGCTGAGGAGGATTTGTTCCAAGAGTAGTATACACCTCAGGCTATTTATTATCAAAAATAGTATACTATGCTCATGCTAGATACGCCTCAAGAAAAAACGAGAACTTTTTTCCAAAACTATAAAACGCGCTCATATAAGAAGGGTGAAATTCTCATAAGAGCAGATGACGCTCCAGCTGGAATATTTTTTCTCGAAAAGGGTATTGTTAAAGAATATGCTATTTCAAAAAAAGGTAATGATCAGGTAGTGAACATATTTAAGGAGCAATCTTTTTTTCCGATGTCTTGGGCGATTAACGATACTCATAACGATTATTTTTTTGAAGCAATGACTGATCTTAACATTAAGCTTGCACCGAGAGATGAAGTTATTTCTTTTTTAAAAAACAATTCTGATGTCCTCTATGATTTACTTGCAAGAGTATATAAGGGAACAGATGGGCTTCTCACTAGACTGACATACATCATGACAGGAGATGCTTACGCACGACTCATAACTGAGCTACTCATCCAAACCAAGAGATTTAATCATAAAAGAGAAACGATTAAAATTGAATTCAGTGAGAAAGATCTTGCCTCTCTCACTGGCCTGACTCGCGAGACAATCAGTCGAGAAATGAAGATTCTTAAAGATAAAAATCTTGTTGAAATAACTAAAAATGTCATTGTCATTAAGGATTTGCCAGCTCTTGAGAATGAACTTCTGTGAGAAGTTAGTGGGTAGATTTTGTAATTATCTCATTCGTAGGTATCACTCTTGATCTAATCTTTTCATCATTTGGCAAACCTGAGGTAAGTAAATATCCCTGCCATGCCCCATCTCCGACAAATAACTCGAGATGTAACAAATCTGTAAAATTTGGCTCGTCTTTCACATCATACATTTTATACGTTCCCCTACACAACACACACTCAATATCATGTGTTCCTTTTGAAGTTACGAGTATTTCACCAATTCCATCAACATTGACCCAGGCGAAAATATCATTATCCAAAGCGAGCACTTTTGTCTGATGCTTTGTTTCATAGAGCTCGTATTGTCCGTATCTAACCAGCTTAATCATGTGGTCATGATAGGCGAAAACTCTCCCGTACGCAGTAACAATGATCACATACTCTCTGTGATTTCAATCACTGCAATGAAACCACTCAAGGATTATGATATTCATGGTAGTTCATCAACACATCTGTAGCTCATCTTCAGAGCGCATCTTCAAATCAAATATGATTTAGGGGTGAAAGAAGGCATGTTGAATCCTTCCAGATGTAGAGTCGCTCGTTCAACGTAAGGACGGCTTCTTTATCCTAGTAGAGGAAGAAGACAAATGGAGTCCAACTCTCCAGCGACTCACATTGCAATCTAGCTAGTTGTCAGTATAATAACATCATGTATCTTGAAGATATAAAAGAGCTCACGAAAGAGAATTCTTATTTTAGACGCGTTCTTCACACTGGAGAACATAGTCAGGTTGTTGCGATGAGCATTCCAAAGAGTGGAGATATTGGAATGGAAACACACAACTCCACAGATCAAATCCTCGTTATTGTCCATGGAGTAGGAAACGTCATTATTAATGATGAAAAGAAATCATTTGAAAAGCATGACGTCATATTTGTCCCCGCTGGCGCAACTCATAATTTCATCAATACAGGCGTGGACGATCTCAAGCTCTTTACAATTTATGCACCGCCAGAGCATGCAGATGGAACTATTCATAAAACAAAACAGGAGGCAGTACTTGCTGAAAAAGAATGAGGCTTAAAAATAAAGTTGCAATTATAACTGGTGGTGGTACAGGAATTGGCAAAGGAATAGCGTTAAAATTTGCTCAAGAAGGTGCATATGTGATGGTCTGTGGCAGACGAGAAGAGCCTTTAAAAGAGGTGGTCGAGCTGATCGAAGACTCTGGAGGCGAGGCAATCTATGCGCTCGTTGACGTTTCATCAAGTTCTCAAATTAATGAGGCAGTTGCTACAGTTCTCGCAAAGTGGGGGCAGATCGATATCCTGGTAAATAATGCCGGTATTTATCTACCTAATGAAGTGATCGATGTAAATGAGAAAGACTGGGATACTGTTATGAGTATCGACGTAAAGGGTCTTTATCTCATGTCTAAAGCGATTCTTCCCTATATGCTTAAAAATGAGAACGGCAAGATCATCAATATCGCCTCAATCGCTGGACTATTTGGCTTCGAAAAATCTGCAGCATACTGTGCAGCAAAAGGTGCTGTGATCAACCTTACTCGCGAAATGGCGCTTGATTATGCTCATCATGGAATTAATGTCAATGCTATTGCTCCAGGCGTTATCGAGTCTGATATGACAGATCCTATGCTCAAAGATGAAGCGACAAAGAAGAGCTTTTTAGATAAGACACCAGTAGGCCGAATTGGTAGTCCTGAGGACATCGCATATGGAGCTGTCTATCTTGCCAGCAAAGAATCGGACTTTGTTGCAGGACAAGTACTAGTAATTGACGGCGGATGGACGATCAAATAACTTGGTGAAACTTCTGGCCAATCTCTCTTTTGAATTCCTTAATTACTTCTATCTTCCCAAGAATATCGCCCAATAGTTTTTTCTCAAGATCAGCATACATTTCATCTAGTGTCTGCCTTGAACGAATCAATCTTTTTTCAAATCGATACCACTCAGAACTCTTTAATTCCTCATAATACATTTCTTGATGCACAATATCATTTTCGATATGTATCAAAATCTCCTCAAGACTTTGCACAGATGTCTCATCCTGAACTCCATGGTCACGCTCGATCCTCGAGAGCGCAGCAATATCTCCAACTTCATATGCTTCATTAATTAACTTCATAATTCCTTCTCTCCTCTTCTTCTCAAGCGGCTCTTGAGTAAGATCTGGATGAAAAAGTGTGATCAATTTTCTCCAAAGCTTTTTTGCGTCCTGCATAACTTCATCAGACTTTTCCTCTACTTGTCGATCAAAAAGCATTTTTTCAAATCGTATTTTCTCTTCTTCTCTTTCTATCTCTAACTGTTCAGCATAAAAAGTCCCCTCCAGCTCTTTTAGAGCATTTTCATACGTCATTCCTTCCTCAAAGAGACTAATGAGATTACGCAGTTTAATTATTTCAAGATCAAGGTGATTATCTTTTGTGACCAGACTTCCGATTTTTACCATATACTCTCTTTTGAGAATATCCAATTTCACCTTTAGGGATTCAGATCTAATAATTAATTTTTGCAAGACGATACGCTTTTTCTTAATAAGAGTAAGAAGAACTCTTCTATTTCGATCTTTTTCTCTTTCTCCAAGTGATATGAGTGATAGTTGTGACATATTTGACAAGATACTATAGCATATTTGAGGCTAAGACGCTTATTTTTGAAGAAGAAAAGGAGGAAATAACATTAACCCTTAAGTTTGGCTTTTAATTTACGGATAAATACCCTACGTGTTCCGTGCATTTTTGTCTTAAGAAGACTTTTTGGACCTTTCTTTGTACCGCCATGTTTAAGTGCCATGAGAAGACAGCTTAACAGGTACTGCTTCTTTAAGCAATGAGTAATAATTCTGATCAAAAAGAGGACAGCCTGATGAAAAACACCAGGCTGTCCAAGAGATTTTCTGATGCGTCATCCGTACGATGACCCAATTACTCCTTTCATGACAGCGACAAGAGCTTGGATGTCTACCCGCCTAAGAATTTCAGCTGCTTTTTCAGCTGAGTTGATCCTTTGCTGAATCGGCTCGCCAAAGACATGGCGAAGCTTAGTCAGTGCAGTCGGAGTCTTTCGAAACGTCATACAGCCATCCCCAGTCTTCCTTGATCTGCCTGAGGACCAGTCTGCCCAGCACTCCCCCTTGGTGACATAGACAAGACAAAGCTCATCTTCTCTCCAAGCCTGCCTCACCTGCATCTCCTCACCCAATGGTGAGTAATAATCAATGGTGCGACCAAGCCCAAGAGACCAGACTGGATCCCTCCCAGGATCTCCAGTTCCGACATACAGCTCGAAAAGATTCTCAAGTCTGTAGCTGGAGGGAGAGAACTTGAACTCAATAAGAACAGGCCCAGAGATTGGATCCTCTCTGGAGACGGTTAGTAGACGCCCATCGTCTAGCCCGTACTCATTTTTGATTCCATCGATTTTATATCCGCCAATTTCTTGCCCACGATGAGCAAGAATCGTCTCCCAGACAGGTGAAAGTGGCAGGATTACTTCTTCCTGCCAAGGAAATGCACCCATGACGACCTCCGTTGCTTGTGCATGAGATAAGTACAACAGACAATGAAGTCAGACAGGTTAATCCTGATCTGAATTCTTTTGCGCAAGTATAGAGGAATCAGAACAAAAATTCAAAGAGGCTATTTTTGAGGCGATATTTTCTTAAGCAGTAACGTTTTGATACGCTTACCTTCTATCTCCTCCACAGTTAAGGAGTATCTCCCTATCTCAACAGTATCCCCTATACGAGGCTCATGTCCTAAAAGCCCGAAGACTAGACCTGCAATTGTGGTATATCCCTGACCTTTTAGTGAAAGTGGAAATTTTTCCTGGAAGGTTGAGATAAGTGTATAGCCCTTTAAAAGGTACGAGCCATCAGGCTGTTTAGCGATGTTCACTGCTGAGTCTTCAAATTCATCTTCAATCTCACCAACAAGGCTTTCCATAATATCTTCAAGAGTCACCATACCCGAAGTTCCGACAAATTCATCGCTCACAACGGCAATATGAATCCTATTTTTACGCATATCTTGCAGTACAGAATCGATTTTTTTAGTCTCAGGAACTGTAATAATAGTCCTAATGATATTAATATCAGATAGCTTTTTCTCATCACCTTTTTTTAGTAACTCTCTATAAATATCTTTAATGTGCACAAATCCAATAACCGTATCTATGGTATTTTCATAAACTGGAAATCTACTATGCGGATGACGCTCGATTTTCTTAACAACATCTCGAAGAGTTGATGAGATATCAAATGCCAAGATATCAGATCGTGGGATCATGACATACTTTACGGTAGTATCACCAAATTGAAATACCTTATTTACCATCTCAACTTCTTTTGAAGGAATTGCACCTTCTTCTGCACTCTCAGAAAGGAGCATTCGTATTTCTTCCTCAGAATGAACTAGCTCATGTCCAGTTGGTGCTGTAAGACCAAACATTTTCAAGATGAGCTTTCCTGCTCCATTTAAAAACCAAATAAATGGTCTGAATATTTTTGCAAATACTACAAGTGGCGTAATAATAAAAAGCGAGGTGGCCTCAGACCTTTGCAATGCGACAGATTTTGGAGCTAACTCTCCTAGAACAATATGGAGAAAGGTAATAATGCTAAATGCGATGATAACTGAGAGTGTGTGAGAAGTAATAATAGCTGCCTCGCGGGGTAAAAATGTTATTAGAGGTTCAATTGCATGCGCAATTGCTGGCTCGCCGACCCAACCTAGTGCAAGACTTGCAAGAGTGATACCTAACTGTGTTGCCGAAATATAACTATCTAAGTGCTTCAGAGCCCCCTGCAAGACTTTAGCTGACTGACTTCCATTCTTCACCAACTCATCAACTCTTGTCTTTCTCACAGCAATAAGCGCAAATTCTGATGCTACAAAATACCCATTGAGAAGGACTAGGAGCAAAACAATACCAATTTGAAAGATGAATTCCATAGTGATCGATTATATCAGAACTCTCCTATCAAAACTTTCTAATAGAAATTGCAGTATCTTCAAAAACACTTGTCGACCATTTCCTCTCATCAGTAATATGTCTCATATATCTCCCACCTGTCTCGTCTTTCAAATAAAGATTGGCAGTAATAAGTAGTCCTGTCTTTTTTAAAAGTCGTTCAAAGTGAAGTAAAAATTTGAGTGAAGGATCATAGCCATCGAAAAAAACTACGTCGTATTTCTCATTTAGTTCAGGAAGGACTGCCTCAGCCTTATCGCAAAATGCAGTTATACTTTTCTCAATTCCTAGCTCCACCCATTTTGATTGAGCAATCGCAAGATGTTCTCCATCTTGATCACTTGTATCGATATGAACTTTTTCATCTGCTTTTGCAAAACATGCAGTTGAGTATCCAACACCAGTTCCTAATTCTAAAATTCTTAATGGCTTGACGGCCTTTGTCAAAATTTGCAATACATTGCCATGGTCATATGGCACACCACCACACCGATGATTTTTTTTATGATCAAGTGCAAATGAATA
>CAZHKZ010000024.1:0-9969 GCA_964533055.1 uncultured Gammaproteobacteria bacterium | reverse complement strand
GTTCCGCTTTCGCTCACCGCTACTGACGGAATCTCATATGATTTATATTCCTGGCCCTACTGAGATGTTTCAGTTCGAGCCGTTCCCAACTCAACAGCTATTACATTGATAAATCAACGTTGTTTACTGCAGGTTTCCAGACATGCTGGAGGGTTGCCCCATTCGGAAACCGCCGGATCAAAGGATTGTGGCTCCTCCCCGACGCGTATCGCCGCCGTATGCGTCCTTCCTCGGTCAATATCTCCAAGGCATCCATTAATGACATTATGAGTAGATTTTCTAATATTTCCGGATTTTAAACCGGATTTAGACAAATTTATTCCGATTCGCCAGGAGGCGAATTCGGAATTCTCTTCACTTATTAAAGAGCTCTCATCAAAGGTGTTCTCTCGGCCCTCCTCCTTGGGAGAAGTTAGCGAAAGACTACCTAACCTTTCAGAAAAACCCCCTCTAACTAGGGGGCTTGTCCGAAAGGACGAAGCCATGAACCTTACCTAAATTATTAATTATGAAACGTCTACCGTTTCAATTCTGAACTCAGCAAAGCCGAGTCTGACTCGGTGGACCGGAAGAGATTTGAACTCTCGACCTCATCATTGCAAATGACGCGCTCTACCAACTAAGCTACCGGCCCCTATTTGGGAATTAGTTATTAGGCAATAGTAGCTAGTTTGGAAACTAGGAACTAGTAACTGAAAACTAAAAACTAATCAGCCAGCAACCAATAAAATGTGCGATTTACAGAAGAGTGAAAAAGAGGATGTAGAAAGTCACGGTATCCCTTAATGGATAATGAATGTTATGTGTGAATTTCTAGGCATAAAAAAACGACTTTTTCGCTTTACTGTGAGAGCTATAGTACCATAGGCGAATTGAGGCTGTCAAGAGGATCAAAAATAGCAATTACTCTCCCCCAATAATGCTCGATGACTACTTTGTAATTGTATATTGCACTACTGCCTGGTTGTTGTTTTCATTTGACTCGCTGACCCTTACATCATAGTCCTGAAAGACTCGTGCAGTATAAGTGCCAACAGTTCCGATTTTCCACGTTTTGACTCCTGGAAAAGATGCTACTGTTGAGCTTCGTGGATAAGATGCGTATGTCTTGCTCTCACCTGCTGCAAGATTTGGTGTCGCTGAATAAAAATTAATGGGATCTGAGCCTAAGTTATTTGGTACAGATGTAGGCTTATTCTTATAGAATGTTGAGTAAATTGTCCCGTCTGGTGTAGCTGAAGCCGCATTACCATTGTTCCTGTAGGTGACCTTAACATAGATAGCCTCATTTACTTTAAATGAAGATTTAACCGTACCACTACTATTAGTCAATGCATAGCTAGTTATTACCAAATCAGCTTTTTTTACAGGAGTAGGCGTTGCTGTTGGCACTGGACAAGCAACGGTCGTAATAATTGGACCCTGCGTCGATCGATCTGCAGAGTATACCCTCCAGTAAAGGGTGCGACCGCAGCTATATTTATCCCATTTGGCCTGTGGGGAGCTAACAATCAAAGGGCTAGTACTTCCTGTAGCAAAATTTACATATACATCTGTAGACATATCAGGAACAGTTGAGACATCTACCAAGTATTCTGAGGTTGATCCAGAATAATTGAATGCAAAAGTCGCAGAGGTTGTTCCGAAAATAGCAGAAACATTGCTAAAATCACCTGGAATTGAAGGCGGGACAGCTGTTTCATCAAAATAAGCGTAGTATTTCCACCAATTATTGTAGAGCGTTCTCCCAGTCTGTGGATCAATACTTACCCCACTCTTTGCAGGAATATGAGAAAGCCACCATTGTACATATCCCCCTTGAGTACAGCCCCAAACCTCACAGGTAATAGTTTGGGATGGGAAGGGACCAGCAGGATAATTAAGGTATCCTTCACAAGCTGAAGTCACAGGCGTGGTATTTGAATAATCATATTCTTCATGGAGAGGTTTACCCAGGCTTCCATCGGGATTTACAAAGGTATAGTCATAGGGACTAGGAGGATAATGTATGTTGCCACATCCTGTATCGATTTTACTAAATTTGTTCCATTCCGTCGCACTATCTTGCTTCCAAGGCACACCATTATTAATCCTGTTTCCGCTGTCGCTCATAACAAACTCCATTCTATGCCCAAAGTTATGGAGTGCTTCATCAAAATTTCTCTCGTAGCTAAAGCCCATTACGAACTGACTCTTACCACAAAAATTGACTACTTGATGCTCAGGATAGCCAAACCATGGACCTCCCCACACCCATACTTCATCGACGTTTTTAGCACAAATGCCATAGTCATTGAACATCTTTTGAAAATCAGCTGCATCTTGCGCATGACAAGTACTATGATCCTGCCAACATTGTAAGTACGACGCCTGATTATAAACAAACCCATCTACTTTACTTGGCCACCCGTTCACTTCCTGTCTCTCTGACAACGAATAGCTCAAAAACCCATGACTGACTGTTGGGAACACAGGAATTAGGCTATTTGATATCGTATCTGGATTCTGCCAATTTAAGTAATTTGTTAATTTAACTGGAACACCATCTTGATCGATTGTTGGATTAAAAATAAGGAGGAAAACTTTTTTAGTGACTGGACTATCTGTAATCGCTACCGCCCCTGCTGGGGTAAAAAAGTTTTTTACTAAACCAACCTGAAGTAATATTGCGAATACTAAAATAGATAGTCCAATGATTAGCTTATGATGAGTAGAGAGTGGCTTGCGAGCTTTTCTATTGAGTCTGCGTTTCGTCTTCACTTAATTTAAGTTATAGGACAAAGGAATACCTGTCAATAGGTAAACCCATGATTACTTAATTCGCCTTGAAGTTGAGGTCTTTACCATCAGTTGCCAGCCAACGCTCAGCCTCAAGAGCAGCTGCACATCCAAATCCTGCAGCAGTGATGGCTTGACGATAGTGCCTATCATGCACATCCCCTGCCGTAAAAACGCCTTCTATATTTGTTCTGAAGCCATCTTTGACCCTAATATATTTTTCTTCATCCAACTCTATACCATTCAAGAATGTCGTGTTAGGTATATGCCCAATCGCTACAAAAACACCATCAACTGGCATCTCTTTTATCTCATTTGTCTTATTATTTTTGACCATGACAGACTGGACACGCATCTCCCCCTTGACCTCAATGATTTCAGAATTTAAGAGCGAGGTGATCTTAGGATTCTCTTTAACTCGTTGAATCATAATGTCACTAGCTCGAAATACATCTCTTCTGTGTAAAAGCGTGACGCTATTTGCAGTCTTTGAAAGTACGAGGGCTTCCTCCATTGCGCTGTCACCTCCGCCAACAACGAAAACATTTTTGCCTTTGAAAAACATTGCATCACATGTTGCGCATGAAGACATCCCTCTTCCAATTCTCTCAGTCTCACCTGGTACGCCTAGCCAGCGTGCATCAGCTCCTGTTGCGATGATAATCGACTTTGCTTCATAACTCTTTGTGGAAGTGCTCACTTTAAATGGCCTTTCAGATATCACAATCTTTGTGACATTTTCATTGAGTATTTCAGCTCCATGGTGCTCAGCTTGCTTTCGCATGTTTGCCATCAACTCTGGGCCTTCAATCCCCTCTGGAAAACCCGGGAAATTTTCAATAACTGACGTCAGCATGAGTTGACCGCCCCATTTTTCTCCTGCCAAAACAAGAGTCTTGAGAGCAGCACGAGTGGTGTAAGTGGCAGCAGTGAGACCAGAAGGGCCAGAGCCGATGATGATGACGTCAAAGAGGTTTTCCATTGAAACTAAGCAGCAAGAACTGCTTCTATTTTTTGCTTAATAACTTCTTTACTTTGTGCCCCGATAATAGAGTCAACTGGCTTACCATCCTTAAAAAGAAGGAGTGTTGGGAGAGACATCACGCCGTATTTCTCAGATCCAACCTGATACTGATCAACATCCATCTTCCCTACCTTAAGCTTACCTGCATACTCAACAGCAAGCTCTTCAACAATGGGGCCGATTATTTTACATGGCGGACACCAAGGAGCCCAGAAATCTACCAAAGCTGGTACTGGAGATTTTATAATCTCTTCTTCAAAATTTGAGTCTGTGAGGGTAATGTCTGCCATAGTTTGGAATACTTATCTAACACCAAAAACAAAGTTGTGTCAATATACTTACCGATTGGTAACCTACTTTAAGCGCTTATCAATCTCTTTCTTAAAAGTATCATAATCAATACCACCTACGACCTTGTCACCATTTATATAGAAGGTTGGAGTTGAATTAACAGCAAGCTGGTAGCCATCGTCTCGATCCTTCTGAATGACTGCTTTACCGATCTGTGCATCAAGTGCCTGTGAGAAAACTGCTGTATCCAACTTCAAATCAGCTGCATATTCTTTAATAAGATCTTTTGCTTTTGCACTCTCTCCCCACTCTTCTTGATTCTCGTAGAGGATATCGTACATTTCCCAGAACTTCCCTTGTGCTCCCGCAGCAAGTGCAGCTGTCGCTCCAAGCTGTGCATTTTGATGCATCGGTAGCGGGAAGTTTCTAAACACAAAGTAGACTTTGCCCTTGTATTCTTCAAGGATTTGCTTCACTACGGGGTGAGCAAGCCTACATGCAGGGCACTGATAGTCTCCAAATTCAACAATCGTCACTTTTGCTGATGATGAGCCAATCGTTTGACGATCTTTCTCGGGTCCAAGCAAGAGTGCTGTGTCAGTAACGGTAGCCACCTGCTCTGTCGCCTCTTTTGGCTGACTTAATAGCAGTGCGGCCCCGATAACAATTACAACAGTAACAAGTCCAATAAGTCCTAAGATAATTCCTTCTTTTTTCATATTACCTTTTCTCAGCTTTCTGGCTGACAAAGTTTCTGTAGAGTAGCATAGAGATAATTATGATTGCAAACGCGATCCCAGAAAGTAATGGGATCGTAATAAATCCAAACCATTCAATGAACTTTGTGGTGCATGATACTCCCAAAAGACATGGGGCTGCAGCCTCAGGCAAAATCTTGTAATACAGGAGATTGTGGAAAATAGATATTAGTAGCCCAATACTACTAAGCAAAAGCACGCCTCTATAAACTGTTTTCTCGCCAAAATAGATGCCAAGCGCAAGTAAGCCAACGATTGGGTACATGCATATTCTTTGATACCAACAGAGAACACAGGGAGGATAATGAAGAATTTCACTAAAGAAAAGGCTCCCTACCGTCGCTGAGAGAGCTATAAGAAAGGCAAGGTAATGGGAATTAGCTTTAAGTAATTTCATCTTATGAGTATACCACAGGATTAGCCTAAGTCTTCAGTCTTTTCGTGAAGGAATTTGAACCACTGCTCGATAAAAGCAAAGATCAATTTAAAAGGTGTCTCGATGATAAAGTCAAAAAGAAAGAGGAAGAAGTTGATCTGGGAGATACTCTGCGTCAATCTTCTCCCTACCCTAATAACCGGAACAAAAAGAAAGTCTATAAATGGTGTAAGAAGATCTTGCTTATCCCCCACAGAGAAATCGTGCGCAGAGAGACTAATTCTATACGCCAAAAATGATACAACAGTGACGAAAAAGATAAAGATCGCCTGACTTACAATGTTGAAATGCAGCGCAGAAAGGAGCGAGATGATCGCGCCAAATGAGATCACAAATGCAGACAGCCAGAGGAGATTAAATGCTAAATTAGGCTTGTCTGCATTCTTATGAATCTGAAGTCTTCCTCCAAGTCTTGGACTTTCATCATAAAGAAGCGACTGAATAAATCCAAATATCCTGTTGGTATTCTTTTGATCAGGAGAACGTATAAAGAGACTCACTACGACCATAAGAAGTGGCGGGATACTTGTGTTAATCAAGAGTGTTGTCCACTGTATGCCTCCATAGACAAGTCTTTCATACGTCCCCTCTATGGCAAAAGCAAACAGAACCTTCGTCATCAAAATAAAGATGACACTTCGAACGATCGCTCGCCTCACCTTGGATGAAATACTTCTATACTGACGATTGCAAATTTCCTGAACCTTCTCCTCTACCTTCTTTTCATCACTTAAAAGCGCTTTAATACCTTCTTTATTCTCGCGCATTAGTTCTTCCAAGACAAAAAATGCTGCAGCTCGCTTCTTAACATATGAAAATATCCTATCTCGCTTAGGGTAGACCAACTGTCTATTAATCTCTTTTAGGCCAGATGGGAAATTCTGCACAACATGATCTAAGTTGGCCTTAGTTAGTTCACCAAAATAAAGTGAGAAGATGTGGTACTGCAAAAAGGCGTGATCATCTTTTGCAAAGGCTCTCCTCACTGCTAGATAGACCTGCGCATTTCTTGTCTCTTCAGTCTCCTCGATAATTTCAACATCATCCAGAAGGACCTTGTACATGAAATTTGCCATGATCTGCTTTTCTTCATTCGGATTAAGGACATGCTCTATTGCCGCAGACATTAAGTGATAAATAAGATCATTGAGCTCGCCCACCCTCATTTGATGTTTGTCGAGAATGCATAAACGAAGCGCGAGATATACATCGATAACCTCTTCAATTTTTATAACAGCGCTCTCAGGCACTTCATTGTCAGCAAGATAACGAGCCCAGATCAGCTCACGAATAAGTGGCTCCGCTGTCGACTTTGCCGTACCACCAAGAAGCAGTCTTCGACGTAAGATTCTCTCAATCGTAGCTCGCAGGATGACCTCCTCCTCCCTATACTCCATCGCATTTCGTAACTTCTCGTAAGCTGATGCCATTTTTGAAACAAAGGGATTAACGGTGATTTTGTGCTCATGATTTGGACCACTATGAGGATGTACAAAGCGATCTGCTACCATCGCAAATAGCTTTGAGAGGTCTCGGGTTGAAGATGCCTCTTTCACAACTTCAGGCTTTGAAACTGGCTCACTCGTATGTTCATCCATAGAATATAGTATACAACAGAAAACGTTGACATGCCCCCTGCGCTTCACTAGAATAATTCACATGGCAGCACGAAAGACCTCCCTCAAGAAATCACCCGAGACTGATCCTAAAGATTATGTACAGATTAAACTCCCTTCATTTTTACCAAAAATAAGTTGGCCTTCTCTCGCCTTTATCGCAATCCTCCTTCTCCTTGGCGGACTAGTGGGCTATCAAACTGCAAAAGTAACTTATTGGGAACAAAAAGAGACTGCTCTTTCAGCCGGATCACTTGGGCAAATTCCAACGCCAACTCCAGGTATTTTCAAAGTTGGCAATGGCCACCTCCCTGTCTTGGGAAAAAGTGATGCAAAAGTTACCATTGTTGAATTCAGCGATCTCCAGTGCCTCTTCTGCCGTAAATTCTGGAAAGACACTCTCCCACAAATCAAAAAAGACTATATTGATACTGGCTTGGTAAAGTTTGCGTTCAGACAATATCCACTCCCTCCAGAGCTACATCCAGCCGCTAGACCACTTGCTGAAGCTGCAGAATGCGCAAATGAGCAGAATAAATTCTGGGAGTTCCATGACATAGCCTTCCAGAAACAGCAGGATCAGGGTGAAGGAACAATCGCTATCACAGATGCAGATATAATGAGCTGGGCTACTGAACTTGGACTTGATACTGAAAAATTCACTTCATGTTTTACAAGTAAGAAATACACCGCAAAAATTGATCAGGATATGGCAGAAGGGGCAAAAATTAGTGTGAATTCAACACCAACAGCCTATGTTAATGGTCAAATTGTAGTAGGAGCACTTCCATACGCATCATTCAAAACTCTCATCGATCAACAGCTTAAGAAATAAACCCCTATGGCTTTTTTTAGTCCTATCACACAGAGAAGAACACTTCTCGTCACAACAGGAATCGCAACAGCATATCTAGTAGCTCAGGTCTTCATTCTCAATAATAGCCTCGTAATCAATACACTTACCCATACTTTTCCAATTACGTATAAGTTCTCTGTGCTTACTCAACTTATTATTGGCTATTTTCAAATGTTTAATATCGGACACATTCTCCTACTCATTGTGACAGCACTTCTCATAGGGTTAAACATCTCACTTATCTTCTTAGTTGGTAAAAAAATTGCTATCACTGGGAAAACAAAGCTATCGATGGGCGGCACTGGACTACTCTCGCTTGCAAGCGTTGGCTGTCCCAGCTGCAGCCTCTCAATCTTTGCGCTTTTTGGCTCTGGTGGAGGCTTCTTAGGACTACTCTTCTCCAGTATATGGATGCAGGGATTTATTGTGATGGCTCTTCTCTTTAGTATCTATCTCTCGCTTCGCTCGTATAACAAGAAGAGCTGTGAGATTACTCCTAGTGCTCAAGTAGCATAACTGATACAGATACGACAATTATCCCCAAGAACAGAAGTACTGTCTCCATAACAGCAAAGCCTTTCTTATTTTCACTATGAATATCTGGTACAAGATCAGTAAGGGCAATGTAAATAAAGAATCCACTCGTAATCGCAATGAGGACCGGCAATATACCTTCAACAGATGCTCCTATAAAGAATGTTAGTATTCCCCCAAGGACTGCTGTAAGTTGACTGAGAAGGTTATACATAAACGCTTTCCCCCTAGATACACCTTGACTTAAGAGGAGTCCAAAGTCACCTATCTCCTGAGGCAGCTCGTGTGCAATAATAGCAAGTGTCGTGATCATCCCCAGCCTAATGTCCACCATAAACGTCGCTGCCATAACAGCTCCATCGATAAAGTTGTGCACACCATCGCCAAAGACAATTAAGGAAACAATTGGCTTCACTGCCTCCTCCTTGTGATCTCTATGATGGTGATGAAACCAATGGATAAATCGCTCTAAGAGAAAGAATAAAAGCACTCCTGCGAGGGTGTAAAGCATGACAGTTCGTTCAACTTCTATAGATCCTAGCTCCTCAAAATGATGAAACGCTTCGGGAAGGAGATCAAGAAATGCCACTCCCAGCAATGACCCAGCTGAAAAAGCTGCAAGCCCATGAGTAACTTTGTGCGAGAGTTTTTTCTTTGTCAGAAGGAGTAATCCCCCCGCAAGAGACAGGAGACTAGCGAGAACTGTAAAAATAATTATATAAATTAGCGTTGACATAGTGTACAAATTCCAAAGAATTCAAGCGAGTGACGAATAACTTTGAACTTCTTCTTTTTCATTATATCTCTTTCTAGTTCTGGGATATTACAGTTCGAGAGGTCTTGAACGCTCCCACATTTCTCACAAATCAAATGATGGTGATCCTCACCTGCAATTTCATAGCGATATTTGCCCTCACCAAACTCTAACCTCTTTATAAGTCCTTTTTGATAAAACGTCTCAAGCATACGATAGACTGTTGCCTTATCTACTTTTTCATGTTCCGAAAGAAGATGTTCAAGAATTTCATCAGCGCCAAGCGGACCAGATGTCTCATTAAAAAATGAGAGCACGGCAAGTCGCGCATTTGTAGAGCGAAGATTCGAGTCCCCTAATAGCTGTATATGGTTTTGCATTATTTATTGATTCTTAAGGCCCCGCGAGCGGGGCCTTAATATTACAAGATCAAAGTAATTTTATGTATTGTGTTACGTATAACTGCTGCATTTGCGAGTCAGTTGCATGTAGTATATGCAACTTAGTTGCATAATGCAATAGGCAATTTATATCACCTGATAGACCGATAACTTAAAACTGACAACAGGTAGTGCTATACTTCACTTGTGAATATCCTCACCAAAACATTCTTGCTTGTTATTGTCGCTGCACTCTTTCCCCTATCTGCACTCGCACAATCGCAAAATATTCAGGAGTATTCAAAAGCAAAAGTAACATCGCTTATAAAAAATGAGACAAAGAATATTGGCGGCAAGAATCATCCTTATCAGAAGGTTTCTCTACAAGTTCTTGATGGAAAAGAAAAAAATAAAACACTTACCCTTGAATATGGTGGTGAGAAAATTATTACAGAAAACCAACGACTTACAAAAAATACAACAGTGATCATAAGCAAAATATCGAGCAATGGTAAATCAATTTACACCATCTCTGATATTTA
>CAZHKZ010000023.1:8565-10472 GCA_964533055.1 uncultured Gammaproteobacteria bacterium | reverse complement strand
TACTCCATATTTTTAGGAGGATATGGATCATCTATGCCCATTTCAGCGATCAGATGCGTTGTGCCTTTAAGAAAATTGCCCCGTAGGGGAGACTTTGCCAGCATTTTTGCCCAGTCAAGCGGAGAGTATGACTCTGGCTTCATGCCTAGAATGCCGAGTGGAATGCCGGTCTCAGAATTACCAATTGATTGAGTTGGAAAGTGGTCTTTAAGTATCGCTTCAAGCGCGTTGCGAGTGGATGATTTACCAACAGATCCAGCTATGCCTATGATAGTGGGTTTATGTGTGTCCAGAGATCTTTTTGCAAGAGTTCTCAAATAGGAGAGTGTCGCATTTTTGGCGAGATTCATACTTTGATTATATCAGGTATAATGTCCACAAGTTTTTAAAAGTATATGATCTATAAAGAAGCAATATCGTACCTAGAATCGCTGATCCCATCCGAGAGAGATGTTCGACTGGACGTAAATCCACTTGAGCGAATGAAGGCACTTCTTGATGAGTTAGATAACCCTCAGGAAAAGTTTGTTTCGGTGCAAGTGAGTGGAACATCTGGTAAGGGATCTACTTCCTATCTTTTATCACACGTCTTAGCAACTGCTGGCTATAAGACGGGGCTGAGCACATCACCTCATCTTGAGCGGGCAACTGAGCGAATGAAAATAAATGGGCTTGAGATATCCGAGCAAGAATTCGTAACACTTTTACAGCAAGTAAAGACAGGAGTTGAAAGAGTTACACTTACGCCATTTGGCAAACCAACCTATTTCGAGGCACTTGTAGCAGTATCCTTTCTCTATTTTGCCAAAGAGAAGGTAGATATCGCAGTTATTGAAGTGGGCCTAGAGGGCAAATATGATGGTACAAATACACTCAGCCCAATTGTTGGGATTCTTACCAATATATCAATTGATCACGTTGAGTATCTTGGCGATACGACAGAGAAGATCGCTCATGAGGCAGTAAGCTTTATAAAGCCTGGCATGAAAGTTATTACTGGAGTTACTCAGAAAGAGGTGCTCTCAATCGTGCAGGAAGCCTCAGAGAGTGTCCAGGCAGATCTCGTGGTGCTTGGCAATAGCGTGGAGGTGGATATCAAAAATTGTACCCTTGAGGGTTCGCTATTCTCATTTAGGAGTGGAGGATACGCCATCTCAGGTGTATTCTTGTCGATGGTAGGGATGTATCAGATTGAAAATGCTTGCCTTGTATTGCTAGCATTACTTGCTTTGGTGGAAAAGGGATTCAAGATTAATCAGGAGGATATTTTCGAGGCGTTTCGATCCGCAACATTTAATGGAAGGTTTGAGCATTTTGTAATCGGTGGGACAACAGTCATTTTAGATAGCGCTCACAATGAGGCAAAGATGAATGCGTTTATTGGAGAGTTGGAAAGGCTGTATCCCGAGCGTAAAAAGATTTTTATTTTAGCGTTTAAAAAAGCGAAAGATCTTCATTCAATTTTTAAGGCAGTTCATAGAAGTGCTGATGAGATAGTTTTTTCTGAGTTTCACGTAACAATTGATACGAGCAAGAATGCGACCATGGTAGCATCACTTGTTGCACAGACGTATGAGTCGATCTATCCCAATTCCGTAATCCATATTCAGCCTACACCTAAAGATGCACTGGCTGAGGCAGTTGATTTGGCGAAAAAAGATGATGGGCTAGTGGTTGTAACAGGATCAATGTACCTTGTAGGCCAGATAAGGACGCTTTTATCTAGTGAATAAGGAGCGTTTTATGCCAGACCGAAGGGCATGAATGGTGAGAGAGCAATTTGATTAGAAGTTAACTATAGTTCCACTAAATGATTTTAAGAGACTCGTAGTGATATTGGTCGAGCCTCTTCTTCCCAAAATAAGTGATTTTTCAAGAAGAGTAATTGGAGTTGATTTAGTTCCCGC
>CAZHKZ010000023.1:7396-8465 GCA_964533055.1 uncultured Gammaproteobacteria bacterium | reverse complement strand
GATCTTGCTGTGACTTACTAGCAGAAATTGCTACCCAGACAAGTATGATTGTCAGGATGAGTAGTGCCAGAATGAGTGATAATGTTTTTTTAGACATAGGATATCTTCAAGTATATCAGTTGTCAGCTGCAGTCTCTACGCTGTCGCCTTGTGCAGCTTTAAACTCTCTCAGTAAGAGATTGTAATCAAACTGATTAACTTTACCATCATCATTGAAATCAGCTTGTGCAAACTGTTGTTGGTTGCAGGCAACAGCAGGAGCATAATCGCTGTAGCAGCCAATCATAATGTTGTAGTCCGCGCCATCTAATACGTTGTCGTTATTTGCATCTCCAGCAACGAGGGGGTCAGGAGTAGCTACTGATTCTTCGCCATTTGTAATAGCAACTGGGCCATTTGAAATTTGCTTTGCTAAATACTTGTTCGCTTGGACAACAACGAGGTATTCGTCAGATTCAAAGTCTTTGCCAAGGTTGGCGCTACCTCTGTACACTTGCTCGCCCTCAGCATAGACAAATGTTTCGGTCTTTTTAACAACAAGTGCTTTCGTATCTTTGTTGTAGATAAGGATATCTGCGAGGATATTTTTGTTCTCTGGATTTTTGTTACTGAGTGAGTTCGCAGTTGGATTGGTGCTGTCTCCTGCAGATCCAATGCCATCAAGCTTAAGAATTACATTAAACGTTGTTGTATTCGGATCGGTTGCTGTTGGAGTAGGTGTCAATGTGGGTGTTGGAGTCAGCGTTGGACTTGGAGTCATAGTTGCAGTTGGTGTGATGGTGATGGTAACTCCAGGCTTTGGCGTAGATGTTGGAGTAGGTGTCAATGTGGGTGTTGGAGTCAGCGTTGGAGTTGGTGTTAATGTCGCAGTAGGGACTGGCTTCTTTGTTGGAACTGGGGTTTTTGTCGGTGCAACAGTAGGCTGCTTTGTTGGAACAGCAGTAGGTGCTTTTGTAGGAATTTTGGTAGGCGTTGATGTCACGATCTTCGTTGGAACAGCTGTAGGCTTCTTCGTTGGAGTTACGCATAACAGTGGATTAGCAATACAAGGACCAGCAGGAGTTGGAGT
>CAZHKZ010000023.1:0-7296 GCA_964533055.1 uncultured Gammaproteobacteria bacterium | reverse complement strand
TTGGAGTTACGCATAACAGTGGATTAGCAATACAAGGACCAGCAGGAGTTGGAGTCACAGTTGGCTTCTTGGTGGGAGTTACACAAAGCAAAGGATTTGCGATACAAGGTCCTGCGAGCGTAGGAGTAGGCTTCTTCGTTGGAGTTACGCATAACAGTGGATTAGCAATACAAGGACCAGCAGGAGTTGGAGTTTTAGATGGAAGTGGATTCTGAGAAGGTAATGGCGTTGGAGCCCGATAAATTCCGAAGTCACGAGTAATATTTTTTGTAGTACCTCCTACATACGCACCAGATATAGTTGTTCCCATCCAACCACTTGGAGCTGTTACTTTTACGTCATAATCACCTGGGGCCAAGCTTGAAAACTGATATGCCCCGGTAATACCGGTTGCTACAGTACGAGATGCGGTCTTGGAAAGACTAATAGATACTCCAGAGACTGTAGTTTCGTTGCCATCTCTGAAAGTATTTTTATTCAGATCATTAAAGACTACGCCTTTTATAATGTTGTCACTAGGTCCTGCGGTGGAGCGTAATTTTATATCAACGTTAACAATCTCTGCAGACCCGACATTGGATGGGGGCTTAATACCAGTGACTGGGTTATTTGATACAACTTCATATGTGGAAGGTGGTTCTACTTTTAATGTATACGAGACTGATGTACTAAGACCTGAGAAGCTGTATTGCCCGCCTGTTTTTGAGATCGTACTCAGTGATCCCGTGCCCAATTGCGGAGTTAGTACGAGTCGTACATTCTCACCCTCATATGCGCGCTTATCTGCTCCAACCACTACGGAAACAGTACCTTTCACTACTCCATTATTTGCAACTTTGGTAGGACTGGGAGCTATGGTTGTGGCGGGCTTAATAAGAGTGAAATTGTATGATGCGGTTGTCTTACTTGTTGTTAGAACTATGCTTGGTGCAGATGAGGATGTGAAGCCATTCTTGCTAGCTTGAAGTGAGAACGTTCCAGCTGAAAATGTCGAGAGACTATACTTTCCCTGAGAGTCAGTAATGACGCCGCCATCATGTATTTCCTTAGCAACAATAGCTGCCCCCTGTAGTGGAGCACCCATCTTATCTTTTACAGTCCCAGATATTTTATAGGCAGATGTAGGTGGCTTGGTGGGGGTTGGAGTCACACAAAGTAATGGATTTGCGGTACATGGTCCCGAAAGCGTTGGAGTAGGTGTTGTCGAGCTAGCAAGAGTAAAATTAACAGTCTTTGTGGTGGTAGTAGGAGTGAGCGAAATTGTTGAGGTAATAGCATTGCTATAGCCTGATTTTTGTGCAAGAAGGATGAATGTGTATGGATTAGCTGAGGAAGAAAGCGTTAAGGTGTATACACCGCTTGCGTTCGTTTGAGCAAATACGTTCGAATTTGATGTCGCGTAGACTTTTACATTTCCAACTGGTGAGCCCGCCTTGTCTTTTATAGTTCCAGTTATTCTGTATTGAATAATTGGCTGATTTTGCTTGAGTGTTGGAGTTGGTGACTTTGTTGGTAATGGGTTCTGTGATGGAATCACGGTAGGCTTCTTCGTAGGCGTTACGCATAGTAATGGATTAGCAATACATGGACCAGCAGGAGTTGGAGTTTTAGATGGAAGTGGTTTCTGTGATGGAATCACGGTAGGCTTCTTCGTAGGAGTTACACAAAGCAGAGGACTAACAATGCATGGAGCAGGTGCTTTGGTAGCTGTAGGAATCGGTCTTTTTGTTGGAGTTGGTGGAACTCTTGTTGGCGTAGGAGGAATTCTTGTAGCTGTAGGAATCGGTCTTTTTGTTGGAGTTGGTGGAACTCTTGTTGGTGTCGGTGGAACATATGCAGCAGCTAGATAGAAATATTGATTTGCAGTGTTAGTGATAGTTGAGAGATAAATAGTTCTTGCTTGCGTGACACTTCTACTTGCACCTGCGGTGATCGTGATGTATTTCCCTGTTGTGAATGAATAGCTTTTACAGTTTCCAGTGAGATAAGTAGTGCTATAGCCCGAGATGGTTACATAAGGACTGTACCCTACAGATGGAGGATAGACGCAGACTGAGAAATTCGCAACCGAAACTGCAGCTTGAGCATGTGGAGCCAGCACTGATTGTGATGTGAGTATCGCACTAAAGATGAGGGCAACAGCCAGGACACTCTTTCTGGATGTTGAGAATACATTTTTGATCAAAGAAAAGACAGCTGATTTTCTCATAAATACTTTACGACAGTTTTAGCGTATCAAGTGTATAAGGCAGTGTCAATGAGCCCTGGATATCAGTAGTCAGTTCTCTATAATCAGTCCAATTTGAATGCTATAAATAGCACCTTGTGGACCGAAAACAGATCCGCCAGCGGGTGGACGGAAAACTGAAAACTGGGTGTGCTATACTTCAAAAATGGTTCTATCAGATAGGGATATCAAGGTTCGACTCAAAAGTAATAGTGTGGTAATTAAGCCTGCGCCTGATCTTGTTGAGCAGCTCGGTAGTAATTCTATAGACTTACGTCTGGGGAATATCTTCAGAGTTTTCGACCACAGTAAGTTCGCATACATAGACCCAACTGACAAGCAAACTTCCCAGGATGTTACTCGAGAGGTAGTTGTTAAGAAGGGTGAACGCTTTATTATTCAGCCAGGTGATTTTGTCTTAGGTACAACGATGGAACATATCGAAGTTCCAGATGATTTAGTCGGGAGCCTAGAAGGTAGATCGAGCATTGGGAGACTTGGCGTTATTATTCACTCAACTGCTGCGAGTATCGAGTGTGGATTTAGGGGACATATTACGTTAGAGCTAGCTAACATGGGCAAGATGCCAGTCGCACTCTATCCTGGTATGCGTATCTGTTCTCTTGCATTCTCAGAGCTATCTTCACCAGCTGAAGTCCCATATTATAAGAAGAAGAATGCTAAGTATGCAGGTCAAGAAGGTCCAGGGGAGTCCAAAATCCATAAAGAGCTAAAGTAGTTTGATCTAGAAAATCCTCTTGTTACTCCTCCAATCCTTCACTATACTGACCAAATGATTCTTGGCCCCAAAATACTCCTAAAGCTAGTTAAGACCAAAAAACTCGTAGAGAATTTATCAGAGCGAGAACTGACCAATCCTGAAGGAGCGGGCTTCGATTTTAGACTCGGTGAAGTTTACAAGATTTCAGGTAAGTCATTCCTGGGTGTGACGGAGCGTCAGACTGCTGATATAGAGTTAGTTGAGAAGTATGTAGAAGGTGAGACGAGATCTTTTACTTGGGAGCCAGGAGATTTTTATTTGGTCAAAACAATTGAAACTGTGAATATGCCAGAAGATTTAAGTGCGAATATTACTCCTCGATCAACTCTTTTTAGAAGTGGTCTTTATTTGCGTACCGGCAATTGTCCACCTGGATATAGTGGCGGCTGGACTTTTGCGTTAAAGAATGAGGGCCCCGTGCCAGTAACCATTGAGATGGGAGCGAGGATTGCACATGCTCAGTTTATGCAGGTTCTTGGTGGAGGGAACATGTATCGTGGTCAATGGCAAGGTGGAAGAGTCAGCGCTACTAAGAAAGAAACCCAAGTCTAAAATGTCTGCAGAAACCCCTCAAAATTCTGCTATAACTACCCCTCTCGATCGACAACGTCTTCATGATGCATATGCACAGTCTCCAGCAGGCGAGTACTTATCTCAGCGTGCAAGATATGATGCGTATCGACCCGCAAACACCTCCGTTGAGGAATGGCAAGATCTTCTCGGAGCAGATGTGAACAATCTAGACCACATGTTAGTTACTGTTCAAGTTGCTTCAACTTTTTTAAGACTGTCTCGAATGCAGGAGACTCCAAATACAGCCTCTCCATTTAGCTCTGATGATGAGAATGATCTCCTACTTGCAGCTGCGATCCATGATTGGGGCGAGGGTGTTGAGGGTTGTGAGGATATAACATGGCGAAAGAAGACAAGTGGCGACAATCTTCGCGAGAGGGATGCGATGCATATTGTTGTTCAGGATGTAGCTGCTCGTTATTCTGATGACGAGCATGAAAAGGCGGATGTTCTCTTGCAGCTTGAAAGAGTAGCTGATGAGATAGTCTTCAATAGGGATTCAAGGTTAGGAAAAGCGTTCGATGCGATCGAACGAGTAGGATATCTACGTACTGCAGTTCGTTCGTGGAGAGAACAAATGGATGTTAAGAATCCAGACATGATCGATGCTCTGCAGTGGATATCGGCAGATGTTCTTGCCCTTCATACAATTCCACTTCTTCGTCATTCTCAGGATCATTTTCCTGTACTTGCAATGCTTGCTCAAAATGAACATCATATAACTGATGCGTTTGCATCAATGCCAGATAGTATTTTTGAGATGTATGATGACGATGAGGAAGAGATGATGCGTGAAAAATTTATC
Organism: uncultured Gammaproteobacteria bacterium; assembly: GCA_964533055.1. Taxonomy (GTDB): domain Bacteria; phylum Patescibacteriota; class Microgenomatia; order Levybacterales; family UBA12049; genus JACROF01. The sequence goes on along the minus strand of CAZHKZ010000023.1, from coordinate 2,910 downwards.
TCTGCAAAGACCGCTTGGGAAAGTCCTGATACAGTAATACATCTTGAAAAAGAGGTGTGAAAGAGTTACAAACTAACTGCATGAGTTCATCTCAAAAACATCCAGAATATGCATATCTAGACCTCATCGAAGAAGTTCTTAAGACAGGTATTAAGAATGTCGATCGTGGCACAGGAGCTGTTTCATATAGTCATTTTGGACGACAAATTCGTTTTGACCTATCCAAAGGTTTCCCACTTCTCACTACGAAGAAAGTTTACTGGAAAGGAGTACTTCATGAGCTCGCGTGGTTTATGAAAGGGGACTCAAATATTAAATATCTTGTTGATAACAACGTTCATATTTGGGATGACTATCCATACAAGATTTTTAAGGAAAAAAATAAGACTTCAAAAGTAACAAAAGAAGAATTCATCGAAAAAATCGCTAGCAATAATGCATTCGCTAAGAAATGGGGTAATTTAGCTCATATCTATGGTGAGAGCTGGAGGCGTTGGCCTACAGGGACAGCTCGGGTAATAGATCAGCTCCGATGGGTCGTAAATGAGTTGACGGATGATCCTGATGCGAGAAATGCAATTGTGACATCATGGGATCCCAAATATCTCTATTCAATGGCACTTAAAAAAGACGCAAATAGATTTCCCATTTGTCACAATATGTATCATGTCAGTATCAAGGGTGGCAAGCTTAATCTTCAGTTGTATCAGAGAAGTGCTGATCTTTTTCTTGGAGTGCCATTCAATATCGCAAGTTATGCATTGCTCACGATTATCCTTGCGAGAGTGTTGAAATTAGAGCCAGGGGAATTTATCCACACGTTTGGAGATGCACATATCTATGAAAATCACATTGATCAAGTAAAAGAGCAGCTAACTCGCAAGCCAAAGCCTCTCCCAACTCTCATTTTAGATAAAAAAATAACTGATATTGATAATTTTAAACCAGAGCTTGTCACGCTTGAGGGATATGACCCACATCCAGGTCTCAAGGGCGAACTAACAGTCGCCGGTGGCTTCTTTGAGAAAAAGAAAAAATCTGTAAAGTGAATGTATGAATACCCCTCGAATAAGTATCATAGTGGCGATGTCAGACAATCGTGTTATCGGAAACAATGGTGAGATACCTTGGAATATACCTGGGGAGCAGAAAAGAGTTCGAGATATCACCACCCCTTATCCTCTGATCATGGGTCGAAAGACGCATGAATCGATCGGAAGGATTCTCCCAAATAGGCTTAATATCGTTGTGACTTCCGACAGGGATTATAAAGTTGAAGGCGGAGAGGTTGCACACTCTTTAAACGAGGCTATTGAGATGGCTGCAGCGTCCCTTTTTCGCCAAAGCACCGGCGGGCGAGGGGAGATATTTATTTTTGGTGGGGGTAAATTATATGTGCAAGCAATGGGCATTGCGGATCGTCTCTACCTAACTATTGTTCATAAGGAAGTAGAAGGGGATGCATATTTTCCAGAGTACTCAGAATTTACAAAAGTGATAGAGCGAGAAGAAAAAGAATTTGAAGGGTTGAAATATACGTATCTCATCTTGGAGAAATGATCTATTTTGCTCTCTTGTCAAGCTAAACTCTTTTGGATATAGTTGGTTTTGAAAGATGATTAACCTCAAAAAAACAGATCCGCAAATTTTTGAATTAGTAAAAAGTGAAGAGAAAAGACAGCGCGATGTTCTCGAGATGATCGCCTCAGAGAACTACACTTCCTCAGCAGTCTTAGAAGCGCTCGGCACAGTCCTTAATAATAAATATTCTGAAGGGTATCCTAAAAAGCGCTATTATCAGGGAAATGAATTTGCTGATGGTGTTGAGATAATTGCTCAGGAGCGAGCAAAGGAATTGTTTGGCGTTCCACACGTCAATGTGCAGCCATATTCAGGATCTCCTGCGAATCTGGCTATCTATTTAGCGCTTGTTGACCCACAGAAAGACAAAGTCATGGGCTTCTCACTTGCGTTTGGTGGGCATCTTACCTATGGGTCACCTGTATCCATCACAGGAAAGTATTTTAACGTTGTTCATTATGAGTTAGGCGAAGATGGCAAGTTAGATTATGATGCAATTGAGAAGCAGGCCATCAAAGAAAAGCCAAAGTTAATAATCTGTGGTACAACTGCATACTCACAGATTATTGATTTTAAAAGATTTGCAAAGATTGCTGACAAAGTTGGAGCGTATCTCCATGCAGATATTTCACATATCTCAGGACTTGTCGCTGGTGGTGTTCATCCAAGTCCAGCTCCATACGCGCATACTATTATGACGACCACTCATAAGACGCTTCGAGGGCCACGAGGTGCGATGGTCATGGTAACAGAGCGAGGTCTTAAGAAAGATCCAGAGCTGGCAGAAAAGATCGACAAGGCAGTCTTTCCTGGTCTCCAGGGTGGTCCTCATGATAATCAAACAGCGGGTATCGCAGTCGCACTGAAGGAGGCGAGTACAGCATCTTTTAAGAAGTACGCTGCAAATATCGTAAAGAATGCTGATAGGCTTGCAAAAGAGTTGCAAAAAAGAGGATTTGAGATCGTCAGTGGTGGTACAGAGAATCATCTCATGTGTGTCGATCTTCAGAATAAGAGTGTTAATGGTGCCGTGGCTGCTCTAGCCCTTGAGGTAGCAGGCATTGTGCTCAATAAGAATTCAGTCCCAAATGATCCTATGCCGCCTTTCTATCCATCAGGAATAAGACTAGGTACGCCAGCACTTACGACAAGAGGTATGAATGAAAAAGACATGGTGAAAGTCGCTTCATGGATGGATGAAGTTATCACTGAGTCTGCTAGATACGAAATGCCTAGTGTGAAAGAGGATAGGGCTATATTTTGGAAGCAGTTCAAGAAAGACGTCACCAAGAACAAGGAATTGCTACGGATTAACAAAGAAATTAAGGC
>CAZHKZ010000022.1:0-12458 GCA_964533055.1 uncultured Gammaproteobacteria bacterium | reverse complement strand
ATCTCACCAGTGATGGCGCACTTACAATCAACGCAACTACTTACACAAGGATTGGCGACACTGCTACCCCTGGCTCTGCAAATGGAGATGATGATCTTTATGTTGAAGGAGATTTAGAAGTTGATGGAGTATTCTATCTTGATGGTACTCTTGATACAACGTTCACAGCAGGATCTGTAGTATTTGCTGGAGTGAGTGGTGTTCTTGCACAAGATAACACTAATTTCTTCTGGGATGATACGAATAATAGATTGGGGCTAGGAAACACATCTCCACGCGCAGCCCTTGATGCAATCGGCGATGCATCAATCTCAGCATCACTGGTCTTTGGTACTGCGGGCACAAAGTCTATTGATATTCTCAATGGCAATGCGCTAAGTATTGCAACGTCACCTGGTGGCGATGCAGGCCTGGCTACCAAATTAACGATCCTTAATAATGGAAATGTTGGCATTGGTAGCACTTCCCCACTCGCCCCACTCGATCTCGTGCGAAGTCAAGATGTAACTGCTGGAGGTGTTATATACGGCGGAACGAGAGCTTCAGCTACCTTTACCGGCACCCCTGTAACTGCAGGAGCATCAACGGTTGGAGAATACTATCTTGTCACAACTAACGCACAAAAGGCACAAATGTCGCTCACCAGCTATGGATCATTCAATAGTAACTCCCTTGCATCGGGAAATTTTGTAGACGGACTATATGGAGGCTATTACGAAGCGGTTAATAATTCATCGCGCATCAATCCAACTGGTACCAACACTGCCACTACCTCAGCAGGGATTTTTGCAGTCTCAATCAATAACTCAACCGGATTTACAACTACTAATATGGGAGCATATTTGCGAGGCTACATTAACCAATCCGGGCAAATCAGCAACAACTATGGCGTCAATGCAGAAGCCTTCACCAACAACATTTCCAGCACAATTACAACCAACTATGGAATAAGGGCTGTAAGTCAAAACCTCGTTGACGGAGCCATCATAACAACTGGATATGGAGGACGCTTCGAATCACAAGATGCAACAACTTCTGCAGGAGTCTTCGCTCTCGGTCTTCAAAATACAGGCGTGGCTGGCGCGACATTTACTAATCTTTACGCCTACCAAGGCGACTGCCAGGTGCAATCGGCTACCGTCACTGTTACGAACTGCTACGGAATGCAGCTCGATCTCATCGAATCTTCGGGCACTATCACAAATGGATACGGTGTAAGCGTATCATCGGCAAATGCGCTTGCGACCACATATGGCTACCATGCAAGCATCACCGGAGCCTCTACTGACAATTATGGTGTCTACACAAATGTCACAGGTGCTACAAATAATTATGGTCTCCGCATTACCGGCACAACTAGTACTGCTACAAATTATGCTATCTACGCAGATGCTGCTGCGCAAAACTACTTCGCTGGCAACCTCGGCCTAGGAGATACTACGCCTGATGCTCCCCTCGATGTCGTGGGAGATGTCTATGTCAGTGACGGCTTAAGTCTTTATGAAACAGCAGTATCCAATGGGACTGTGGAGGCAACTCAATTCTGCACTGGTGATGGCGAAACAAATTGTGTTACAGACTTCTCATCCCTTGTTGCAGGCGCAGGCTATTGGCAGAGGAATGCAGGTAACCTCTCACCCACCACTCTCAACGACACGATTTCTGCCACTACAAGTGCTGCAATAGCTCTCACACTAACTCAATCTGGTGCATTTAATGCGCTCCTCGTTGAAGATCAGGCTTCAGACACTACTCCTTTTATAATCAATCAAGATGGAAATGTAGGTATTGGTACGACAACTGCAAGCGAGGCACTTCATGTCAATGGGAATATCCGCATGAATGCAGTTGGAGGCAAGATTGGCTCCTCATCCAACATAACTGTACACTTCATCGAGCCTGAGACATCAGATGGAGATATCAACATGGCTGCAAGGGGCGACATCACCCTCAATCTCGATTCAGATAATAATGGTGCAGCTCATACATTCCAGATATGGAAAGATTCAACTGATGAAAGTGGCACACAACTATTCAGCGTAAGTGAGACGGGTGATGCTCTCATCTCGAGTAATCTCAATACACTTACAGCCACAACAATGAATATCGGCACAGCAACGCAGACTGGCCTTACTCTTGGTCGAGTTGGAGCTACTACAGCTATCAGTGGATCGACCATTACCGCAGGATCTGCTACCACAACTGCTATCAATCTTGGAAATGCCAGCTCTAACCCTACTCTGACCTTAACTGGAACAGGACTTACAACACTTGGAGGTAATTTGACTGTTACTGGCACTGCCTGGACAGCAACTCCAACCATTTCTGGGCTGATCACGGCTACTAGTGGTCTTACTTCAAACGGAACTGTGGCTGTAAACGCTGCTGGTGGTATTACTACCAATCAGACTACATTTAGCTTAGTGGATGCAACTGCTACGACCATCAATTTCGGAGGTGGCGCAACTACTGCACTTAATATCGGACCCGGATCCTCAACTGCCACATCAGTTAATATCGCTGGAGGAAGTGGAGCAACTGGCTGTACAGTCAGTGGAGCAACTGGTGATCTGACCTGTTCTGGAGCTATCACTGGATCAGGTGGTGCACTCACCAATCTGTGGCAGAGAATCGCAGGAAACCTATCTCCCGTAAATCTCAACGACACCATTTCTGCAACCTCTAGCGCAAGCACCGTTGCTACGCACACAACGAATAATCCTGGAGGAACACTAACAAACAATACTTTAATAAATCATACTGGTGCAGGAACAGTCACTAACCTCTTGAATCTGACTCAGTCAGCAGGAACAGTCACGAATGCAATTTCTACTACCGGAACATTCGGAAATGTCTTAAGCGTTGGAGGAACACCTATCCTAAATGCAACAGGCGTATTGCTTTCAGCAGGACTCTCAGGCACGTACTCTAACACCCTCACTCTCTCCGGCGCATCTAATGCAATCACTGCAGGAACACTAACTGCAACTGGTGGCTCGATTAACGGAACAACAATAGGTGCAGGTACGCCATCAACTGGAGCATTCACCACTCTCACTTCAAGTGGAGCAACGACGCTTGGGACTGGTGCCTCGCTTACGAATACATTTGGAAGTGGTGCTTCATCTGTAAATACCATTGGCGCAGTCACTACCCCAGGTGCACTAACACTTCACGGAGCAACCACTCTTGATAATACCTTTACAGTCTCCGGATCCAATTTGACCACGCTAGGTGGAAATTTGACTGTTACTGGCACTACCTGGACAGCAACTCCGACTATTTCAGGATTGATTACAGCAACCAGCGGAGTCTCGGTAGCAGCTGGACAAGCCTACTCAGGCGCAGGTGCGGTCACGCTCTCATCGGGCGGAGCTGCTGGACTCACGCTTGATTCGGCTAGCAATACTCTTACTCTTGCAGCAACTGATACAACACTTACTGCTAGCGGAATTACGACAGTTACACTCGGCACAAGTCCGACAATCAATGCTGGCGCAACTGGACTCAACTTACAGGCTGATGGATCAATTGACGTCAACATCGCTGGAGGCTCTGGAGCAACTGGCTGTACAGTTGCAAATTCAACAGGAAATCTCGTCTGCACAGGCTCAATCACTGGATCAGGAGGGGTTCTAACTAATCTATGGCAGAGAGCGCTTGGCGCACTTGCACCTATTAACATCACTGATGATCTCCTCATAGGTGGCTCTGCGAGCACATCTGCAACATTTCAAGTACTCGCACTTTCGAAAGATGCTGGCGCCATCACAGCTGGCACAGCTTCAACTTCTGGAGATCTCACCTTCAGAGGAGCTACTTCTGATATCAATCTTCTAGGTAATGCAGTGTTTAATATCAAGAATTCAATCGGAGGAGATGCGGGGCTGGTAAGTAGGCTTACCCTCACGGCAAATGGCAATGTCGGCATTGGTACTACAGTCCCAATTGGCAAGCTTCATGTAGAAGGAGCTGCGACAGGCAGAGCTTTAGTCACCTTTAATGAGACTGGTGGACAAGATATCTTTACAGCTTCGGCTTCGGGTACAACCCGCTTTGTCATTAGAAACGGTGGTAACGTAGGCATCGGCACTACTCTACCTGGCCAACTGCTTTCAGTAGCAGGATTCATCGAAGGACAGCGCTTTGTTGATACCACAGGAGCTGGCGCCTACTTTGTCGACCCTGCTGCCACTGGCGTTTCGTTTACATCAGCTGGCTTTGTCGGAGTTGGCACAAGCAATCCAACCACGTACCTTCATGTAGATGGAGCGACAACACTTGCACAAGGCCAGGCATTGGCAATTCTTAATCAAACTGGTGGAAGTGATATTCTGGCTGCATCAGCATCAGGAACGATGCGATTTCTTATCAGAGCAAGTGGAAACATCGGCGTTGGCACTCTCACAAATCCACTTGGACTCTTCAGTGTCACGGGCGCGACAACTACAGCACAAGGTCAGGCGTTGGTTCAAATCAACCAAACAAGTACAGCAGATGTCTTCACCGCTTCAACTTCTGGCGTAACAAAGTTCGTTATCAATAATAATGGCAATGTCGGCATTGGTACGATCAATCCTGTTGGACTCCTTCACATCGATGGTCGCGTAACTGGTAAGGCACTTGCGCTCTTTAACGAGACCGGCAATCAAGATATCTTCACTGCCTCTGCCTCTGGAAGTACAAAATTCACCATCGCCAATAACGGTGACCTCATCCTTGGCGGACGCGACCTCGATGTCTTCCCAAAGACAGGGCAGCTTCGTGCTATGACCACAACTGGCACCAATCAAGGCGGCGCACATCTCTATATTGCAGCTGGAAACGGAACCGGAACTGGCCTTGGCGGTGACCTAGTCTTCAAGACTGGTCAGGGAGCTACCAGCTCTGCTGCACTAGTTGCTGCAAATCTCAATAGTCGAAGTAGCTATATCTCAAACGGCCCTGGGATGACCTTCACTCAGACAGTTAGTGGCAGTAACCCTCTTTTAGTAGTGGGAGTTGCCTATAGGGATACTGCTACTATCACGGTCCGTTTTAGAGGTGTGAACTTGACTGAAATTGGCACTGAGGTCGGAACTGCTGGACAGTATGTCAGACAATTTTACATGGCTAACCCTGATCCAGGCTCTGGAGAAGTTCATGTCTTCTCATCAGACACAACTCAAGCTATGGCGGCAAATGCAGTAACACTCAATAACGTTGATCCGGTAACACCATATACAAATACACAGACAGCTACCGGCAATAGCGTCACTCCGTCTGTAACTGTCAACTCTGCTCAAAGCGATCTTGTCCTCGGCGTTACCGCACACAATGATACAGGCTCCTGTACTCCAGGCTCGTTTGAGGTTGAGCTTGCAGATGTCGATTCAGGCCTTGCGACTGACCCAAGTCTTTGCAGTGACTATGAACAAGCTGGTACAACTACGACAACGATTAGCCATACAACAAGTAGTCAGCCATGGACCATTCGCGCAACTGCCTTTAGACCAACGCAGTCCACAACCAACACTGCCCTACTTGAAAGACTTAGAATCTCTCAAAATGGGAATATCGGCATTGGTATCTCAAGTCCTTCAGCTAAATTAAGTATCGCTGGGGGTATTTATATGGAAAGTCCACTTGGATCTGTAAATATCTATCCTGGGCAGGATATCTCTGCTCTTAATCCAGGCACAACAACTACAGGCACTGTATATGAAGGTGCCGCAAGTAGGCATCTTATCTTTGATCTTAAAAACAATAGCCAAACCGACGCAATCGCATTCCGATACTCCGGAGCAAATACTGGTTCAGTTGACAGCATTGGACTAGTGATGAAGGGAGATGGCAATATCGGTATCGGCACTACAGCACCAGGCAATTTAACTCAGATCTATATGAGCAATAACAATGGCTCTACTACCAACTTCTCCTTGGTGCAAGCAAGTACAGGTGTTGTTGGCATGCGCTACACTCGCACATCTACTGCAGACTGGTTTGTCGGAATGGGTGGCTCTTCAAGTACGGTATTTAAGATTGACTATACTGGCACAGCCCCATCTACGCCTAGTACAAATGCATCTTTCAATATAACCACTGCTGGAAATGTTGGCATTGGCACATCAACAGTTGGACAAAAACTCGATGTCGAAGGAAGCATTGAGCTCAATCTCAACAATGCAACATCCTCCACTGAAGCAGTTTGTGGAACATCAACGACAGAAGGTGCAAGCAACACAGTACTTGATGACTGTACCACCAGCGTCAATGCTGACTATATGGAAATGTATCCTATGACAAATGATACAAGTTGGGGCGATATCGTTGCTATCGGATCTCAAGACGTTTACACAACAAATAATCATAAGATTAAACAACTCACCCGCTCAGCAACACCTTATGACAGCAAGTTAATGGGTGTCCATTCAAATGAAGAAGATATGGGTGATTTCAATAGTATCGGATACAATATCGCAGATGGCGATAATCCAAAGCCTCTTGCACTGGCTGGACGTGTGCGCGTAAAGGTATCCTCCATAAATGGACCCATTAATCCAGGTGACATGATCACCTCATCAAGCATTGCGGGTGTTGGTATGAAATCAACAAAGGCAGGTATGGTGATTGGCCAGGCACTTGATAGTTATTCAAGCGCAAATCCAAACCAGGTTGGAACTGTAATGGTCTTTATCAAGGCGATGTGGTATGACCCTGCTGTCTATATTGCAGAATCAGGCAACTTTAATATCACCGGCGGAAGTGAGGGCACGTTCCAAGCTTGGGCAGGCGGATATAAATTTGAAAATAAAGGTGGATTTGCAGATGCTGCTATCGCACGACTTACAGCCGGGATTGTTAAGACGCAGCAGCTGGTCGTCAACGGCACATCGACATTCTTTGGAGCTGTCCAGATGCAGACACTCTCAGTAGCAGGTCTTATCCAAGCACAGGCACTCAATGTTGGTGGAGCTATCTCTGCTGGCAGTGTCAATGCTGGGACTATCGCCGTCTCCAATCTCTCAATTGGCGGACAAGTACTTAGCGACTATATATTATCTGTCATTAGCAACTCGTCATTAGTCATTGGCAGCCAAGGCAGCATTGTCTCCCCTGTTGCAGACATCGATAGAATAAATACAAATCTTATTTCTCCGCTCGCAGCTGGCGAAATAAATATCAACGGAGATGTTAAGACAAAAAACCTCGCAGTAAATGGTGATGCAACTATCTCTGGAACACTTCGTGCAGACAAGATCATCGCAAATGACATTGAGGGTCTTAATGCTCGAATCGCAAGTATCGCTGCCAACACCATTACCGCATCCAGCGCTGCTATCACCAACATCTTCAACACTACCTATCTTGCATCTGGATCAGCAAACGCATCTGGTGGCGCATCGATGATCGCCTCCTCTATCGACACCAACTTTGCCAATATCGGCAGCCTTTCTGCCAACCTTGCATATGTTCCATCTTTGACATCAGACTTTGGCACATTCTCACAAGGACTCATGTCTTTTGGAGCAACAAGTCTTGCGGACACATCTATTGCTGGACAACTTTCCGTAAATGGATCTCTTATCCTTGCTGACAACACTATTAATACACTTGGGTCCCCACTTGAGATCCAGCCACTTCGCCAAGGAGCACTCTCCTTTATGGGAGGACTCGTCGCAATCGACATCGATGGCAATCTCTCAGTTGCTGGAAATGCGACCTTTGCAAAAGATGTTACAGTTCAGGGAGCACTTGCTGCAAATATCATCAGCCCTGTTCCAAATGAAGATCTTATCCTTCAACTTCCAGGGTATGATGATGGGACAACGCTTGCGATGAATCGACCAGGCATTACTGTTAAAAATGGATCTGGAAGTGCAGTTCTTAAAATCACAGATGTCGGAGACATCATCGCATCGGGTGCTGCACTTGCAAGTCAATTCCAAGTTGTACGAGGTGCTCAAGCTGACACCTCACCTATCACATCCGTTGCAACTGCATCTGCTGGAACTGCAACCATAAAAGCTGGCCAACTCGAAAGAACAATTCAAAATAGTCGAGTTACTGCTGACTCACTTATCTACATAACAGCAGCAAGTGACACATCTGGTAAAACTCCATTCGTAGCTCGACAAGTTGCAGAAGATGTACAAACTGGCACTAACGGATCATTTACCATCAGAATTCCTCAGGCAATCTCCCTCGATGCGAAAGTGAACTGGTGGATAATTAATTGACATTTCTGTTCTATGAAATGTCATCCTGAACTTGTATCAAGATCTCATGAAAAGCTACTTCATCTATATACTTTCAAATAAAAATAGTACTGTCCTGTTCAATGGTGTGACGGGGAATATTGCAAGTCGTCTTTATCAACATAGACATAAAACAATTCCAGGATTTACCCAAAAATACAATATCCACAAACTCCTTTACTTTGAAGAATTTACCTCAGCAACAGATGCACTAAAAAGAGAAAAGCACTTGAAAAATTGGAAGCGCAAATGGAACCTTAACCTAATTAAAACAATAACCCCAGGACTTATAGACCTAGATCCTGAAATAAGTTCAGTATGACATGCGAGTTATGGAGTCATATATATGAAGAGAGTATCAGAAAAATAACTGCCATTTTGGATGATGTTCTAGAGATGTTAAATAAAATGATTTTTATAAATAGGCAAAGCACCAAAAGAAAACTGACTCCTAGCTCCCAGCTCCTAGCTCCTCTTCAATTACCAACCCTCGTATTTCGTGCAACTTTTTCCTAAAGTCCTTCTGGTCATGAACGAACTTTTTATATGCATAAACTGATGGGAAGTAATTCAAAATTACATTAGTATGACAAATCTTCCTCACTGGATCATCTACATATTCTCCGTAACTGGACCATTCATACTCTGGCTCTTGTGTCAGCCCCGCAATTACAGGATTAAGATGAATATAGCGGGAAAGATGAACGAGTTGCTCATCCTTGACTACCCTAACAGTTTTATATCTTCCCTCAAAAAGACTTCCCGCTCTCTTGTACTTATTGTTAAAGTACTGGGCATATGCATTTGTGATTTGCTTCATAAATTGAGCTATAGATTTCTCAGATTTCTGCCTAACTAAAAGATGAAAATGATTGGGCATAAGACAGTATGCCAAAAGGTCTATTTCTTTTGACATATTTTTGTTAAAAAGTCGAACTGGCAAATTATGGTACCTTCGAAGTACTTTTTCCAAAGGAGTCAGATAGATAAAAAGATAGTAGTAAAACATGTTATAGTCCTCATCATCAAGAAATAGAATCCTTTTATCGACACCTCTATTAAAGACATGGTACATCCCGTCTTTTACAAACTCCCGAACAATATATTTTGATGGCATAGAAAAAACTATAGATGAAACATTTAGAGGGTTCAACCCCTCACTTTTATAACATAGGGGTTGAACCCTTGTTTATGCTTATTCATCAATCTTTTTTCTCATTTTAAATCACATTATAATCATGGGTTGAATCCCTAAGATTTGTCATTGACACCCCCAGAAATGGTTGTTAGTCTAGTATATAGATCATGAATAATTCTAAAAAAGAACTGCTCGCTTATTTAGAGAATATATCGCTATTCCTTCTTGGAATAACGCTTCTAGCATTCCCCCTTCTCTTCACTACACTTACAACTGATGTATTTACTCTACCAAAACAAATTTTATTAGGTGTTGGTGTGATCGCTTCAGTCATAATTTTGAGCGTGAGGATGATCGTTGAGGGAAGAGTGAGGCTTCGAACTACGCCTTTTGATATCCCTATTATAGTATTTATGATTGTGGCGTTTGCCTCAGCCATGCTATCCACCAATCGCTCTGACGCACTCATTAATTTCGTGCCTGTACTCTTTGTAGGATTCTTCTTCTTTACCATGACCAACATCATTCGCGGAAAAAGAGCTCTTCTCTTTTCCGTTGGCAGCTTCCTCCTAGGCACGACTGCAGCAGCTCTTCTCTCGCTCTTATCCTTCTTTAAGATATATATCGTGCCTATTGCAGGAGCGAATGTTCAGTCATTTACAACTTTTGGCTCTTTGCTTGATCAGGCAATGTTTCTTGCAATTACACTTCCACTTGCAGGCTACATGGCATGGCCAATCATAAGCCCGCTTTTAAGTAAAACACGAGATCTCGATGTATTTGAGACAGGCAAGAAAAACAATGCCTTCTTTAGCATCTTTGCGACAATAGCTTCGGCTCTTCTTCTTGCAGGACTTCTCGCGACTATTTATATGCTAGCAACTACGCAGAAACCACTCATTCTACCTCTTATGACAGGTTTCCAGACTGCTTTTGCAGCTATCTCACAAGATACCGGTCGAGTTATTCAGGCATTCCTCTTTGGAAGTGGCTATGGCACATATCTTAATGACTTCACTCGCTTCAAGCAGGCTGCATACAATACAAATGCAGCACTATGGTCATTCACGTTCTTTAGATCAAGCAATCTTTTCCTTGAGCTTCTCGCAACAACTGGTGTCGTTGGATTAGCTTCATTTATTTTCATAATCTATAGAGTCTTTAAAGAGAGATCATTCTTCTTGCCAATCGTTCTGATCATCATTGCAGCAGTCCTACTTCCCTTCTCATTCACCCTTGTTGTACTTTTCTTTATCATCTTAGGGTTCTTCGCCTCGCTAAGAGCAGTGCATGCTCCGTCTCGTTTTGGAGATCTTGAGTTCTATCTTGTAACTCTTAAACATGGCCTTATTCTCGCGCAACCAGAAGGAGAAAGAGCTCCTCACGATCCAGTCAATACTCGATATGGAAAGATCTTGCCATTCTTCTTTATCGTAATCATTATCGGACTCGTCGGTTTCACTAGCTACCACTCTCTCGCATATGTCCGCTCTGACATGACATTTCAAAAGTCATTGATTGCAGCATCTGCTAACAAAGTTCAAGACACCTATGATCTCCAGAATAAAGCTATTCAGCAATTCCCTAACCGAGATACGTATCATAGAATTTTTGGTCAGACCAATCTTGCAATCGCTAATGCACTTGCATCATCTCAACCAAAGGGTAGTTCGCCCTCAGCTGAAATCCAACAGCAAATCGTAACGCTCATTCAGCAGTCAATCACTTCTAGTAGAAATGCTGTCACAATTTCTCCTCAGACATCGATGAACTGGGATAATCTTTCTTCAATCTATCGATCACTCATTGGATTCGGACAAAATGCAGATCAGTTCGCTATCCTTGCTAACCAGCAGGCAATCGCTCTTGATCCAAGCAACCCACAGGAGTACATCAACCTTGGAGGCATCTACTATCAGCTCGGACAGTGGGATGACGCGATTCGCCAATTCCAATTAGCAGCTAATTTGAAGAGAGACTATGCTAATGCGTATTACAACCTAGGCCATGCTCTTGAAAGTAAGGGTGGTACAGAAAATCTCCAGGGCGCACTCCAGGCATACAAGATTGTGGAGCAACTAGTTAGTAGCGACGCACAAAACGTAAAGAGGATCAAGGCCGAGATCGAAGCAGTCACGAAAAAAATCTCTGGCGGACAACAATCACAAGCTGATCAGGCTGCAAATCAATCAGCAGAGCAGACAGATCTTAATGTAAATGATGCACCAACACTTCCAGGTCGTGATCCAAAAGTAGAAGTGGAAGGACCTCCAGCAAGTAAGATTAGCCCTACCCCTACTCCAACAACGTCTCTAGAACCAGCTCCAAGCCTCTAGCTCTGTAATCAGTTATCTGTCCATTTTGTGCTTTACCCAACAAATTCCCTGTGGACCGAGAACAGAATACCGATAGCCAAACACACAAAAAACCCCTCCGTAAGAAGGGGGTATTTTTGTATTGTAGGGATTTTGTCTCTACAAAATTAAACGGCTTAGCTAAGCCAACATTTTACTGTTGGTCTCCACCTTGCTGTTCTGCTCGACGCTTGTCAAAGCACTCTCGACAATAAACGGGTCTGCCGTCTTTTGGTTCGAAAGGTACTTCTGTTTCTTTTCCACACTCAGCGCATGTAACAGTAAACATTTGACGTGGGCCACGGTCTGAGCCGCCTCGGAAGTTTCCACCTCCTCCACCGCCCTGACGTTGTGCCTTAAACCGAGCTCTGCACTCTGGGCATCTGCCTGGCTTGTTGTCGAAGCCTTTTTCTTTGTAGAACGCTTGTTCAGATGCTGTAAAAGTAAATTCTTTACCGCAATCTTTGCAAACTATAATTTGATCTTGTAAGTCCACTTAGGATTTCACCTCCTTTTGATCCTGGGTCCTAAGTGACTATTAAGTATTGAAGTTTTCTTAGAAGACCTGGAAAATTGCACTCTTATACGAGTACGTGAGTATTATATCACACTATGACAATTATAGCTTTTACCAGATATAGTATGGCAATCAAATCGAATGGGTGGACCTGAAGGGAATCGAACCCTCTTTTCTTCCATGCCATGGAAGCGTGCTACCAGTGCACCACA
>CAZHKZ010000021.1:0-12511 GCA_964533055.1 uncultured Gammaproteobacteria bacterium | reverse complement strand
GCGTCTGTAGCTCAGTGGTAGAGCGCTACTCTTATAAAGTAGATGTCCTTGGTTCGATCCCAAGCAGACGCACCAGGAATTCTCTGTGGAGATTCTAAGGTCTATTTTTTATGAATGATAAAGTTCTTCTCGCAATTGGTGCCCACCCAGATGATATCGATTTTGGCGCATCTGGCACTGTTGCTAAGCTTATTGATGAAGGTTGGGATACGTATTATGTTATTTGTACCGATGGATCTAAAGGCTCCGCAGATCCTAAGATGACTCCGGATCGACTCGTTAAAATAAGGCAGGAAGAGCAGATCGCAGCCGGGAAAATACTGGGACTCAAAGAAGTTTTCTTTTTAGATCATCCCGACACTCAGCTTGAGGTGACTCAAAAGTTAAAAGAGGAGTTGGTGCGGATTATACGGAAAGTGAAGCCTACAAGAGTAATTGGGCTTGATCCAACTTTCCATTTTTCTTTAGAACCTGCATCAGAGCATGGGTATCATTTTGTGAACCACACTGATCATAGAGCAGCTGGTCTTGCCACCATGGATGCTGTTTTCCCACTTTCTCGTGATCGGCTTACTTTTCCAGAGCATGAAAAGGAAGGTCTTGATCCACATAGGGTTGATGAATTGTGGATAGTGAATTGGGGAGATAAATCACCTAGTCATGTCGAGGATATTTCAAATCATCTAGATAAGAAATTACAGGCAATTGGAGCTCACGAAAGCCAGTTCGCGGATTTAAATGATGTGGGGAAAAGGGTTACAGAGAGAGCAATTCGTCATGCTAACGGCAAAGACTACAAGTACGCAGAAAGTTTTATGTGCCTCAAAATGGCTAAATAAGGGAGTTTAGAGTTCAGAAAGGTGGTTGGTATCTTTACCTCGGTCCTTAACGTACTCCAAATAGCGCTCAGTTGTAGAAATTCTTTTGTGACCAAGAACCTTGGAGAGAAGGACAAGGGACACCCCATGCTTTAGATGGTGAGCTACAAATGTGTGGCGTAGATCATTTACTTTTGCATTATCGATCTCTGCAATTCGGAAATAACGCTCAATTGCTGTCCTAATGTTACGAACAAGGAAAGGCTTACCTGATTTTGTGATAAAAACATGATCATCTGCGACCTCAGGTCGTGATTTTAGGTAGAGCGTGAGAGCTTCCTTCGCTGATTTATTGAGTGGAACAGTGCGAGCCTCATGTTTTTCATATGGAGTGATATCGATCTCATTTGCTTTCACATTACTCATGCGAAGCTCTGCAAGCTCACCAATTCTAATACCAGTTTGGAGAAGAAGTTCGATGATTGCAAACATGCGACTATCATGTCGAGCTGCATCACGGAGTGCTCTGTACTCTGTTGGCTTTAGAATCCTAGGTGGAGCAAGTTCATAGCGAGGATGTGAGACTAAAAGTGATGGATCATCAGTGATCATCTCATTTACTTTCAAAAACCTATAAAACGTACGTGTTGAATTGAGTTTTCTTGATAATGACTTTGGAGTATAGCCCTTTTCAGACATCTTTGCGAGGAAGGCTTGCAGGTCTGACCCAGCAACATCATGGACATGATGCTTATTCATTTCCTCTAAGAACGAGGCTAACTGCTCAATATCTTTTCCATATGCTAGAATGGTAGCACTGGAGTGCTTCTTACCCTTAAGGTAATCAATGAACATTTTGTGGGCGTCATTAATCTTTGTTGGCTGCATAGGATTGATTATCCCATAATATCAACAAAATTTCAAGGAGTCAATCTACAAATCCTAAAATTCGTATGAAAAAAGTTGCTTATATCCTTATCTTGATTGTCTCACTTTATATCGTAAATAACCTCGTGAGATCTATCTATGGTCTATGGCAGAAGCAGGATCTCATAATTGTGGCTAAAGATGAGCTTAAGAAAGAGCAAAATGAGCAGGAAAAGTTGAGAGACGAGCTTGCACGAGTAAAAAGAGTTGATTTTATAGAGGAAGAGGCAAGAAATAAGCTTTTTATGGGTAGGCCGGGGGAGCAAGTGGTGATTCTAGATAAGAATGTATCACGAAAGAAGAATGAGAAAATTGAGCCTATCCAGCCTCATTGGAAGCAGTGGATTGAGCTTGTTTTTGGAAGAAAATAGATCTATGTTGCGGGGCTGGGGATCGAACCCAGCCTAAAGGATTATGAGCCCTTTGTGCACCGTACACTACCCCGCGCGTGAATGAAAGTATACCATTTGCTTCGTGCACGGTCAAACTGATATACTTTGGAGGCTAAAAATAGGGAAGTAGGGTGAATTTAGCCAGGGTAGCTCAGCCGGTTAGAGCACGGCATTCATAACGCCGAGGTCGTGGGATCGTGACCCACTCCTGGTACACACGGAAAGATATTTAGAATTTCAATTTTAAAATTATTGAAATTTTAACCTCTGAAATTAAATTGGCCTCAAAAAGCAGGGAAGAGTAGAGTAGAAAAAAATACGAATGATACATAGTGATATAGTTATTTCACGACTTATAGGACACTTTTCACAGCTCAGCAGCTCATGCATACAATTGCTTACTGTGGATAACTAATCCGCACTTGACGACGCTCGCCTTGGACGTTATAGTTGAGTATGGGCCCACTCAAAATATCTCCAAGTCTTACATTTGACGACATTCTTCTCATACCAGGCTATACTGATTTTTCTCGCGGCGATATATCTATTGCAACTCGTCTGACAAAAAATATTACCCTTGACTCCCCCTTCGTCTCCTCCCCTATGGACACAGTTACTGAATCCAAAATGGCGATTGCGCTTGCGCTCAAAGGCGGTATAGGGATTATACATCGTAACCTCACTCCCCTGTCCCAGGCGTCTCAAGTGAAAAAGGTAAAAGAAAAAGGACTTTTGGTCGGAGCTGCAGTTGGCTCCTCTAAGGGATTTGAAGAAAGGGTATCACTACTTGTGAAAGCAAATGTAGATGCTGTATTGGTAGATTCTGCCCATGGGCATAGTATTTCTGTTATTGAAACTATTAAGTATATTAAGAAGTGCCATCCCAAGCTTGAAGTTATTGGTGGTAGTCTTGCTACATATGAAGGAGCCAAGGCGCTAATTCAGGCTGGCGCTGATGGTCTCAGGGTTGGTATGGGTCCTGGTGCGATATGTACTACTCGTGTTATCTCGGGGATGGGAGTGCCTCAGATAACTGCGCTTATGGAGACAGTGCGAGCAGCAAGAGAGTTTGGGGATATCCCGGTTATTGCAGATGGAGGAATTAAATATTCTGGAGATATGGTTAAGGCTTTAGCAGTTGGGGCATCTACTGTCATGATGGGGTCATATTTTGCCTCTGCTCTCGAGTCACCTGGGAAAATCCACTCCCTCACACGCGCTCAAGTCCCCCATCGATTTCAGAGTATTCTCACTAAGCAGAACACGTATAAGTTCAAAGAGTACCGTGGCATGGGCTCAATTGCTGCCATGAAGAAAGGTGCCAAGATAAAGTCAGAAGATGAGTTTCATGGCAAAAGCTACTATAAAGACAGAGTTCTTGTGGCAGAGGGCGTTGAGGGGCTCGTGCCGATCAAAGGAGCTGTCTCAGATCTGATAGAGCAATCAGTTGGTGGTGTCAAGTCTGGAATGTATTACGTTGGCGCGCGATCAATTCGTGAGCTTTGGGAGAACGCATCATTTCTCCAGGTGACACAAGCATCATTAAAGGAGTCACATCCACATGATATTTTCATAACAAATGCGGGAGAGAATTACTGAATGATAATTATTGTTGATTTTGGCTCACAGACTGCCAACCTCATTGAGCGACGAATAAAAGATCTTGGTGCTACTACCCTATTTCTTCCTCCAGATGAAGCTTTAGTCCAAATTAAGAAAATACGACCAGACGGGATAGTCTTATCTGGAGGTCCCTCTTCAGTTTATGGATCCGACTCCCCTACTATTGACCCTTCAATTTTTGAAATGGGGATTCCAGTTCTCGCGATTTGTTATGGAATGCAATTGATGATGAAGCTTCATGGCGGGAAAATTGTTTCTGGAAAAAAAGAATACGGACCCTCGACCTTACATATGGTACATGGCGAATGGCACATGGCAAAAGGAATTCAGGGCGAGTCGACTGTGTGGATGAGCCATGGTGATGAGGTGGTCAAATTGCCAGATGGATTTGAAGTGCTCGGGTCAACAGAGCATGTACCATTTGCATTTGTTGCCAATAAAAAAGAAAGACTCTATGGCCTACTCTTTCATCCAGAAGTTGAACATACACAGATGGGAGATATATTTTTACAAAATTTCATCTCTCTGACACAGACAAAAATAGCGGTACAAAAGATCGACACGAAAAAGATTATTGATGAGCTAAGAAAGGCTGTGGGAGGTGACTATGTGATAGGAGCGGTCTCTGGTGGAGTCGACTCGACTGTTGCAGGTGCACTAGTAGCAAAGGCAATTGGCAGGCAATTTATTCCATTTTTTGTTGATAACGGATTGATGAGAATTGGAACTGGAGACACTGTAAAGAAAATATTTGAGCATATTGGTGTTAAGGTGCAGATCATAAAATGCGAGAAGGAAATGCTTGAACTTTTGACGGGAGTTACAGATCCCGAGAAGAAGAGAAAGATTATTGGGGGATTTTATATTAAGGTTTTTGAAAGAGAAATGAAGAAATTAACTAAAAATGGGAAGAGTGTGAAGTTCCTTTTGCAAGGAACGATTTATTCAGATGTAATTGAAAGCAAGGGAACGAAGCACTCAAGCAAGATTAAATCACACCATAATGTCGGAGGTCTGCCTAAAAATATGAAACTTAAATTACTCGAGCCACTCAGAACTTTTTATAAAGATGAAGTTCGCCAGATCGGATCACAGTTGGGGTTGCCAGATGAGTTCGTCTGGCAACAAGTATTTCCAGGACCTGGATATGGGGTGAGAGTGAGGGGGGAGGTCACAAAAGAGCGACTTAAGAGGGAGAGGGTTGCAGACGCTATTGTTCTGGAGGAAATCATCAAGGCAGGATTATTTAGAAAAGTATTTATGTCGTTTGCAATTATGAGCGGCGCGGATTCAACGGCAGTAAAAGGAGATGGGAGATTTTTTGGAGAAGTCGTAGCAGTCAGAGTAGTTGAATCAAGAGATGTGATGACCTCGAAGTGGGCGCATCTTCCATATGAGATCTTGCAAAATATCTCCTCAAGAATTGTCAATGAAGTGCCAGGCATTTCAAGAGTAGTTTATGACATTACAACTAAGCCGCCTGCAACTATGGAGTGGGAGTAGCATTTAGAATAAATTTCTCAATCACATCAGCAACTCCGTCCTCTTCTACAGTTGGAGCAATATAGTCTGCGATCTCTTTTAATTCTGGAACTGCATTTCCCATAGCAACTTTTAGTCCACACGCCATGAGGAGTGGAAAATCATTGTACCCATCCCCTACCCCAATGATTTCATCAGTTGAAATATCGAGTGCTTTTGCAACTTCAAGAATGCCATGTTGCTTTGTCGCATTTTTATGCGAGACAAGAATTCCTGTTAAACCGTTGACCCAGGAAATATATGATGTGACATGAAGTCTGGGGTTGGAGGAAAGTCCATCTCGAATCGAGTGGGCTAGGTCCTTGTCAAAGCCTGTAGTAAAGATTGAGAAAGGATCTTTAGGTATATAGTCTGAAGTATGGGAAACATCAATGCCATCATCGTTTATAAAGAAATCTACACCATTATCTCTGAGAAGAGTTACTATGCTTGGAATATCATCATGAAGAATGCTCTGCTTATAGAATGTCTCATTTGTTGTGAGATCTATGACTTGCGCGCCATCATTGACAATAGAAGGTCCGGAAAGCGAGAGAATGTTGGCAATATCTTGAATTAAGAAAAAAGGCCTACCTGTTGCAACGCCTATATGAATTTTGTCTTGAGCCTTTGCTATTGCCTCAATTACTCTAGGTGTGGGAGTTGTCCTCTCCTGGCTTTTTGCCAACGTGCCATCAACATCGATCATTAAAGCTTTATATTTCATATGAATTCATATTCTATTGCTTGGTGAATCTAATGGCAAGATCTGCTTGCATATACGTGCTACAATAGCCTTGCCTTATGGATCAAGTTGCACAAATCAGAGAAAAAATAGATATTATTGCCTACCTCTCAGAATTCATCACACTAAAAAAAGCAGGTCGAAATTTTAAGGCTGTTTGTCCATTTCACAATGAAAAATCTCCATCTTTTATGGTGTCGCCTGAGCGTCAGTCTTGGCATTGCTTCGGTTGTGGGAAGGGCGGAGACGTCTATAGTTTTCTGATGGAGTACGAGCATGTAGAATTTCCAGAGGCGCTGCGTATTTTGGCAAAAAAGGCCGGTATTGAATTGGTGCAGTCAAAGTATGAGGCAGGAGTCTCCTCAAGAAAAGAAAAGCTCTACTCTATTAATAGTCTTGCGGCAGAGTACTATCACTATATTCTGACCTCTCATAAGGTTGGGGAGAACGCGCTTGCTTATCTTAAAGAGAGAGGATTGAGTGAGAAAATTATTAAGACTTTTCATTTAGGGTTTTCGCCAAGTGGTGGAGCAGCGCTATCATCATATCTTTTAAAGAAGAAGAAATATGAGCTAGATGATTTTGTCGAAGCAGGACTTGGGTTTCCTCGTGGAAGAGATGCTGTAGATTTCTTTAAAGGTCGATTGATGTTCCCATTGGTAGATCATAGAGAAAATGTCGTTGGATTTGCTGGACGAGTCATGGAGAAAGACGTGAATACCGCAAAATATATTAATACAAGAGATACGTTGGTCTATCATAAAGGAGAGCAGTTCTATGGCCTCAATGTGACGAAGGATGCAATTAGAAAAGAAGGTCATGCAATATTGGTTGAGGGGGAATTTGATGTTATCTCATCATTCCAGGAAGGGATTAGTAATGTCGTCGCAGTTAAGGGAACAGCTCTCACTGAGGCACAGGTAAGCCTGATTGGCAGATACGCACCAAAGATCTCAATGTGTTTTGACGGTGACAAGGCAGGGCAAGAGGCTATTAAAAGAAGTCTTCCAATCATTGAGAAAAAAGGACTTCAGGTTACAATCATTACTTTGCCTGATGGCAAAGACCCAGATGACGCTGTTCGCACCAATCCTTTGGGATATAAAATGGCGATCAAAAAAGATGTAAGTGTTTATGATTTTCTTTATACAAAGGCTTTGGAGAGCGGAGATCGAGAGAGCGCTGAAGGCAAGAAAGCGATTGCTGATGCTTTTCTACCAACGATTGCATCAATGACAAATGAGATTATACGAGAACATTATTTGCGAAAATTAAGCGATGTTTTGGAGACTACATATGAAAGCGTTGTAAAAGAACTCGGTCGACTTGCGATTAAAAAAGTTGAGGGTATGGTCAAGGTCCCAGAAGTATCAAAGACAAGGACGCGAGAAGAGATCTTGGAGGAATACTTAATTTCGTTGATTTTACAGTCCCCTTCTCCAAGAGATGCGATGGATAAAGTCCTGCAAGGCCTTGTTGATTCAGGATCGCAAGAGAGGGCATATCGGAAAATACTTACTCATATGGCCGAGTATTTCCAGCAGCATAATGAATTTGATGCAAAAGTTTTTTCAGAGAGACTTCCAACTGAACTTCACCAAGTTTATAACACGAGCATACTCTTCCCGCTCCCTGATCTTAAAGACGCTAAGAGCTATCAGGCCGAAATCGAGAAAACTACGAAGGAACTACGAGATGTTTATCTGCGTGAGAGGATTAAAAAAGTGAGCGAAGAGCTGAAAAAAGCAGAGAAAGATAATAATGAAGAGGAGACTTTACGACTTGGTGACGAGCAGGTGCGTCTGGTTGGCCTTCTCCACTCCTCATGAAGCCGTCCGGAGATGGCATTTTGCCTCCAAATGTGCTATATTAATATAGTAAAAGCCCCAAAATGCATCGTGTCGGGCTTTTCTTTCGTTGGGAAGCATCATCATGACTAAATTAAAATCACCTACAATCCTTGACAACATCGTTACTTCTGCAAAAAAGCGTGGGTATATTACCCAAGATGAAATCCTCGGAATCTTTGCCAAACCTGAAGAACACATCGAGGAGCTAGACTCACTCTATGATAGGCTGATGAAGCTTGAAGTAGATGTGTTTGAAAGCGTTTCTCAAGAGCAGGATAATGCAAAGCCAATAGAGGATCTCGAAAAAGAGCTTGAAGCTCTGACAGTCCTTACGGAGGGAACAGTATCTGACCCAGTTAGAATGTACTTGAAAGAAATTGGTAGAATTCCACTTTTGACATTCAATCAGGAAATTGAACTCGCTAAGAAAGTAGAAGCTGGTGACGACATGGCCAAGCAGACACTTATTAATTCCAATCTTCGTCTTGTTGTATCAATTGCAAAGAAATATATTGGTCGAGGATTAACTCTTTTAGATCTTATCCAAGAAGGTAATCAGGGCCTCATCCGTGCTGTTGAGAAATATGATTGGCGCCGTGGGTTTAAGTTTTCGACGTATGCTACTTGGTGGATTAGACAGTCTGTGACTCGAGCTATTGCAGATCAAGCGAGAACAATTCGTATTCCAGTTCACATGGTGGAGAATATCAATAGATTCTTGCGTGCATCTCGAAAGCTTATGCAAGAATTAGGTCGTGAGCCAACCCCTGAAGAAGTAGCTGCAGTACTTGGAATTGAGCCAGAGAAGGCATTGGAAATTATTAAAATTTCTCAGAACCCAGCATCTCTTGAAGCACCAGTTGGAGATGAGGAAGATAGTAGGCTTGGGGACTTTATCCATGATTCATCAGCTCCAACACTCTTTGATTCTGCATCTCGCGAACTCTTGAAGGAGCAGGTTGATCAAGTCTTGGGTACTCTATCAGACAGAGAGCGACGTGTCCTTGAGGAGAGATTTGGACTTAAAGATGGACGTCCAAAGACTCTTGAGGAAGTAGGTCGAATGTTTGCGGTCACACGTGAGCGTATCCGACAGATCGAAGCAAAAGCACTGCGAAAATTACGACACCCATCTCGTGGTAATAAGCTTAAAGACTACCTTGGCTAAGCGACTACTCTCAATCGATCTCCTTCGGATTTTTGCAGTATTTTTAGTTGTCCTTCTTCACAATAGTCGACTTCCCGCCGAGATAACACTTCTGACATCTCCTTCATTTGTAGTTCATGCAGTCGCCAAGATCTGTGTCCCAGTTTTTGTGATGGTAAGTGGAGCGCTGTTACTTGGAAAGATTGAGCTTTATAAAGTTTTTTTTAGAAAACGAACAACTCGAATTTTGCTGCCCTGGCTACTTTGGTCGTGCATATTCTTTTTTCTTGAGAAAAGCAGCTCGCTCTTTAGTGTTGTTATGACGAGATTTTGGTTTATGCCATTAATTACTGGTATGTATCTTCTGACTCCTGCGCTAAGACTCTTTGTTGCAAGATCGAAGATTCAAGACATTTTTTATATTGTACTGCTTTGGTTTGGTGGAATAATCCTCTTGCCATATCTTTATCCATCAGTGACTTTTTCACCAGGATTCCCTGGAAGCGTTGTAACGCAGGTGCTTCAATTTTCGGGATATTTTTTAGTAGGGTCGCTCTTAATGAGGATAAAGAAGATTGACCATGCTCAGTTTTTAAGCTTTGTACTTATACTATTTGGAGTAATCGGAGCAATTTTAGCAACCGTATATCTGAACCCGCGCCCACCAGTAGACTTACGATTCTTTGACTACGTCTCGCCATTTATAGTCGCATTATCAACAGGAGTCTTTTTGTGGTTTAGGACAAAGTTTAGCGGGGTGAGTTCTCCAATTATTGCAACAATTGCAGACGCGTCATTTGGCGTTATTTTTGTCCATGAACTTTTCAATCTTTTCTTTTGGCACAATTCTCAAAACCCACTGCATTTTATGGCAAATTTACCATATGTCGGTTACGATTTTATGAGAGCTTTTATTTCATTTGGTTTAGCATTATTCGTTGTATATCTTCTTAGAAAAATAAGTGCATTGCAGAATTTATTGTTTTAGTTGCAAATACACCAAAAAAACTATATCAAACAATATTATTTCATATCTGCTATACTTACCTTCATGGGAAACTTTAATACCAGACGTCCATTCTCAGGTGGACAAAACGAATACAAACAAATGCATAAAGCAATTTGTAGTAATTGTAATAAGCCTTGCGAAGTTCCATTCAAGCCAAATGGCAGTAAGCCTGTGCTTTGTCGTGATTGTTTCCGAAATAGTAACTCTCCTTTCGAGGGCGGCGGTAGAACTGATAGTAGGAGTTTTGAGAAAAGACCATATGAGAATAGATCTGAGTACAGAGCTTCAAGTGCGCCTCAGATGCCTAATTATTCAGAACAATTCAGCTCTTTGAGTGCAAAGCTTGATAAAGTAATTTCGCTCCTCATCGCTCAAGAGGCAAAGTCCCCAAAAATTGTTAAGGAAGTGGCTAAAGTTGTTGAAGAAGTTGCGACGGAAGTTAACCATCCTGTAATTGTTGAAGAGAAGAAGGCAGTTAAAAAGAAATCCCCCGCTAAGAAAAAATAAATTCCTCTTTATTAACTTGTTTTATCAAATCCCAGTTCTTTTGCTCGAGCAACTGATTCTTTGAGGAAATAGATCCAGTGGTCATAGTCTTTGTTTTGATTTCTCTCATGCCAATTATTTAAAATTTCTTGTGCACTTTTCCAAACAAGGTCAAATTTCTCGTGTTCTTCATGCTGGACTGGAATAAGATTAGTGCTTTTGAGAATGACAAGAAAACATGTCGCTTTGGCGACTCTGTTAACATTCTTTAATTTATTTCTATAGTGAGTTAGTACTTCGCCAATTTTCTCTATATGGGAAAAATCATGTAACCCACTCTCCTCAGTTAGTTCTCTTAGCGTTCCTTTCTCAATATCCTCATCTCGTTCAACGCCGCCTGAATAGAGTCTTAAAAGTCCACCTGCTTCATCTTCTCCAACAGCATATTTTTGTGTGTCTGGGTCGAATGCGACAGCACAGCCCCCATCTCTTCGTTCCTCATTATCTCGTGGGGTGCCAAATTCTCTTAGTGTCTGGGGTTTGGCTTCGTGGGGAATCGAGGACATCTTATTCCTGTTCCCAAGGGGTCATGAGCTGGAAATAATTACCATCAGGATCTGCAAGTGTTGCTATCCAGGCATCACCCATCTCATATGGCTCTTTTATAACTTTTGCACCATTAATTTTGCTAATTCGCTCAAACTCTTCCTTAACCTCTTTGGTCTCAAAGTTGAACATGATTCGTTGTGGATCTTTTGCTTCACCATGTATTTCTGAGTGTGCTCCGATTGAAAGGAATGCATTGCCAATAGACCAGCCATGCCAGTCGCTCTCCACCATATCAGCCTTTCGGCCAACAAGCTCCTCATAAAATTTCGCCATTACATCGATTTGAGAGGTCCCAAGCATTACTGAATTCAAATTCAACATAAAGATATTGTAGCTGAATAATTGTGAAAAACAAGAGGAAGAACTGCTTATATTCTCTCAAGATCAATAATGTAGTAATATGCATCTATATGAGGATTTGGGATGTGCCACTGGAGGAATTATGTAGAAAACACCTACTTGGAGAACATCGGGAGCTACATGCTCTTTGGACTATTCTGTCACAAGATCGAAAAGGATATAGAAGTCATCCAGAAACAAAGCGCTGGGTAGGTAAATTAGCTGCATTGTATAAGCGGCATGAAGAAGAGGTCATAGAGATGAAGAGACGAGGCTATAATCATTACTCCGATCTAGATCTAAAAGACGCAATTGGGGAAGAGTTACAGAGTGAGTTTGTGTCGACCATTCAGGAGCAAAGGACTATATTAAAGGAAAAAGATTGCGAATGCTTTGTGGCGTAGTCTCATGGGGATTTCTTCGTGTGAAACTATTTTTTCTTAGCTTTTTTTGCAGCAAGCATTGCCCGCTTGATTTCAAGCCTCTTTTGTGTCTTGTGAGGACTGGACTTCTTTTTATTGCCTAGTGCTGTAGCTCGTTTTGCCATTGAGGCTATTATACTACATATCCTTATTTTAAGGAAGCTCTCAATCTATTGTTGTGCCTCGTTTTGAATTTGTACGATTTTTTCTTCTGCCTCTTTTCTTATTTGCGCTTCTGCTTCATCAGCTAGTCGCTGCTTTTGTTCAAGCGCGAGCCTATCTGTTTCGTCCTTTGCTTTTTGTGCTTGGTCTTCAATCTGTGCTTTTTTAATGTAAAAGTTATCCATATAGTTGGCAGTGTAGCGTATTGTCATAATGATAGGTTGTGAAACGCGTAAGAGGTGTGTAAGTGGTCAGTGGTATTCTCAGAGAAAATATGGTTAGACTCTCTATTTGCCCAAGACTTCTTTTAGGCGATAGGAAATGATTTGTTTAATTAGTTTTGTAGGAAGTGGTTTGTCATACGGGAACTGGATAGTGCCTTTTCCAGAAGTGACAAAGTCAGCGGACTCTTTTAACTCTTTGCACATCGCCTCAGTGAATGGATACAGAGCCATATGCTT
>CAZHKZ010000020.1:0-13715 GCA_964533055.1 uncultured Gammaproteobacteria bacterium | reverse complement strand
CCATTTCTTCTTCAAATGTTGGGAGGCCTTGCTCGCTTGGATTCCTACTTGCTGAATATCCATTTGGATTTCGAGGGGATCTATCAGGATCCGTGTCATTTTGTAAATCTGGGTGAGCTGCATAAAAATCTCTGACTCTTTGATCAATTCTTGTAGTATTTTCCTTTATTTTTACATTCATCATCGACATCCAGTCTTGAGCTTTCGTCAGACCTTCTGATTCGAGGACGAGAGCATAGCCAGCTGCTAGAAATGCTGCCGTATGAGTAGGTGGGACAGGGCACATTACTTCACCAAGAAGCATCTCGATTGCTTTCGGAGTTGCATCAATTGCTAGAAATTTTTCTTCGAAGTCGTGTTGAGACAGTTTTTGATTTTTTCTTGCACTGCGCGCCTGTTCCTTAATCTGCTCAAATGTAAGTTGGGTTTGGCCTAGAAATAAGAATTCATGATGTGGCTTTAGGTTATCCTTAGCAAGTCCTACTATTTTATATGTTGTCTGAGCATTGTCTTCAAGATTTAGTTCCTCATGAGCCTCTTTCAGAAGGCCGGATCTCACATCTGAGGTTGTAACAGGCTTGAGCCTTCCTCGATCAGGTACTTTTTTACCATCAGCAGTTATTCGAGTTCGATCATGATCCATAACAGCATCAAAGTATCCTGCCGCACTTGCACCTGGTACGCCTGCAAATGAAGCATTTCCTGTGATTTTGCCATCTTCAAGCCTTTTAAATTCAGCACGATGCTGGAGAATAAATTTATTGTCAGCTGTCTTGATAACAGCACTCACCCCACTTGCGCTAGCGATATTCTCAAGTTCAGGATTCATGTCAGGTCTTGAAAGCTTATTATAAGCTGGAAAGCTGACAGGGCGTGTTTTTATACTTAGGACATTTCCGACGAGGCGTGGATCTTCAATGCCTACCTTAACTCCCAGAGTCGTCCAGATCTGCGCTCCTTCAGTGAGTCCGCGCCTCGTCTTGACGAGGTCTCGTTCTACTTGAGAGTGCTTAAGCTTATTAACCCAAGATTTTAGGAAGTTTTCTGATGCTTC
Source organism: uncultured Gammaproteobacteria bacterium (assembly GCA_964533055.1). Lineage (GTDB taxonomy): Bacteria > Patescibacteriota > Microgenomatia > Levybacterales > UBA12049 > JACROF01. The sequence goes on along the minus strand of CAZHKZ010000020.1, from coordinate 12,661 downwards.
TGGACCTTGTTTTCGATGTAGTGCTAGTGGGCTAGTTTTTGGATCTAAAGCCTCTCTTGGAAAGTCCTTGTCATAGCCAAATCTATCTATCTCGGCCTTCATGCCTACCCGTAGACTCTCTTTCTCTTCATCCGACATATTGAGATCGTGAAGAGGCTTGCCGTCCTTGCCGCGGTCTCGTCTGTAGAGCGACTCTGCCGTCTTTACTTCGAGACCATTTGGATCTGAGGTCAAAAATTCTATAGTAAATGTGCCACCTTCAAATGCTGGTTTGTGTTCCTGGATCTCACTATGTATTGAGGGTGAAATTTCGCTCATCACTACGATTTTAGTGTAAGAGATAGACTTTGTCAAAGAAGATTATTAGTTAGAGGGGTAGCTGATTGAGGACCTCAAGTGTTCCAAGACTGAGATCATCATTGGTGCGTACATCTATCTCGTATCCTGGATTGGCATCTATAAATGTTTGAACATCCTCTTTCATACCTAGATAGATGAATCTGACGGGATAGTCGTGCTCTTGCACAAGCTCGTTGTCGATGATGGCGTCAGCGATTTCAAAGTCGCCTATACTATCACCAAAAATGACAAAGGATTCAGGCTCTATTCTTTTTTGAATTACCCAGTTCAGGACTTGTTCAGTTGCAAAGACCTTATTTTCTCTCTTGTCTCGAATATTGACTGCAACTCGATCATTGTGAACCTCATAATGTTCAGAAAGGCCCGAAAGGTCTAGATGATCTTGAACTGCTTCTACAAAATTCACTCTATCAAGATTGAATGCAGCAAGGTCAGAGCCTATGCGAATTTTAGCTGTGAATTGTGTTTCTTTTTTCTCAAAATCCATATGTAGTGAGAATTTACTTTTCAATAGTTCTTCACAGAATTCACTAAGTGCAGTTGGGATTCCAATAGTTGGATCTGAGTGGACATGACGGTTTCCATCGTCATACGTAATTGATGAGCCACCAAATTCTGCAGAAATAAAGAGGTGTTTGAGATCATTGGGGTCCATAACGAGGTTTTCGATTTGGGAGACAACATTATCGATAAGCCAAGTAGTTGCGCGACCAGTGACAAGTGCTATTGGTCTCTGTGAGTGAAGTTCTGCTGCGATTCTTTTGAGGATTGCGAGTTGTGTGACTTTTTCTGATTTTAGATCGACAATTGGACCATCTACATCAAATAGAAACATGCGAGGAATATGGGTTGTGTCTATGTTCATTACTTAGAGAGAGGTTACATCTAAGTGGATTGCTGGTGACATTGTGCTCTTAAGAGTCGCATTTTTGATCTGTTTTCTGTCAATAAGAGAGATGACAGCTTTTGCATTTTCTTTGATTTTTGTATCGCCAAACGAAACTTTTCCAATTGCGATGTGAAGAAGTGGAGCTTTTGCCTCGGTTTTGAAATTGATCTGACCACCCTCATATTTCTTTGCAACCTCTTCTGGTTTTGTTGTGACAGTCCCATTCTTTGGATTTGGCATAAGCCCACGAGGTCCAAGGACGCGAGCAGCTCGTGCTAGTTTTGGCATCGCATCAGGTGTCGCAACGAGGATATCAAAATCGATAGTTCCTGATTCAATTGCTTTGATAAGAGTCTCAAGTGAAGTCTGATCTGATCCATCAGCAATTTTTACGCGAGTAACTTTTCCTGTACCGTGTGGAAGTGTGACACTGCCAGAAACGCCTGTTTCAAGTGTGGTGAAATGTAGCTCTACAGTTTCGTCGAACTTAGCTCTTTTAAGCGAAGGTAGGAGAGTAATGGCATCATTGAGAGAATACAGCTTTGAACTATCAACGAGTTCTGCTTTTTCTGCATATGATGTTGATCGAGTTCTCTTTGATTCTTTAAACTTATCCTTTTTCTGCTTTGAAGTTGTAGGAGCGACTTCTGGAGTAGCCTCAACTGGAGTAGTTTCCACAGAAGATTCTGTAGCTGCTATTGCAGCCTTTTCTACTTTACGAGCCTCAGACTTTTTCTTTGCTTCAATTGCCTGCTCTTTCTCAGCTGCTTCATCGCCCAATGCTTTTACTCTAATTTTTCCCATTAGCTTGCTACCTCCACGCCCATACTTCGTGCTGTACCAGCAACGATATTTGCAGCCATCTGCATGTCTTCTGTATTAAGGTCTTCCATCTTTTCTTTTGCAATTTCCTCAACCTGTGCCCGTGTCAAAACGCCTGCTTTTTCATGACCTGGTTTTTGTGCGCCTCCACGACCAAGAGCCTTCTTAATAAGTTCTGCCATAGGAGATTTTTTGATGATGAAGGTGAAAGTGCGATCTTCGTAAATGGTGATAACCGCAGGAATGATATTACCCTTCATTTCATTGGTTTTATCATTAAATGCCTTAACAAACTCCATGATAGGTATACCGTGGGGTCCAAGTGCAGTACCAACAGGTGGTGCTGGTGTAGCAGCCCCTGCAGGAATATTTACTTTAACGATTGTTTTAACTTTTTTTGCCATAGTTGTATTGATTGGGATTGCGAACGGGGAATTGAATAAGAGGACTGTGAGGTCTTTTTAGTCAATCTCCGGTTCTAGCGCTTAGGTAAAAACCTAATCTCCCATCTGATTAATGTCTATTATAGTATGTTTAGCTTCAAATGACAAGCTGTTGCCTGCTTAGATCTTCTGTACTTGTAAGAAATCTAGCTCAACAGGAGTTTCGCGACCAAAGATACTGACCAAGACGCGTAGTTTTCCACGAGCTTCGTCGATATTATCAATAGTACCAAGGAAGTCAGCAAATGGACCGTCGATGATCTTTACAGCCTCACCCATAGTGAATGCAGTCTTGTAAAGTGGCTCTTCCTGAGTCATAAACTGTTGGATAGCTGCAACTTCTTTCTCAGAAATAGGAGTTGGCTTGTTGCCAGCGCCAATAAAGGCCGTAACACCCTGGGTTGTGCGAACAAGAAGCCAAGATTCATCATCGAGGATCATCTTAACAAGAACGTATCCAGGGAAGATCTTTTCAGATACTTCTTCCTTCTTACCACCAGATACTTTAATAGTCTGGCGGGTAGGAACGATGATATCGAAGATACGATCTTCAAATCCCATGGTCTCAAGGCGCTGCTTGAGGTTACGTGCTACTTTGTTCTCATGACCTGCATAGGTATGAACGATGTACCACTTTGCATCAGGAGACGCAGCTGCAGCCTTGATTTCTTCTTCAGATAGGCCAACTCGCTCTGGTACGACTGGTGCCATAGCTGTCTCGTCAATGATTGGTGTTTTTGTGTCTGTCATATTATTTTATTAGTGTCTCTGTAATCTTTGTGAGAATAAGATCTATTCCACCTATATAAACCCCAACGATCAAACTTATAAAGAGAACGATGATCGTTAATTTTGTTAATTCTTCTCTTGTTGGCCATACCACTTTCTTTAGCTCATCGTATGTTTGAGTTACAAAAGTGATTGGTGATGTCATAAAGTAAAAAGCCATCCCGCAAAGCGAGACGAGCTTCGAATTAGGATTTAATTTTATCAGATCCGGCTTGACATGTAAAGCGAGGGGAGTTTACAATGAGTTTTAGTAGACATGAAAAAGATTAGAAAAGCAGTCATCCCCGCAGCCGGATTCGGCACTAGATTTCTTCCACAGACAAAGGCTATGCCCAAGGAAATGCTTCCAGTTGTTGATAAGCCAATTATCCAGTATATCGTTGAAGAACTTGTCGATGCAGGTATTCAAGATATCATCATCGTAACTGGATACCACAAGAGATCCATAGAGGACCATTTTGATCGACCAAGTCTTGAACTCATTGAGAATTTGAGAATGGGTGGCGAGAAGAAAAAGCACCTTATTGAACAAATTGAGAAAGTTGCGAGCATGGCTAACTTTGTCTATGTTAGACAAAAAGGACCATACGGTAATGGAACACCACTCCTCAATGTTAAAGAAATAATTGGTGATGAGCCTTTTATCTATACCTTTAGTGATGACTTTATTAAGGCTGAGCCAAAATCGCGCTTCAAGCAGATGATCGAGATCTATGAGGAGATGGGTTGCTCTGTACTTGGCAGTATTAAGGCGAATAAGGATGAAGATTATGACAGATATGGATTTGCAGGTGGTCAGACACTTCGAGATGGGCTTATCGATGTCCAGACGCTTATTGAAAAGCCTGGTAAAGATAAGGCGCCATCAGATCTTGCAAATGTTAGTGGTTTTCTCTTTACGCCAGACATTTTCGACTATCTTTCTCAAGCAAGAGAGTCTCTCCAGGAAGGCGCTGAGCTTTATTACAATGATGCGCTTAAGCTTATGATTGGCGATGGTAAAAAAGTGTTAGCAGCTGAGATTAAGGACGGAAAGTATTATGATACCGGTAATAAGCTAGAGTATTTAAAGACTGTGATTGAATTTGGCATGAAGCATCCTGAAGTCGGAGATGCATTCAGGAAATACCTTCAAGAACTCTCTCTTTCCTAATTTTTTAGTCGTGCTACTATAGATGTATGCGCAAAAATATTCCATTTTTCCTCATTGGTGGGGGATTTTTTTTGGGATTCGTTCTATTCTCATACCTCGTCCATAAAGATCTTTTTACCCAACTAGATTTTAATATGACAGTTCGCCTCCAAGATGCGATTTCCAGAAGGTTTGATTTTCTTTTCTCACTCTTTAGTGACATAGGAAATTTTGAGACACTCACTATTGTTCTGATCGTGATATTAGCGTTTTTGCGGAAAATTCTTGCTGGCATCATCCTCTTTGCTGGCTATACATTCTTTCATTGCATTGAAGTTTTTGGAAAATATTTTGTCGATCATCCACCGCCACCACAATTTATGCTGCGAACACAAGATATAGTTGAAATGCCACAGTTCCATGTCAGGGCAGAGTTTTCATATCCTTCAGGGCACAGTGGGAGGACGATTTACCTTTCAATAATTTTGCTTTACATGATTTGGAGAAGTACAAGATTCTCCAAGATATTGAAGTATGTGCTCATTATGGTAGTGTTAGTTTTTGATGGTGTCATGTTGGTCTCCAGGGTTTATTTGGGTGAGCATTGGCTGACAGACGTTATTGGTGGCGCTATGTTGGCATGCGGTATTAGCATTTTTGGGCTTGGGTTTATACGACGAACAAAGAAAATAAAGTCAAAAAAAAGCGATTCAATTTCAAAAGGTCTCTTCGCCTATAAAGCGTAGCGCAAGCTAGAGTCTCCATGTATAATGTGGCGATACTATAGTGCTCGCACATTATAGAGTTATGTATGGCAAATCTTCTGGCAGAAAGATTAGACAAGGCAGTATCTCTTAAGAGAGCTTATCCGCGGATCCTCAGTTATTCATTGGCGATTATTCTCACTGCCTTGATTATCACTCTCAAAATCCTTATCAGCTGGCTTTCAGGCGAGGCAACATCTCCTTTTTTACTTTTTCTTCTTGCGGTCCTTTTTAGCGCATGGTTCGGTGGAGTCCGTCCAGGTATTTTTGCAACGGTACTAACAACAGTTTGTATATGGTATTTCTTTTTACCCCCATATTACTCAGTAATGGTCACCAATCTACATCGTTCGGTCTTTCTAATCATGATGTATATTTTTGAATGCGTCCTAGTGATTGGACTTGTCTATAAAAGAAATAAGGCGCACACAATTATGCAGGAAAGAGTAGCGCAGCAATCAGTTGTGGCGGCGATTGGTCAGCATGGATTAGAAGAAAATAATCTAAATGCATTTATGGACAGAGTGTCACGCGCACTTGCTACGACACTTGATGTTAAATTCGTGAAGATCCTAGAATTACTCCCAGATGGGAAGTCGTTGAGGCTTAGGTCGGGGACTGGATGGAGGAGAGGTGTTGTGAGAAGGATAGTTCTGATGGGCGACCTTAATTCTCAGGCGGGTTATACTCTCACGTCAAATCACCCCGTTATCATGGCAGATCTGGAAAGAGAGAAGAGATTTCGGGTTGAAAAATTGTTAGTTGATCACAAAATTGTTAGCGGAATTAGTGTTGTTATTCCTGGAACACCTTCGCCATTTGGTGTGCTCAGTATTCATTCAGAGAAGAAAAGAAAATTTACAAAAGAAGATGTTACATTTATTCGCTCAATCGCAAATGTCGTCTCGGCGACTATTGAACGCCAAATGATACGACAAGAGCTCGAGCTAATGGCACAAGTTAATTCAAAGATGATCTCATCCCTTGATCCAAAAGAGACTCTTCAGGGATTTACTCATCTTGTAGTGCCACAGTTTGCGGATGTATGTGAAATCTATCTTAAGAAAGATGAGAGGTCGGTGCAGCTGGTAAATGTTACTACGATCTCAAAAGCTAAGGATGCATTATTCAAACAAATTAGTGCACAGTATCCCCCTGTTGTTGATTCAAAGAGGACTATTGCTACAGTCATGAGAACTGGAAAACCAGTATTTTATCCTGTGATCCCAGCAGATTATGCAGAATCAATTGCATATGACAAGCATCATGCAGAGATGACAAAAAAACTTAATTTCCAGTCAATTATGGTACACCCTCTTAAGATTCGAAATAAGACGATCGGAGCAATCGGGTTTGGTACAGTGGACAATGGAAAGATATTTACACCACGAGAGTTTTTAATTGGAAAAGAAATTTCTAATAGGTTGGCTGTGGCAGTTGATAATGCGATGCTTTATCAGGAGGCAAAAAATGCTGTCTCTGCTAGGGATGAATTTTTGTCGATCGCATCGCATGAATTAAAGACGCCACTCACCTCAATGCTGTTGCAGCTGCAGTCAGTTCTTCATAGTATGAAAAGTCAATCGCTAGCAACGTTCTCAATTGAGAAAACGATGCAGATGATCGAAAGCACAATTGGTCAAAGTAAACGACTAAGTAAGCTTGTTAATGATCTTTTGAATATCTCACTTATCACGACAGGTAGGCTTGAGTTGGAGCTGGAGAAAACCAATCTTACTAAAGTAACAAAAGATGTGATTGAACGATTTGAAGAGTCTGCCAGAAGAGCAGGAAGTGACATCAGTATCGGTGCGCCAGGATCAGTGATTGGGAATTGGGATAAGATTCGTATTGAGCAGGCGATTACTAATTTGGTGACGAATGCTATTAAATATGGTGGGGGAAAAGATATTCATGTTAGTGTTAAAAAGGAAAATGATCAAGCTGTTGTTGTGGTATCAGATAATGGAAATGGAATTTCTAAAGATCAGCAAGGCAAGATTTTTAATAGGTTTGAGAGGGGAGATGTTGATACCTCTATTCAAGGACTTGGAGTTGGACTCTATGTTGTTAGTGAGATTGTGAAGGTGCATGGGGGACATATCACAGTTGAAAGCGAGGTGGGTAAGGGTGCGACTTTCTCGATCTTCCTGCCTCTATAAAAAAATTGGCGAGTCCGATGTGAATCGAACTCGCCAGGTGGTTTACTCACTATCTTCTGGGAGCATCTCTTTTGTTTCTGTCGGTTAAGATGCTAAGTCCCCAGAGCTGGAGTGAGATTACTGCCAGCTTTGCCCAGACAGAGTCTGCGTACAGCATTGCCGGAAAGCTAGGTACGATTAGAAGGGCGTGCAGCGGGAAGCACCCAAAAATGTGCCAGCGCTCAGTACTCGCTAGCCAAGTCTTCTCTGGCAGTAGAAAGTATTTTCTTCCGAGAAGGTAGTTGATCCCGGCTGCTGCAAGTCCAATCGGAAGGAAAGAGAGCGATATCCAGGACTCTGTATACCAGGCGGTTATGTGTCTGTCGCCCAGCTCCATCCCGGCAAAAAAGCCGTAGAGTGGGATGCACATGCATTCCCCGAAGACGAAAGAGTTCCATTTGCGTAGATCTACGTTGTGTTCCTTTCCTTCTCTGAAATAGACTCGGGCGATATTCATCGTTCCGAAGCCTATAAAGAGAGCAATGAGTCCTCCCCAAGGGCCGGTAAATGAATAGATTGGCTGGATATGCGTACTACGAATCCAGTTGAGAATCTCCATTCCTGTTTCCTTTCTCAAAGTGCGTGAGAGCTGCGCATGCAGACTCTTTCAGAGCGATTGAAAATGGCTTTGAATGATGGAATTGTAACAGTATGAAGGATAAATATCAAACTATAAGACTAAATAATAGTAACGAGGAAAAAATGACGGTCTCGCTTTTGGGGCAAGACCGTCAGGTGTGAGTTAGATCCCAGGATTATTTCTGGTTGGAAGCCATTTTGCATCGTAGACCAGAAAGCCTACGTACAGAAGGATCGCACACACAACCCCCTTCAATGCGAATTGGGATCGCTCTGTCGAGCGAGTCGCGATCAAAAGGAGAATGCTCTTGGCCACCATCGTTGTAAGCAGCGGCCAAATCACAAAGGTGTGGTATAGCTCGCTTGGTTTCTCGATAAGGTATCTCCAGCTGACGCCTCTGCTTTGGACAGCGCCATTGAAAAGTGCGAGTCCAATCGTCACTCCGCAGAATGCTAGGACCAACAGAAATTCTTTGCTGTCGTACCATCGATCAGACTTTTGGTACTCTTGTAGGCCGTACGAGGCGTAGTATGTGAAAAGTGGGATGGCGATCGTATCGCCAAGCCAGAACGCAGTCCACCTGCTAAAGTAGAGCTCGTGTTCGAAGATGACTCTGATCAGGGTCATCATTCCAAACGTGAAAAAAAAAGAGAAGAACGCTGCCCAAGCAGGCATCAATCCTCCGAAGCCTTTCTCCAGCAAGAGTTGAATCTTGGTAGTCATCTTGAGATCCTTTCAATGTGCAAGGACCCATCAGCAACGCTGTGGGTTTATGGGATAAGTATAGCTAAAGATGTCTGAAATATCAAACTATAAGACTATCTTTGCTTTTTGAAGACCGAGGTGACGATGCGCTTTACACGTGTGATTGCTGCTTTTTGAGGTTTTTCTCCGTGTACGGTGTCAGATAGTTTCTGAACTGCGATCTTCACTTTTGTAGTATTGATCGTCTTATCATGCTCATCCCAGCTAAGGCCCAAGTTTTGGATGAATTGACGCTCAACCTGATTGGCCATCTCATGGAATTTGCCATAGAGTGCAAATTCTTTTGGGAATTCTTTTTTCGAAGTCTCATCTGTGTCAAAGCGATCAATCAGATCTGGCTCGATGCCAGATGCCTTGATGAGCATATACTCAATAAATTCATGGAGAAAGATCGCATTAGTGATGACATCATTTTTGAAGTCATATGCGACTATGGTGTTATCAAAGTAGTCGCCAGCATCGTCGTAGCGCATGGCATCTCTGACTTCAAATTTGAGCTTCTTAAGATCAAGGAGACGAGATGTACTCATACGGTTGCGTCAATATCACCAATTTTAACGTCAAATGGTAGTCTGTAGAGACCACGCTCAAGGCCATAGTTAACACGGTTAAGAATTGATGATGTGTAGTCCATAGAAAGATAATCATCTTTCGGTCGATAATATGCACCAACAAAGGCAAAACTATCAACGTTGCGATAGAGGCGATTAACTGCTTCATGAATCGATTTACCAGCACCTGTAATAATAGCTAGATTCCAGTCTGTACCAACTGAGACAAGGTTGCCCCGTTCATTTTTGCGCACATCCCAGAGCCAGATATCTTTTTCAACTTCAGTTTTATAGTTCACAAGGATATCTGGAGAAATTGATTCATCTTCTTCATCTCGATTCATATTGAATACCCTTACAGAACTTGCGACGGTACCAAGTGTGAAGGGATTTTTTTTCTTAACAATATTTTCAAAGTAGGCGTTTGGTCCGCCAGACTGTGAGATCTCAGTAAAGAGGCAGTTGTAGCCTGGACGATTGGAGCAAAATTCACCAAAATACATCTTGCCATCCTTTTTGCTGACAAGGATTGATGCATCCCAAATGAAGAGTCCTTTGTGAGCTTTGGCCATTTCATCAACGATAGGGGGAAAAGCTATTTTATTGATCCTATCGTTGATATCTGTTGGAAAGACCATGTCCATCGTGCAGCCAGTCTGAACTGAGATATTGCCACTGCCAAAGGATTTGTTCTCAAACATAAGATTGGTGCCTAGAGGCACACCATCATAATAAAGTTTTTCAGGGGTAAATTCGATGATCGAGGGAATGAATTTTTCTAGGATAAAACCAAGCCTTTCGTATTTATGAGGGAAGTTGGTTAAGATTTCGATAATTTGATTATTCGCGAGTTCTGCATCTTCAACACTTGGCACGAATGTCTTTGCAGTATCATGCTGACCTTTGAGCACCCAAATATCTTTACTGTCTTTTAGGAATTTAATTCCTTGCTCGACTTTTTCAAATTCCTCTACCTCTGGTGTATAAAGCTTGGAGTAGTGATCTCGCACAAATTGCTTTGCGCGCTCACGATCTACCTCATAGAGAAAGTCATCTTTAGTGGGGAAGTTGCCGTGGAAGCCAAGGTCTCGCACCTTATCTGCCCAGCGATAGAGATTGTTTTCTTCAAAGAATACAAACCATTCTTCAGGGTTCTTGATCGTTTTCATTGTCTCAACAACTGTATGAGCATCTTGCGTTGGTAGCATTCCCTTGAACAGTGAGAGTCGTCTTTTTTTATTGAATTCAAGCTCAGGAGTTACGACTTCATCTTCCATCGCATAATCTTTGATGTCTTGGATAATGCCAACCATGACCTCATGTCCTTGTTGATGGAGTTTGTATGCGATGGGGAGGCCAAGTCCAGTAAATGTGATGAAAATGTATTTCATAAAGACCATATTTAGTATTGGTCATGTGCCTTGAAAATACAAGTAGTAATACGCTGTTTTTGTTGTCAATTCAAACGAAGTTCTACCAAAGGGTTACAAGAAAAAGCCCAAAAATAATTGACTGGAGTAAGAGAAGAGACAATATAGTGGTCACTTGAATCGAGTCAATTTTCTTACATGAAACGGCTGCGATCACAATCGGAAAAATGACATATGGTATCCATACTCGCCCCGTCTCTCCTTTGACAGATCCTAATAAAAGAAGAATGAGAATAAGAGTGGAAAATGAGATAGCCAGTGCATTTTCTCTGCTTAGGATTCTTTTTGAGAACGATGCTAGGAAGAGAATGGTGGTAGGAAAACCCAGGAAGATAAAGAAATCATATGGGCTATAGAAGAACCAAACGAAATAATTTCTGCCAATTTGGGTGAGATCATGATACAGCTTTACTCTTTGTAGCATCGTCAAAATATCCAGGTGAAAAAATAATTGAAGAATGATCAAAGGAGTCAAAAATCCCGCAAGGATGATCACGCCATCTCCCAAAATTAATTTAATTTTGGAATATAGGTTATCGATTTGGAAAAGATAATAGATACCAAAGACAAGCAGAGCTGGAAGTATAGTCAGGGTAAAAAGACTACCAATTGACAGAATAAGTCCTGAGAGATAGAGCCAATATGATTTTTTGGTTTTTAAGAACTGCGTTAAAAAATAAAATGCGCTAGCGATAAAAAGTGGATACATCACATCAGCTAAAGGTGCAAAAAGCAGAATAGATGGCGTGAGGATGTAGAAAAGACACGCAATGATGCCTGACTTTTGATTAGAGAGATTCTTGGTAGCAAAGTATAGGGGAATGACTGTCACAAAACTGAGAAGTTGCGTGACAAGAGAGCCAAGAATTGCTCCAACTTTTTCATAAGCAAAAAGACTATTCCAGATATGGCTCACATCTCCATGTATTGGATCAATCTTATTAATAAATGGCATGAAAGGGGTGAAAATGAGTGAGATTTGATTGACGTAGTAATAAAAAATCACATCAAGCGGTGGGTGAAATCTCGCGAAAAGTGGATAGTAATTAAAGGAATCGTTAAACGTCTTTAAAAATTCTGGAACTGTTGTGATGTAGGTAGCTGTGGTGAAATATCCACTGAGCATCGGATTGATCATTCTATGGATAAGGACGGAGATACCTGCATTGCTAGCAAAGAGAAGACTGAATTGGAGTAGTATTCCTTCCAGAATGAGAAGAGTAAGAATCCACCAGATATTTTTAACTTCTTTTTTAAGAATTAACACCCCTGTTATGAGGATCAGTCCGCCTGATAAAAATGGAACGATCAATTTCCAGGACAGTATTGGGATCATGTATGGCCATCGCCAATCTGGCGAGTATGGCGCAGGTCCACGCAAGAAAGGTGTGAGATCGATGGCAATTGCGAAGAGAAAGAGGAGAGTTATGATCGATATTATTGGGATTAATTTTTTCATTCGTGATGACAAGTCGAGTATAGAAGAAGAGGTTGTAAAAATCTATAAGAGTAAAGTTGCCTCGTCCCGCTACGCGGGACGAGGCTTTGTTGCGGGTAAAGATTATTCTGGATGAACAATATAGAAAACGTGTATTGCCAGTACTGCGATGCAGAAAAGAACCCCGAGGGGAATTCCATATATCTCCCCAGGTGCCGCGAATCCGATTGCAAAAGCGCCAATGATTGCGACCAGGATCATTAGGCAGAATTCTAGGATAATTAGGAACTTCAAGCGCATGTTGCCACTGACTTCCCATGACTCACCAGGTAAGAGGTTACCTAATGCATAGGTAGCCAAGATGGCTGTTCCCCAAATGTTTCCCCATGCAAAAAAACTTGCTGAGATCCCGACGTAAATAAGAATAGTGGAGATCTTCGAGAGCATGGTGTTTCCTTTCTCTATTGAATGTGCGAGCGCCCATGAGTAGATCTGAC
>CAZHKZ010000019.1:0-13908 GCA_964533055.1 uncultured Gammaproteobacteria bacterium | reverse complement strand
AAGAGACAGAAGCTTGAAAGTTTCTATTGGGGCGTTAAGGATATGCCTAAAGTTCCAGATGCAGTCTTTGTAATTGATACTCACATGGAAGATCTCGCAGTTAAAGAAGCGATCTCTACCAAAGTAACAACAGTTGGTATCACCGATACAAATGCAGATCCCACGATCATTGATTTCCCAATTCCTGCAAATGATGACGCAGCAGGATCACTCACACTTATCGTAAATCACATCGTTGAGGCGTGGGTAGAGGGTAGAAAGAATATGAAGGATATTGCAGAAAAAGAAGCTGTTGCAGCTGAAAAAGAGGCTAAGAAAGCTGAGGCAGAAAAAGAAGTTGCAGATAAAAAAGCAGTAGCTGATAAAAAATCAGCTGAGGAAAAGACAAAAAAAGACGCAGAAAAAGCTGCAGCAAAGCCCGAGGCTAAGAAAACACCAGTCAAGAAGGCAGAAAAAGCTACTAAATAATATGGCATCCGCAAACATCGATTTACTTAAAAAACTCCGAGCTGAGACTTCAGCATCTATTTCTGATTGTCGATCTGCTCTAGAGCAGACTGAAAATGACTATGATAAGGCAATGGCTTGGCTTAAAAAGCGTGGTCTTGAGAAAGCAGAGAAGAAATCAGATCGAGAGACCAGTCAGGGACTCGTTGAAGCCTATATCCACAATGGTGGTAAGGTCGGAGCTCTCATTGTTCTCCAGTGCGAGACTGATTTCGTTGCAAGAACAGAAGAATTCAAGAATTTAGCAAAAGAGATTGGCATGCAGGTTTCGGCTATGGATCCAGAAAGTGTTGAAGAGCTTCTTAAGCAAGAATATATTAGAGATAGTTCACAAACTATTGATGCTCTCATTAAGAGTGTCATTGGTAAGTTGGGTGAAAATATCACTCTTCGTGACTTCAAGCGCTTCGCTATCTAATTTCTCCCCACCCTTTTTGCTACAATCGACCCATATGCATAATATGGTTTTTGATGATGCTAAAAAGTTATTAATTCAAGAATATCCAGATTACATTAGTCAGGACATAAAAGTTCTCAAGCAATTTGCATCTTCAGACGGTAGAGTTTTTAATACTTTTTTAATAGAAGATAAAGAGATTCGTTTTATTGCAAAAGGTATTGTTTATGATACATACTCTCTTGAAGGAGAGTGGAATATTCTCAGATTGGTATCAGGGAAAGATTTACCTTCGCCTAAGCTCTTGTTTCCAGATCATCTTCCGCATAACTTCCTTCTTCTGGAGTATATAGATGGGAAGAATGCCTCCGAATCGTCATCAAATTCACAAGATAATAAGGAGATTTTTAAGAAGGTAGGTGCTACAACTGGAAGGTTGCATAGTATCCCAGTCGAATCGTTTGGAGATTTATTGCATCCAGCAAAGATTATCTGGTGCGATTATCTAAGAGATAAAATAGATGAGAGGCTTTTGGGTACTAAAACAATAGTTGGAGACGATTTTTATAAGAAGCTAGTAGGGCTGAGGGATCAGCTCGAGCCAATACTACAAAGTGAATCATCAACTAAGCCACGACTTATTCATAGAGATATATATCTAGATAATTTCATTATTTCCGATCAAACAAATGAAGCAGTGCTCATAGACTACGCAATGGGCATAGGTGGAAGACCATTTTATGATTTAGGAAAGTTTTACATTCTTGAACTTTATAGATCACCACAAAATAAGGCCGACTTTCTGGAGGGATATTCAGAATATATTGACCTTCCGAGTGATTTTAGTGATCGGATGAGACTATACATCTTCAAAGAGGCATTGGGTATGGTTCATTTTTTTAATAAAGTTGGTCAGAAGAAAGCAGAGATACATGCTATTAATGTGCTTGATGAACTAGTAAATGAGACGGGAGTTATTAAGGATCTGATACATGAATAAGATCAAAGCTATTTTTATCCACGGGAATGGGGGATCAACGGGGAACGATAATTGGATGCCCTCAGTTGCCAGAGATTTAGAAACACAAGGGTTACAAGTTATTAGGAAGACATTTCCAGACAACCAACTTGCACGAGGTGAGTATTGGCTGCCATACATCAAAGAGCTTGGAGCTGATGAGAATACGATACTTATCGGGCATTCATCTGGTGCTGTTGCTGCGATGCGGTTTGCAGAACAGCATAAAATTTTTGGCACTGTACTCGTCAGTGCATCATATACCGATCTTGGAGAAGAAAATGAAAAGGTAAGTGGATACTTTGATATGCCTTGGAGCTGGGAGAAGATCAGGCAAAATCAAAAATTTATAATTCAGTTCGCCTCAACGGATGATCCATATATTCCCATATCTGAAGCGCGACATATTCATGACCAGTTGCAGACTGAATACCACGAGTTCAGTGATAAAGGACATTTTGGCTGGGATAAAGGGATCAAAGAATTCCCAGAGTTGGTCGCTGCACTTAAAGCACATCTTTCCTCTGTGTAGTCTTTTTTCACATAAAAGTTCTGTGCTATACTTTTTTTCATATGAGCGAGTTGGGTAAGTTTGGTGAAGTTAAGACTGGATCAGACGGTCAAGATATAATTTTCTCTCAAGCAAACTCTGTAGAGGTTGCTGATCAGTTGCGTGAGCTAATTGAAAATGCTAAGGGAGTATTTGAAAAAAAGCGAGTTCTTCCAACAATGAGGACTATGTCAAAAATCCTTGACCATAGTAATCCATATGTTGAAGTTGGACTAACAAGAGGAAATGGAGAAAGTAGACCTTATGCGGTTTGGAGAATTGAACCTAAAGAAGTGCCACTTAAAGCAACCATCTCAGTAGATGGTCCACTCTGGACATCTAGAGGTATTATGGCGCAGCTAGATAAAGACGGTGAAGGCATACGCATTTTTTATTCCGCAGCAAAAAATAGCAATCTCCCTTCAGAATCTTCGCAACAGGATCTGCTTCGAGTTGCACATGAATCGGGATACCCACTTACTCATGCTGGGATGGATGCTATCAATCCTAGTGGTGTAAATTATCGCTGGAGAGAATTGCGGCCTGGCCAGACATTTCAGGAATATGCACAGGCGCAGGAGGTTGAAGGCAAGAATGTCACCATCGCAACAGAGCTACTTGCTGCATATAGAGAAAGCTCACAGCTTCATGATGGTCGAGTGGGTGAAGATCTGGAAAATTTATCTGGGTCTCAGTTTGGGAGCAGTGCTGTTGTGTACCAGTCAATCCTTAAATAGCGAGGAGTTCTTCAGACTTTTGCTTACCAAGATTTTCAATCATTGTGATTGAATCATCTACGATTTTTTGTACATCTTTTTCCATTCTTTCTTTGTCGTCATCTGACATGCCATCAGAATCTTTTTTAAGGCTATTCATGGCGTCATGTCGTGCTTGTCTTATCATGACTTTTCCATTCTCTAACTTGTGCTGCATCATTTTGATAAGTTCTTCACGTCGCTCAGTAGAGAGTGGTGGGATATTGATACGAAGAACAGTGCCATCATCAACTGGGTTGAGGCCTGATCCTGCTTCCATAATGCCGCGTCTTATGTCATCTCTTGTGGATGGATCAAAAGGAGTGATGACGAGAGTTTGGGAATCAGATGTCATGATCGTTGCAAGTTCGAGAACACGGAGCTTGGTAGAGCCTCCATAGGTCACGATCTGAATATTCTCAACAAGAGTAGGTGAGGCACGACCAGTTCGAATGGTCGCTATATCTGTCTTAATGAGATCGAGGATTTTTTGAATTTGGGTTGTTAGCTCAGTTGTTGCGTCCATGCATAGATTATAGCACACCTATGCTATAATCTATTTTCATGTTAGTAACACTTCTTGTCTTCTTTCTCGTCCTCAGTATTCTTGTCCTTATTCATGAGCTCGGTCATTTTCTCGTTGCCAAAAAACTTAATATAAAAGTAGAAGAGTTTGGATTTGGTTTTCCGCCTAGAGTTTGGGGGATCAGAAGAGGTGAAACATTGTATTCCATTAATCTTCTGCCAATTGGGGGATTTGTAAAGTTATTTGGTGAAGATGATGCAGGGGGAGGCAAGGTGAGTTTGCCAGCTAACACTAAGCAGCAAACAGCAAAAGGTAGAACACATACAAGTAAAAATAAGCTGCCAAATATGGACTTGAAGAGGGCTTTTTTTGCACGATCTGTAGGCCAAAGAGCTGCCGTGGTATTGGCTGGTGTCATTATGAACGTTCTTTTGGCAGTCATTATTTTTTATCTCTATCTTTTTGTCTCAGGATTTAAAGCAGAGTTGCCACTTATTGGATCACATACTTTTTTTGGTGTAACTCAGACGACAAAAAGCGATGTTTTTATCAATGGTGTGGCTAAGAACTCTCCAGCTGAGAAGGCAGGTATTCCTGCATTTGCACTTTTGAAGACAGTTAACGGAAAAGAGATAAAGACTGTCTCTGAATTTACATCAGTTATTAAGAAAGATGCAGGGACCGAGGTCACACTTAGAATGGTTGATAGTCAGACGAAAAAAATCATAACTCGTAAAGTTACACCGAGAAAAGATCCGCCAAAAGGGCAAGGGGCTCTTGGAGTGTCACTTTTTGCTGCAGATACTGCGGTTCTAGCATATGACACACCAGTTCAAAAGATATTTTCAGGATTTATTCATCCAGCCAATTTAATGGTGTATAACTTAGATATTTTTGCAAAACTTGCGAGAGTGGCTATAGAAAAGAAAGATGCGGCGCCACTTTCTGAGGGTGTTGCAGGCCCTGTAGGTATATACTCAGTAGTGGGCACCATCGTTCAGATTCCAGACATAAAAGAGCGATCTCTTCAGCTACTTAACTTAGCAGGATTGCTTTCGATCTCACTTGCATTCTTCAATGTTTTGCCTATACCAGCCCTCGATGGGGGACGATTATTCTTTATTGTGATAGAGGCTATCACTCGAAGGAAAGTGAATGCAAAGTTTGAGACAGTGGTGCATTCAATTGGCATGGCTGTTCTTCTTCTCCTTATCGTTCTGGTAACTTTCAAAGACGTCTTCCAATTTATCCTCTAATATCTTCAAAAGTGGTGTGATATACTCTCCATATGGCTGAGAAGAAAGCACATGGTTTATTAGGTCCTATTGAGCTTGCTAAAAGTGCATATGAGATATTCAAACTTCGTTTTTGGACGATGGCTGGGATCTCATTAATCTCGTTTGGTATAGCAATACTTGGCATTATTGTCTTTGCTATTCTTGGAGTTGCAGGATTTTTTCTCACAGGCGCAAAATTTGAAGGACCAACAATCGGAACGCTAGGACTTCTCGGAGTATTAGCAATTGTGCTTATCATCGCATTCTCAAATCTTGTTCAGGGAGCATACCTTATCGCACTTCGTGATTGGAAAGATACAAGTGCTAAAAAAGCGCTTAATGAAGCAAAAAAGTACGTCGTCCCACTTTTTCTCACCGGACTTATTCAGGGCCTCCTAATTTTTGGCGGATACTTTCTCCTCTTTGTCCCAGCATTTATTTTTGCAATTTGGTTCTCATTTGTTACATATATTGTAATTGTTGAAGGTAGATCAGGTCTGTCAGCGCTTCACACAAGTCGTGAATATGTCAGGGGAAGATTCTGGGGAATTCTCGGTCGAATGATCGTGATTTATTTGCCGGAGTGGATCATCATGATTATTCTCTCATCATTTGCAAAGAATTCTCAGGGCGAAGGTCTCTATGGAATATTTCAGTTTGCAAAAATCATTCTTGCACCTTTCTACATGATGTATATGTATAGACTCTATGAGAATGTGCGAGATACTGCTGGAAAAGTCACACTCCCAGTGCCAAGTAAAAATAAAATTGTTTATTTTGCATCACCAGTGCTTGGATATATCGTTTTAGTAGCAGCGATCATTGGACTTATCTCAATAGCTCCAAAACTCATGGAGATTGGATCACAGTATGCAATGCAAAGTGGCATATTACCCAACAAGACAGGTCATATAAAGCCGTCTACGACCATTATGTATGGTATTGTTCAGTACTACGGAGCAAAGGGAAGTTTTCCAATTGAGCTAAATGACCTCATCACTGCAAATATCCTTCCATCTATTCCAAAAGAGGAGTCCACAGGTCTTCCTTATCAATACACGATGCTTGAAAATGGAAAAGACTTTAAGCTTTGTACCCCGCTTGGAGTGACGCCAGCTAAATGTGTTACCCCAAAGTCTGAGAGCTTTGATCTCTAGTGTGTCTTGCCCAAATATGGTATACATATTTGAACTATGATGGACGAACTCCACGGAATCCTGACCTCTCAAAACTACCCATTTCACCTTGTTGATGGCATTACAGTGTCTCGATCCCTAACTAAATATGAAGGATTTCGACTTGCCCGCGATGTTCTGTACGGTGTCGTAGATCGAAAAACAGTCTTATATCTTTCGGGTGGTAGGACGCCAGAAGATCTCTATGAGAACTTAGCCAAAGATAGGAGGTTGTCCGCTGGTGCACTTGCACTTATCGATGAAAGATATGGGCAGCGCTGGCACAATACCAGCAATGAAAAGATGATCGAGGGTTCGGGTCTTCTTGCGTACACAAATTCTCTAGAAGTTCCTTTTTATCCCATACTCCAAGATCCACAACAGGATCTAGCTGATACAGCAAAGAACTATGATATGACAGTTAGTTACCTCTTTGCAGGGTTTCCACGGAGTGTGGGTATTCTGGGAGTTGGAGTAGATGGGCATACAGCTGGTATTGCTGGTAATAGACAGGATCCAGCACTAGTATCAGGAGATCTATTTGAGAACCCACTTTTTCAAGATGATGAAAAGCTTCGACTTGTCTCCTCATTCAGTGATCTTTCAGGGCCATTTAAAGAGCGAGTTACGATGACATTTACTGGTCTCGCACTGATTAATATTTATATCGTGTTAGTTTTTGGAGAGGATAAAGGGGATGCGCTTAAGAAAATGTTTGAAGATGGATCCGAGGAAGATGTTCCATCCAGATTTTTTAGAAGACCAGAAGTTGCACGAAGAACGCTTCTCATCACCGATCAGAAAGTATAAGATGGGATATAGCGTATAGTTAGGTTTTTGCCATGAGCCATGAACCATGAGCATTGCTAAATACATGAAAAACCCTTTTATCATTGTTATTTTTGGAGCTACAGGCGATTTGACTCGCGCCAAGCTTTTACCATCGCTTTTTAACCTATTTAAGAAGGGGATGCTGCCTAAAGATTTTTACATCTATGGTTTTGCAAGGCGAGATCTTAAAAATGAAGAGTTTCATGCGCTATTCCCCAAGCTCATGGTAGAAGATCATTGGAGTGATTTTGTTAAGCATCTTTTTTATCAACAAGGCAATTTTTCTGAACTTCAGGGATATCAGGAGTTGATAGAAAAGTTGTCTTTGATTGAGAAGAAAGATGGCATTGAGACCCCGAAGATTTTCTATCTTGCAACACCCCCAGTTCATTATGAAGAGATACTCTCAAAATTAGAGGAGACAAAGCTGTCTAATCGTACTTCATCGAGAATTGCAATTGAAAAGCCTTTTGGAAATGATCTTGCTACCGCAAAGCATTTAGACGGGAGACTTTCAGATATCTTTGAAGAGCAGCAGATCTTTCGAGTTGATCATTATCTGGGTAAAGAAAATGTGCAGAACATGTTAGCCTTTAGATTTGCCAATGGGATTTTTGAGCCGGTTTGGAATAATAAATTTATTGATCATATTCAGGTTACGATGAGTGAGAAGAATGGGATTGGAACTCGCGGAAAATTTTTTGATGGTGTTGGTAATCTTCGAGATGTGGCCCAGAATCATCTTCTTCAGTTGGTAGCAGCAGTTACGATGGAGCAGCCCAAGTCTTTTACTAAAGAAGATGTTAGAGATGCTCGTGCGAAAGCTATTTCTGCAATCGTGCCAATCTCATCAGAATCAATAGGCGCTAGTGTCGTGAGAGCACAGTACGATACATACCGAAAAGAGAAAGATGTGAAGAGTGATTCAGATACGGAGACATTTGTTGCATTAAAATTCGAGATGGATACACCAAGAATGAAGGGTGTGCCAATCTATCTAAGAGCTGGTAAGAAAATGAATAGAGATGTTGTCGAGATATCTATCGTTTTTATTCAGACATGTCACGTGCTCTTCAAAGAGTATGGATGTCCCGAGATTGGCAATGTCATCACGATTCGCATTCAGCCAGACGAAGGTATAAAGATGCGATTTATCGCTAAGACTCCTGGAAGTAAATTATCGCTCGCACCTGTTGAAATGAGTTTTGATTATGAACACGGGTTTGGCAAAAAAGGGCTTGATGCATATGAAAAAGTTCTAGAGGATATCTTGCATGGTGATCAAATGCTTTTTAATAGGTCAGATGAACTTCAGAGCTCTTGGGAATTTATTACTAATATCTTGCATGAATGGAGTCCGTCTAATGCACCTTTATATTCATATGAAGATAATTCAATCGGACCAAAAGCAGCAGATGATCTGATAGAGAACGATGGGAGACACTGGTTATGAAAATTGGATTTATAGGATTAGGAAAGATGGGGACAAGGATTGTCGAGAAGCTTCTGGCTGACGGACATGAAGTTGTGGCGTGGAATAGAACAACTGAAGTAGGAGAGCAGTTCAGAATTCAGAATTCAGAATTCAAAAATGAACTCACGATTTCCCAGAGTATTGAAGAGTTGATCAACGATTTGCCAAAGCCAAAAATTATTTGGGTAATGTTGCCAGCAGGTGATCCAACTGACGATGCATTGACTGAAGTTGTTAAGTATACAAAAAAAGGTGATATTGTCATTGACGGTGCAAATTCTTTTTACAAAGATACACAACGTCGCTATGAAGCACTCTCATCAAAAGGAATTCGATTTCTGGGAATTGGTGTAAGCGGAGGTATAAAAGCCGGAGAAGCCGGTTATCCATTGATGATAGGCGGAGATAGATCTGCATATGAAGAGATACTACCATTGCTTGAGACGTTAATTAAGCCAGGTGGCTCTCATGAATATTTTGGCGAAGGGGGAGCTGGGCATTTTGTGAAGATGGTTCATAATGGGATTGAGTATGGCATGATGCAGGCGATCGGTGAAGGGTTTGGGGTACTTGAAAAAGCACCATATACAATCGATCTTAAAAAAGTGAGCGAACTTTGGCAGAAGAACACTATCATAACCAGTTTCTTGATGGAGTGTGCAAAAGATGCACTCGCAAAAGATGTTCACCTCTCAAAAATTGATGGAGTCATCGATGCAACGGGAGAGGCAGAGTGGACAGTCACGCAGGCAAATGAAGAGGGAGTCTTTGCTGAGAATATTGAGCAGTCATTAGATTTTAGAAGAAGATCAAAGACAGACAGCAAAGTTAGTTCTTCATTTGCCGCTCGGATGGTCGCAGCGCTTCGTCATGAATTCGGCGGCCACAAAGTAAAGTCCAAATAATTTAATTCTGTACAAGTCTTGATCCTGCTGTATAATACGCATATGCGATATTCACAACTTTTTTCAAAAACTCTTCGAAATGCGCCAAAAGAAGCAGATACTGTTAATCATCAGCTTTTAACGCAGGCTGGATATGTTGATCAATTAATGGCAGGTGTCTACAGCTATCTTCCCCTTGGCCTTCGCGTGCTGCGTAAGATTGAGCAGATAGTTCGTGAGGAGATGGATGCGATTGGTGGACAAGAAGTGCTTATGGGTACACTCCATCCAAAAGAAATTTGGGAGAAGACGGGTGGTTGGAATAGTATCGATGTACTTTTTAAGATTAAGAGTCGAACTGAGAGAGAGTATGCTTTAGGTCAAAGTGCTGAGGAGGTTGTGACACCTCTAGTGATGCAGTATATCAATTCATATAAAGATCTTCCAAAGGCTGTTTATCAGATTCATTGGAAGTATCGAGATGAGTTGCGAGCAAAGTCAGGGATTCTAAGAGGTCGAGAATTTCTGATGAAGGATATGTACAGTTTCCACGAGACGCAGGAAGACTTTGATAGTTTTTATGCAATTGTGAAGAAAGCATACCTCAAAGCATTTGAGCGAATGGGTCTTGTTGCAAAGGTGACTGAAGCATCCGGGGGTAATTTCACTGAAAAAATATCATATGAATTTATGGTGCTAACAGATGCAGGTGAAGATGATATTCTCTATTGCTCGTCATGTGATTTTTGCGTCAACGTTGAGATTGCAAAGGTTGGAGAGAATGATGAGTGTCCTTCATGTCATAATGCAAAGCTAGCAAAAGCTAGAGCATCTGAAGCAGGCAATGTCTTTGATCTTGGGCAAAAATATGGAAAAAGTTTTGATCTTGGATTTACTGCACAAGACGGCACGAAGCAATATCCAATCATGGGATGTTTTGGAATCGGAGTCTCGCGCAACATGGGCATCCTCGTTGAAACGCATCATGATGATAAGGGCATCGTTTGGCCAGTGTCAGTAGCCCCATTTGCAGTGCACCTCATTGGTCTTCATGAAGATGCTGTCCAGGTTTATGAAAAGCTAAAAGATGCAGGAATTGATGTGCTTTATGATGATAGATCTGATGTGGGAGCAGGGCAAAAGTTCGCAGATGCTGATCTCATAGGGATACCAGTTAGACTTGTTGTTTCTGCCAAGACAATTGAAGCTGGAATGATTGAGTGGAAAAAGAGAAATGAGACAGACTCAGAATTGATTACGTTTGAAGAAGTGATGAAAAGACTTTCCTAGGCCCCCGGGAGAAGCTTCATAATATCCACTTTAAATACCACCATCCAGACAGCTGTATAGGCAATAAGAAAGATTGGAACCCCAGCGATCAAAGCGATCTTAAGAAGTGATGAGCTATTCTTTACTGCTGGCACACTTGAATTCGTAGGAACTTGAACAGTTGCACTAAATGTGGCGACTGCTGGATCTGGCTTTGTGCTTGGTGCATGAACAGCTGCATTAGTAGCTTGTTGAGCAGAGTCTGAGCGTGTTGGAAGTGGTGGTAGCCCGCCATTTGCTGCAGGAGGGGTGGCGACCGCAGCTTCTGGAATTGCAGGAGCGGGTGTCGCATACTTTGCAGCAAGGGCCGCATAATCAACAGCTGATTTCGGTGCACTAGATGCATCAAGAGATGACTTGGGCGGAGGGAATGCAGAAGGATGTTCTTGAACTGGAGTCGCCATTGGAGTTTGTGTATGTTGAGCAGTAGCAGGCATAGGAGGAGTCATTGGTTTTGGGGCTGGTTGCAGAACAGGTGCTGGTGCTCCTTGAGCGGGAGTTGAGCCAGTCGATGTCCCCATGACTCTGTCATAGACTTCTTTTAATTTGGGATCAAGAGTAGTTGATTTTGGGTCCATACGTCTGGTAGATAGCTACTAGCATTTGGCTAATAGTACTAGTATTATAATCTCGGATTGAGTGTGCTTTGTCAAGCAAGCGCATATGGTATACTTCAAAGATGAAAATTATTGTTGCACACTCATCTCCCGACTGGGATGCGATAGGCTCGATTTGGCTACTTAAGAAATATCTTTCAGGGTGGGGAGATGCTACCGTTGCATTTGTTCCCGCAGGCACACTTTTAAAAGGTGCAAAGGGGCATGGAAAAGATGAATCAGATCCAATTGAGGTTATAGATGAGGATGAGATTATTCATGTTGATACAGGGCTTGGACCACTCGATCATCATCAGACTTCAGATAAGTCTGTTTGTGCGGCAACAAGGTCCTGGGATTATGTCAGGGAAGTGTTGAGGAGATCTGGAAATACGTTGACTCCAGCGCATGAGGCAGCAGTTACAAAAGTTGTCGAATATATTCTCTCAGGGGATCACTTTAGAGAGGTTTTCTGGGCAGATCCAGCTGCTGATTATCATGAGTTTTCACTGATTGGGCTTTTGGATGGCATGAAGCTCTATAAGCCTGAGGATGATCGAAATTATGTTAGTTTTGGGATGGAGTGTCTCAATGCGATGGTACACACTTTTGAAAGTAGGCTTTGGGCGATGGAAGAAATAGAAAAAAATGGCAAGGAATTTACCATTAAAATGGGTAAGGCAATTGCCTTTGAAACAGTGAATGACAATGTAGTGAAGTTGTCTCAAAAAATGGGATATCTTCTAGCAGTTCGCAAAGATCCCAGAAAGGGATATGTCCGTATTAAAGTAAGGCCAGCATCTTCAAAAGATGATGATCTTGATCTCACAGCTGCATATGAAAAATTGTCAAAAATTGATACTGAGGCAACATGGTTCCTGCACGTTTCAAAAAAAATGCTATTGAACGGTACTCCTAAAAATCCCAAAATGATCCCAACTGCATTAACACTTGAGCAGATTATTGATGTGCTAAAGAGCATATATTAGCGTATGGCGCGTAGATGATAGTTTTGTCATCTGCTATAAGCTATTTGCCAAATTATTATGGACTGTATATTTTGTAAAATCGCGAATGGTGAGGTGGAGAAAGAGTTCACATATGAGACAGATGATGTAATGGTTTTTCCAGATATTCATCCAAATGCCCCGATTCATCTTTTGATCATCCCCAAGCTACACGTTAAAGAATTTGTTGCAGTTGATGAAGACTCCTTGCTCCTTTCATTGATGAAAGTGGTAAAAGAGATGGTTTTTAAGTTTGGTCTTGAGGAAAAAGGATATAGAATAGCTATTAATGGAGGGGGAGCACAGCAGGTGCACCATCTCCATATCCATCTTCAAGGACCAATTTCCCGCTCTGCTAACCAGGCCTAGGTTTACTTGCCCTCAATTTTGGTGTAAAATAAAGCATTGTTACAGGGATTTATCCCACTACGCCCATGTTCGCCTCAAGGCTTACAGCCATGCAGTCGAATATTCGCTACGGTGGGACTAAGAAGCTCTAAAGACTCTGTCTTTCAGACAATCGTCAAGAGTTTCTAAAGAAGGGTGGTGTTCTTAATATGGTATACGTTAAAAAACAACCAGGTGATAGTGATGACGCGTTAATTCGCAAGTTTTCTCGTAAAGTAATCGATGCTGGTATCGTAAATGAAGCGAAGCGAAGACAATTTTATCTTAAACCTTCTCTTGCAAAGAAATTGAAGCAAGAAGAGTCACGTCGTGAGAGAAAAAGAATCATCTAAATATATCCCACAGAATTTTCATTCTAGCCTATGTCTGATGTTAAGATCTTGATTTTCGTTGAAAGCCGCTATAAAGTTAACCGAAAAAAAGTTAAAGAAACGATCGAGCTTGTTTTGGCGCGAAAAAATATCACTAGTCCAACTGAGGTATCACTGGCATTTGTGGGTGATAGAAAGATGCACAGTCTTAACAAGAAATTTCGCAATCTCGATAAGACAACCAACATCCTTTCGTTTCCATTAAGCGAAGGTGAGCAGACACACCTTCCTTCAGATCGGCTACGATTAGGTGACATAGTGATATCTTATCCAGAGATGATTAAGGAATCAGCAAGAGACGAGATGATGGTAGATGATAAGATCAATTTTTTTGTTGAACATGGGTTATTACACCTCCTAGGGGAACACCACTAGTTGGCAAAGAGCGAATAGCTTATGGTAAATGGGAATTAAAGAAGTTAATATTGTCTTCTATACGCCATCTGCTATACGCAATGTGCTAAATTATGGTTTATTATCGAAAATATCGTCCCCAAACAATTAATGAGCTTGATAGTGAAGATGTTCGAAGAAAACTTACTTCAGTTCTTCTAGGATCTGCTCCAACATTTTTAACTGTTCCACATGCATTTCTGTTTACTGGTCCAAAGGGTCTTGGTAAAACGTCTACTGCAAGGATTGTTGCTAAAGTCATCAACTGCACAGGACGTAAGGATAAATCTGGCAAAGACGTTGAGCCATGCAACGAGTGTGATCAGTGTATCTCGGTTACAAATGGCTCAAATATGGACATCATGGAGATCGATGCTGCATCCAACAGAGGTATTGATGACATTCGCGAG
>CAZHKZ010000018.1:0-15262 GCA_964533055.1 uncultured Gammaproteobacteria bacterium | reverse complement strand
ATTTCACCACCGCGGCTTAATGTAGCATGTGTATTGTACTGTAAATAGTGCCTCAGATTCAACTTAATCTTCACAAAATCGCTCTTAAAATGCTATAATCTCTAAAGTTACTTCGCGGGTGTAGTTCAATGGTAGAACGCAACTTTTCCAAAGTTGTCACGAGGGTTCGATTCCCTTCACCCGCTCCAAGCTATTTTGTATTAAATTCTCCAGTAAAAGTCACCATTGGAACAAAAGTCGTTAAGATTTATGAGGTGAGCAGAGCCATGCCGACAGGCAGGTTTTGCATACTTTTCGGACAAAAGTATGAAGAAATATATGAAAACAACAGATAACTATCGCAAACATAAGACCCAGAGCTCTCTCCAAAGAACGCTTTTGGACCGATTCACAAGTACTCTTGTACGAGAGGTAAAGACACTCAAACCAATCACGGTTCTTGATGTCGGATGCGGAGAGGGATTCACCCTAGAGCGACTTCGCAAAGCAAAGGTCGGTAAGCATCTTGAAGGCATAGACTTTCTAGAGCTTGCAATTAAATTAGGTCAGAAAGAACATCCACAGCTAATTTTGAAAAAGGGTAGTGCCTACGATCTTAAATACAAAGATAATTCATTTGACGTTGTAATCTGCAGTGAAGTTCTTGAGCACTTAGATGATCCAGAAAAAGCACTTAAAGAGATCGTGCGAGTTAGCAAGAAGTACTGTGTCCTTTCAGTTCCTAATGAGCCATTCTTTATGCTTGGTAATCTCGCACGAGGCAAAAATGTCTCACGATTTGGCAATGATATAGAGCACATCAATCACTGGGCATTCTGGCAATTTAAGAAATTTGTTGGAAAGAAAATTAAAGTGAAGAAAATGCTATATCCAACCCCTTGGACTCTCATTATCGCGGAGAAATAATCATTCCTTTTCTTGATCAAGCGTAATGCTCTTAAAGAGTACGATTACAAAGGATACGAACGGTATTGCTAAAAGAGCTCCTGCGATCCCCATTAAATTAGCCCCAATCATAATTGCCAATATTACGACGACTGGATTGAGTCCGACTGCTCTCTGCATGATCTTTGGAACAAGAAGATTGTTCTCAAGAGCTTGGATCAGAAGATAGGCGATTATAACAATAATTGCCATAGTAGGTGAGATAGTGAGAGCAACGATCACTGCTGGAACTGCTGAAACGATAGGCCCGATAGTGGGAAGGATCTCAAACATCCCTGCGATAAGTGCAAGTGGGAGTGCGTATGGCATCTGAACTGCACTTAGTGCGATATATGTCGTCAACCCAATCGCAAAACAAAGCACGACCTGTCCGCGAAGCCATGCACCTAGCTTATCATCGATCAGCTGCATCGTCTGCTTAACATGGTCCCTGTGTTCACGATCGAAGAAAGATGCGACTCGATGTTTAAAAGCTTCACTATACATCAGGAAATAAAAGCCTACTACGAGAACTGTGAGAGTAGAAAGTACTCCACCAAAAACCTTTCCAGTCACACCAATCGCATTCTTGCCAATTGAGCCAACCTCTTTGGAGATGTAGTCCTGGATCTGGTGTGGATTAATATCAAAGCCAAAGGTTCTACCTGAATCCTCAAGATAGGTAGGGAAGTTCTTTAAGAGTGAGCTGATCTGATCCATCACGAAAGGGATAAGTGGAATGATCAGCATAAAGACAAGAAGAAACACTGCGATATAGGGTATAAGTACAGCGAGTACATGCGGAACGCGCTTGCTTCGAAGATACTTCACAGCTGGGAATAATGCAGCCATGATGACGTATGAAAGGAAAATAGAGACGATGATGCCTCGAATTTGAAATATAAACCATCCCATGATGACCAGGAAAAGGGCCAAGATAACCTGGTTGTGGAGGAGGAACTTATAAAATCTACTAACCATACTTCCTTAACTATATTGAATAGAGCCTAGCCTTGTCAAATATACGAAGAAAAAAGATGTTCAAAGAACCCGGGTCGAATGAGTCGGGGAAAGAGGACTTGAACCTCCGACCTCTCGGTCCCAAACCGAGCGCTCTAGCCAACTGAGCTATTCCCCGTAGTCGCCAAGGCTATGACGGACAAACCCGTTTTACCTAGCTGCGTAATTTTACTACAAATAGATGAGGGATGCTACTATAATATGCAGGAGATATGAAAGATCGACTACCAGCACTTGATGGACTACGTGGTCTTGCTGCACTTGGAGTCGTCCTAGCGCATATCAATTTCCAACCTCAACTCATCTCATCTGCTCCAATTCTTATAGAAAGCTACCGTTCCTTAGCCGTCGGCCCCAACTCAGTCCAAATCCTTTTTGTCCTTTGCGGATTCCTCATGGCTCTTCTTTACCCGATCATCCCGAACAAATTAGCCTTTATCCAAAAAAGATACACTCGTATCTTTCCAGTCTTTGGTGTGATCGTGACATATCTTTGGCTCACTTCGCTTGAAAACATTGTTCCTATTACAGTCCAGCCGGTTCTACTTTCGATCATCGCCTTAGTATTCTTTGGTGGATGGAAGCTTTTGCGAAAAATCGATTCAACTGGTCGACTTGGAAGATATGTTTTCTACAGCTTTCTCGCACTACAAATTATCATGGTGGGACTTAGTCTGACTATTCTCCCTAAGATAATACTGTTCCAAACTATTAGCGTCCCTCCACTTGTACAAAACATGCTAATTACCTTGTCTAACATAACACTCACAACACCTCTCGTTCTCGGACTGAAAAGACTCAGTCTAGTTTTTTGGAGCCTTGCACCCGAAGTGCTTTTTTACCTCCTTTATCCTGTGATCGTTATTCCCTTGATAAAAATTGGGCGAAAGATTGGAATACTCGGATCGATTATTATGATCGGAGTCATCACAAAAATTCTTTTTGACCTAGAGCTTGCGACTATCTCAATTGGCGCACTTCAGAGCATGAGTATTGCTCGCGCATCTGGATTTGTCGCTGGAGTAACCATCGGATCGATCTATCAAAGTCGGGGAACGATCTGGCAAAAAATAGAAGGGGTTGGAAGTAAAAAATTCATCAGCATTCTTATCATTCTTTCTTTCATCTTCATCCAATGGGGCGATGGAGCAGTGAGAAATGGCCAAAGCACGCAGTTCATGAATCTCTATTATCTTCTTTCAAGCTGGATTTTTGCAGCAGTTATCGCTGTAGCAATTATCCCCAACACGATAGTCTATAAAATCCTTAAAAATAAATTCTTTATCTTCCTAGGAGTTATCAGCTACTCGATGTATCTCATTCATACTGAAGTTGTTGGCTGGATCGACCAGGTCTTTCTTCACTTTACTATCTATAGAGATGGCCAGGTAATCCCATCGAGTATTCATCTCTTTTTATCTCTAGGTGCGACATTTATTGTCTCATTTATACTTTTTCACATAGTAGAAAAACGTTACTTTGACGGAAAAAAAAATAGCATCAAATCTAAAAAGGCTATACTTTCCAATTCATCTTCTTCTAATAAAATCACATACAGCTTTGTAGCATTTCTCCTACTCCTCTCAATCACCATTTATACAGGTGCATATCCACTCTCGTTCTCACTCTCGAGACAGTCATTTCCAACTGACGTTCATAAAAATGCTTCGCTTCTTGATGGCCCAGTTCGGATTCCACTTTATTCTCACGAGGATCATCTTAGTCTTATCACAGCACATATGACATATAGAAAGAATGCTGGAAATACAAAAAGATTTATGAATCCACCTGCATCACTTATCTTCAAATTATTTGATGAAAAGGGGAGTGTCATCGCTAGCTCCTCTGCGATCGCATATGAGGTAGAGGGCGCAGCCAATTTTCCTTTTGGCATAACACCTATTTCTGATTCTAAAAATAAATCGTACGTGATCGAGTATTCACTATCGCATGGATTTATTGATGATCAAGTTATACTGGATACTTCAAGCACAAGTCTTGTAGCTGCATATACACACCCAGAAACAAAGACACCTAGCCTAATGCTCAAGATTCTTCTAAACAGAATACTCTTTGCACTTACCAATCCCTCTGCGATCTTTCTTCTAACCACGATCATTCTCTCAGCCTATTTTTGGAGAAAATCGAAGTGAGCTTTACCGCGATAGGCATAAATTGCTATACTATACACATGCGCCTGTACCTGCCTGCCGGCAGGCAGGGCTCAGCACAAAAGTAACTCTAGATTGGTTAATACAATAATATAAATATGCGCCTGTAGCTCAGCTGGATAGAGCAAGTCGGTTCTAACGATGAGGTCGGGGGTTCGAATCCCTCCAGGCGTACACAATCAGTAAAATCCACACTCATTAGAAATCCTCTACTGTGCGATATATCAATATATCGTACAAATAAATTACAAACTAAAGCCCATAGCTATTTTCTAGCCTCATTTTTTGCTATAATCACTCCACTGCAATTTTTAGCAGGATCATTCACATTTCTGGAGGAGTCTTCATGATGCAGTCATCAAATCCACGACATGAGAGAATGTTCGATGCCGCCAACCAGCGACTTAACAGGGTTCTCTCAAAGTACACCGGGCTGATCACGGCAAGTAGCGTAATTTATCTGGAGCTCATCAAGCTTAGCTCCAGACAAAACGACTGCGTCACTTCGGATGGCGAAGCTCTGATTCTCACAACTGACGATGCCAAACTCCTGAGGTATCGGGCAGCAGTTAGAATTTTCGAGTCAGCCTGCGAAAGGCAAGTGAAATATCGTCAACGCAAAGGACTTCGTCCGAAGTACAAGGGGTTGATCTCTCTTCACGACAATGTCTATCAAGCATATCAGCGCTTGATCGACAACGATCCAAGGCTCAGTAACCAGTGGGCCGAAGCAAAAGAAGCACTTCGACAATGCGGTAGCACCATGTCGTTCAATTCGCTATGTGACGCTCGGCAGAGGATCTGCCAGCTCAAAGCCGATTGCAAACGGCGAGATGCTCGCATTGCGAGTCTGGCAGCAAATCAAAACCTCGGTTTTCAACTCGGCTGATCATCAGACCATTTTATTAGCCCGCTTGTCTTGTCGCATTTTTGCGATCAGACCAGCGGGCTTTTTCTTGCAAAAATTGACTGCCAAATCATTTCTTCAACTGTACGATGCATTAACGCATCGTACAGATTTATTTAGCTTCAAAATAGATCAAAATCTGCTATAATCTCCGGAACTGCGAATTCGCGCAGCGCTTTTGTTAATGAGGAGGCGTTATGAGTCTTTCAGAACGGCAAGGCATTCATCATGGATGCAAATCTGAACTCGAAAAACTCGCTGGCCATTTTGCTGAGGGAGGGGCCTTGAGCAAAAATACTGATCTCAGAAGGAGATATGACCAGATATCTGAAGATATCAAAGGCTGTTGCGACAACCACGGTGTCGTCAGAGACAAGGCAGATCGCAAGACTCTCAGAGAAATCCGACATCGGCTTGATCAGCTAGCTCGCGATTGCCGCAGTGCAATCGTTCGTGTTCAAAAAGGCACGACAGAATTGCACATTTCCCAGTCGGCGTAGCCGACAAAAGCACCGTAAGGTCGAAGGATCTCAAGTAGCAATCATCGCTGCACATGCGCAGCCGATCGACATGCACCTTGGAGTCTCTCAACAGACCCCAAGGTGCTTTTTCACGCCCACCTACAATTCTTCGTATAGCGATGCGAGCAGGCAATTCCCAACGAACTCCTAGTTCCTAGTAACTAACTCCTAATTTGTGCTACTATAAGCCCGCCTTTTCAGGCATGCGTCACATTTGTTACGCATTTTCTTATTCGCACATTGAAAGGAAGTAAAATGGCACGTCAAAATGTTCCGAGTGGCCAGCGCATTATTGTTGCGCTGGACACGCCAGATCTCAAACAGGCCCAGGAACTTGTCCGAGTCCTTCACCCACATGTTGGTGGGTTCAAAGTTGGACTCGAATTCATCACCATGGTGATAGGCAAGATCATCCGAGATGGAGATTCTTCGGAATTTCAGACCTCGCTCTCAGCCCTCTTTGCCACAATTGGCAAAAAGCTCATGTGGGACGGGAAGTTTTACGACATTCCCAACACAATGGGCGGTGCTGCGGAGGCATTGGCAAATGTTGAGCCGTGGGCATTTACTGTCCATGCCTCTTCTGGGCAAAACAGCCTAGAAGCAACTGTTGCTCGGCGCCATCAGTCACTCGTCCTCGCTGTTACTGTGCTTACAAGCCTTGACAATGGGGACACACACACGATCTTTGGAAATTCTGTTCCAAACACAGTCAGCAACCTGGCTGAGCTTGCTGTCAGAAATGGAGTCGATGGCCTCGTCTGCTCACCACAAGAGCTGATGATGCTTCGACGTAATCCGCTGATCGCTGACAAAATCCTTGTTGTTCCTGGGATACGTCCGAGCTGGACTGCCCCAAACGATCAACAACGATTCATGGGGCCCAAAGAAGCTATCGAAGCAGGAGCCGACCATCTTGTGATCGGTCGGCCAATCACACAACCGCCAAGCGGAATGTCTCCGCTTGATGCAGTCCAGCGAATCCTCGAAGAAATCGAGGCCTAAAGGAGAGCATCATGCCAAATATCATCGAACACATGGAGAAGATGGGTGCCATCGAAAGTGGGCACTTTGTCTACCAATCGGGATTGCACGGGTGTCAGTATCTCAGGAAAGATTTGCTTTCCCGTGACATTCTCAAACTGGATGGTTTTTGCAACGAACTGGTATTTAGAGCAGATCCATTCACAATGCTCGTAGTGCCAGTTTTCGGCGCAATCATCGGCGGATCCTACGTCGCCCGACACCAATCAGTGAAAACATGGGCCAGTGTAGCCCTATGCTATGCAGAAAAAACGGGTGAAGGATTCGTCTTGAAACGTGGTTACGACGAAATCGTACGTGGCCACAATGTCACGATTTTCGAAGACATAATCACAACGGGCGGGTCGGTAAAAAAAGTTATGGCCGCTGTTGAGAGGTGTGGTGGCACAGTCACTCAAATACTTGGGCTCGTTAACCGCAGCCCGACAATCGTCTCAAGTGAGACATTCGGCGGCATTCCTCTCACGGTACTCGCGGAGTACCAGATGGAAGCATGGCCAGAAGACGAATGCCCACTTTGCAAAGACGGAGTCATTCCTGTCAGCGAAAAATTTGGGCATGGTTCATCATTCCTAGCACGCCAAACGGCGTAAATCTTCCGAGGGGTGGTCGGTCACACGACCTACCATCCCTCACTTTACTTTTGCGCTGGGGGAGAAATGCCAAGACTCGTCAGTGAATAATTCAAAAAGTTCCTCATCTCTTCACGCCTGTTTTCACTATTAAGAAGAATTGCGATGATCTTATGATCTTTGTATTCAAGATATGTCACAAGACACATTCCAGCCTCAGGTGTATATCCGGTCTTCACACCTTTCACCCCAGGATAGGTAGTCAGAAGATTTGTTTCATTATAAAGATGATAATACTGATGCGTAGGGGTTGCAGAGATCTCATGCTCATAGGTACTCACAATTCTTTTCAAGAGTGGAAAATTCTCAAGCGCATAACGAGTTATGACCAACAAATCATAAGCAGTAGTATATTGATCTCCATCTCCTTGAAGGCCTGATGGATTACTAAAATTTGTATCAGTCAGTCCTAACGCTTTCGCTTTATTATTCATCGCCTCTACAAATTTTTCTCTACCAAATATATAGTTATTAGCCAGCACCTCAGCTGCATCATTACCTGATGGCAGCATCAGTCCATACAAAAGTTCTTCAAGTGACAACTTTTCCCCTGCCAAGAGCCCCATACTATCCTCACCCACAAGATCAGATCCTCGTACCAAATAGTTATCATCAGCTTTGGGATTCTCAATCGCAATGATCGCCGTCATAATCTTCGTGAGTGAGGCCATGGGCATCCTCTTTTTTGCATACAGCTCATAGAGTACTTTTTTCTCAGTCAGATCGTAGACGAGAACTGACTTGGCTGTGTGCGTTGGTGGATCATTTGGAGACGATGAGGAAGACAGGAAGGGTATCCAAAAATCTAACAATTTAATCTGTGAATTCTGTGGGATAGTTAAAAATGATGGGATAGGGGACTCGAAAAGACTCGCCTCAGACTTATCTGGGACAAATACCCAGTATGACAGGACGCCCAGAGAGGTAATAAGAGCTATAATTAAGAAATATTGAATGAGGTGCTTCACGTTCCCGTATTTTAACATCTGATACAATAGCGTAGCCATGAAAACAACTCTCTCAGTCCTTTCTCTCAATATGTTTGGTGCGCCTTTTCACCCTAAGAGAGTTGTACGCTCTTTCATGAGAAATAGTGTCCGTAAAAGATTTGATTTTATTGCACAAGAATTCTTGAGATTGGATCCAGACATTATTACACTTCAAGAGGTCTACCTTTTTCACACTTTCAGACATCTCAAAAAACTTCTCAAGGACTATCCTTATGTTGGGTATCAAAGAATGTTCTTTGGCCCAAGAGGTGGTATCGTCGTTTTTTCGAAGATCCCTTTAGAAAAAATTGAGTATATAGACTTTAAAGATAGAGGGAATTACACCAATAAAGCGATTACTGGCCAACTAACTCGTAAAGGTGTTCTATTAACCAAAATTAAGGACTTACCGCTATGGATCCTGACGACGCATCTCATACAAAATTCTGATTATCCTTGGATAGAAAATGTCTGGAGTGAGAAGAATAAATTTAGTGGCCTGATCCAGTCACAATTAGACCAAACTGCAAGTATCGTCCAGACTCTAATCAAGACAGACATGAATGTGATCATCACTGGAGACTTCAATATCCCAAAAAGGACCAATCTCTATCGAAATTTTGTAAAGGATGCAGGAGTAATTGACTCATTTGCTAAATTCCAAAGTCCCACATATCACAAAGCTTTTATCCCTGAGTCTGCTGAACCAGAAAGATTAGACTACATCTTCTACAGCTCAAAGAAAGAGGCACTCAAGCCAGCAAATCAAAAACACGTTCTCGAGAATCCAATCACCATCAATAAAGAAGAACTTTACCTATCAGATCACGTAGGCCTCATGACGACTTTTAGTCTCTAGACATAGATCTTTGGACATTGGACTAAGTTCTAATGACTAAAGACCACAATCCTGTATAATTAACCCATGGAACTCTCACACGCAGTCTTGCTTTCGATAGTTGAAGGGATTACAGAATTTCTCCCTATTTCGTCTACTGGACATATGATCCTTGTCTCAAATCTTCTAGGCATAAGTAGCAATGAATTTGTCAAAAACTTTGAGATTATCATTCAGCTTGGCGCAATAAGTGCTGTCGCTCTTCTCTATTGGCGAAAACTCCTTGAGAGAAAAGACCTGTGGCCAAAACTATTTGTAGCCTTTCTGCCTACAGCAATCATTGGTAAGTTAATATACCCGCTTATCAAAGATGTTCTTCTTGAAAACCCAATGGTCACTTTAGTTTCACTTTTTCTCGGAGGAATTATCTTGATTGTTATTGAAAAGACAAAAAGAAGCAGTGAAGGCTTTGAAAAAATTGAGGATGTTAGCTATAAGCAAGCATTCATCATTGGCCTCTTCCAATCAATAGCTGTCATACCTGGAGTTTCTCGTGCTGCAGCCACAATTGTTGGTGGAATGCTCGTTGGCGGACAGAGAAAAGCAGCAGTAGAATTCTCCTTTCTCCTTGCAATTCCAACTATGCTTGCGGCAACTCTGTATGACCTCTACAAGTCAGATATCAGCACAACGGGATCTGAATTAATGCTTCTTGGAGTGGGTCTTGTTATCTCATGCACCGTAGCGTTGCTTTCAATTCGCTTCTTATTACGAATTATCCAGACTAATACGTTTATTCCTTTTGGCATCTATAGGATAATTTTAGCAGTCGTTTATTTTCTCCTCATTGTTAGGATATAGTTAGTATATAAAAGTATTTGACAATTAGCCACACAGATACTATAATCACTCAATACTACGTTTAAAGGACGCTGCCTCATCCTCTATTCTCTGCCTGTAGTTCATTTTTATGAACAAATTTACCTCACGTATTAGAAATTTCTCTTTGCGAGAAAAAATGTCACAAGTCACCAGTAGTAAACGCTACAAAAAGACAACATCTTCTATTCAAAGAAGGCCTTTTACCAGTTTCTTCATCACGCTTGGAGCATTTCTTCTGATACTCATTCTAGGTTCCGTTATCTCAGGCCTATCTAAAAAAGATATTAAAGCTCCAACAATAGTAAAAAGTGTTGCTACCTATGGAATCGGCAAGACTCCAACAGTAACTCTTTCAGCACAAGTTGAGAGTAAGGGAGTTATTAAGATTGTTGCTCAGTCAGGCGGTATTGTTCAGGCAGTAAATGTAGTTGATGGACAGAGTGTTCGACAAGGCCAAACGCTTGTTTCACTTTCATCTAACTATCAAGGAGGTAGCGCGCCAGCTCTTCAAGCTCAACTTGCAGGAGTTCAACTTAGGAATATTAAAGAGACCTATGATACTCAGAAAGATCTAATTAGTAAGCAAAGAAGCATTGCAACGGCTTCTGCTGAGAATACCAATCAACTCCGAGATATTTCAAGCAAATCACTTGGCGAAACGAAAGATCTTCTCTCACTTAATGAAAGTCTTTTGACAACTCTGAATGATCAGATTACTCAGCTCGAACAGTCTGATCCAACAAATACAAATTTGCCAACCCTACGATCTCAGAAAGCACAACTTCAATCCGGAGTAAATCAACTAAGAAGTGGTGTGCGTAATATTGAGTACAGTACCAATACGGACAATCCACCAACCACTCTTTCCAATCTTTCCAAAGATATTACTCTTAAACAGCTTGATCTCCAAGAAAAAGCCCTAAATCTTAATAAAGAAGTTAGTAAAATTCAATACAACTTAGCACTCGTTCAGGAGGGCAATATGCGCCCATCAGCCCCCTTTGCTGGAATAGTTGAAAGAGTCTATGTTCAGGTTGGACAAGATGTCTCACCTGGTGATGTAATCGCAACACTTTCAAATACAACAGTGAATGCAACAGCGATTCTTAGAGCTCCAAGAGAAATTGCGCAATCAATCTCAAGAGTTGAAGCGAGTGTCTTTACTATTAATGATAAAAAAATTGCAGTAACTCCAACATATGTTTCATCAGTCGCAACTGACGGTCAGCTCTACTCAATTATCTATAGTCTTCCTGAGGAAATTGCGAAAACAATTACCGATCAGCAGTATCTTCCAATTGAAGTTCCAGTCGGATACGCAAGTACAAATAGTGTCATTCCATTTGTACCAATCGATACAGTATATGAATCTCAAAACGAGGCGACAGTATATGTAGTAGAGAATGGAAAAGCTGTAGCTCGAAAAGTAATTGTAGGACAGCTTTACGGACAGTATGTAGAAATTACCTCAGGTCTTAAAAATGGTGACCAAGTCATCGTAGATAGAAATGTAGTTGCTGGAGACTCTGTAGCAATAAGTAATAACTAACTCCTGATGACTGTTTGCTTGTAGCTGATCTCCTTAAAATAACCCATGAAAGAAACATCTTATTTACATCACCTCAAATTTCCTGAAAAGCTCAAGAACTCCTTTATTGCAAGTTATCTATCAAATCCTCGACTTTTAATTCTACTCCTTATTGCGATCATCGGTCTTGGTGGAGCTAGTTTTGTAAATCTCCCTCGCAGACTTTCTCCAGAAATCAAAATTCCACTTGTTATTGTCAGTACTGTGCTCCCTGGAGCCAACCCTCAAGATGTAGAGAGTCTAGTAACTATTCCAATTGAAGATGGTGTTAATGGTATTCAAAACTTAAGTAAGGTAACTTCTACTTCAAGTGAAAATATCTCCGTATCTCAGCTTGAATTTGAATCAGGAGTAGATCCTGACAAGGCACGATCTGATGTACAAGCAGAAATTGATCAAGTTGATCTACCAGATGACGCAATCGCGCCAAATGTTCAAACTATCGATTTTGAAAATCAACCAGTCTGGACTTTTGCACTTATCGGAAAAGGGGACGTAGCTAGTCTTAATAGATTCTCTAAATTACTTCAGACAGATCTTGAATCACTGTCATCTATTGATAAGGTAACTACGGGTGGACTTGAAGACAGGGAAATAAGTGTTGCAATGGATCAGACAAAAATGCAGACATATGGACTCAATCCAATAATGCTTTCAAGCCTCGTTAAGTCAGCACTTAACTCATTTCCAGCAGGGCAAGTTACAACAAAATCATCTGTTTTTTCACTTAGCGTCGACCCGACAGTAACTTCGATAGACGATGTCCGTAATCTCCAAGTTAAGGTAGGGGAATCATCACTGCCACTCTCGTCAATTGCAACTATTACTGAAAAATCCAAGCCCAATCAATTCCCATCATTCTTTGCAACAAAAGACAGAAGCGCTGAAAGATCAATCACTTTTAGCGTTTACAAAACACGAACTGCAGATATCAACAAAGCATCAAAAGAAGTTGAAAAGAAGGTTGATGAAGAACTTGAAAAATATGATGGACAATTCACCATCTCATCAATCTCCAATGCGGGTGAAGATATCGACGAGCAATTTAGTCATCTTATAAGAGACTTTATGTTCACTATCATCCTTGTCTTTATCGTACTCTTTGTCTTCTTAGGAGCAAGACAAGCAATTGTATCTCTCTTTGCAGTTCCCCTAACATTTCTAATCAGTTTTGCCGTGATGGGAAGTAGCGGAATTTCCCTTAACTTCTTATCAATGTTCTCGCTTCTTCTGTCTCTTGGACTATTAGTGGACGATACAATTGTAGTAATCTCAGCAATGACTTCATATTTCAGAAGCGGTAAATTTACACCTTTAGAGACAGGTCTTCTTGTCTGGAGAGACTTTATCGTTGCCATCCTTACAACAACACTTACAACAGTCTTTGCATTCTTACCACTACTTATTTCGACTGGAATAATTGGAGAATATATCAAATCAATTCCAGTCGTTGTATCAAGCACGCTTATCGCCTCATTTGGTGTAGCGATGTTGATCACACTTCCACTGATGATCTTCCTGCTCAAACCAGGACTTCCAAGTAGAATTGCTACATTCTTAAAAATTGTTCTCGTAGTAATACTTCTTGGAGTATTTATCTCAATACTTCCAAAAGGTCCTCTTATGTTCCTAGGTCTTATTTCAGGAGCTGCATTCCTTTTTGTAACAGTTCAAGCAAGACGTAGATTAGTTGAAAAAGGAAGCCTGTATATTGCTAAGCAAAAAAAACAACATGAATCAGTACGAAAAGCACCATATTTTATTGAGAACGGACTTATCAGTTTCGACAAAATCAGCAATGGATATAAGAAAATTATTCTTAAGATCTTAACCTCAAAAGACAATAGAAGAGAGGCTATCCTTATGGTAGTCCTTTTCTCAATCTTCTCCTATTTACTCGTTCCATTCGGATTTGTTAAGAATGAGTTCTTCCCTCAAAGTGATGCAGAATCAATTGGTGTTAATCTCGAACTACCTTCGGGAACTAATGCAAAAGTCTCTGAAAAATATGCACACGAATTTATCGAGAACTTTAGAAAGATGGACAGTGTCTCTTATGTAACTGCAGATATTGGACAAGCATCAGGTGGAGGATTTGGAGGCCCATCAGCAAGTACTAGCAACGCAGTCTCTTTCTCACTGGTACTAGATAAAGAGAGGACTAAGACCTCGATAGATATAGCACAAGATATCCGTGAGGAATATGCAACTTTCCCGAACGGTAAAGTTACCATTTCAGAGGGCACATCGGGACCTCCAGCTGGAGCAGATCTTCAAATCAATCTCTTCGGTGATGATCTCTCAGTTCTTGATCAACAAGCTGATAAAATCATTGCATACCTTAAGACACAAAAGGGGACAACAGATGTAAGCAAATCTATCAAGCCTGGCACAAGTAAAATAGTGTTCGTACCAAATCAGGCAAGCATGACTCAGTACGGTGTAACTAATGAGCAGATCGGACTTTCGCTTCGTACGTTTGCAACAGGCTTTACACTTGATACTGCAAAACTTGATACGGGAGACATCACCAACAATGAAAAGCAAGATATAACGCTCCGCCTTAGCTCAGGGCTTCAAAATATCCAGGACCTATCATCCGTAACAATCGCAACAGCACGAGGAGGCATCCCTCTTAATAGTCTTGGCAAACTTGAACTTAGACCTAATCCTACGCTTATTTCACGCGAGGATGGCGAGAGGACGATCTCCGTAACTGCTGGTGTGCAAAAAGGCTTTACCACTACAACCTTAAATGCAGATCTAGAGAAATTCGCGCAAAGCGATCTCAAACTTCCAGATGGATATTCATGGAAAACCGGTGGGGTAAATGAAGAAAATCAAAAGTCAGTCAACTCCATCTTGCAAGCAATGCTTATCTCATTCCTACTTATTATTGTGACGATGGTAATTCAATTCGGATCATTTAGAAAAGCGGTTATCGTGATGCTTGTAATTCCACTCTCAATCTCCGGGGTATTTATCATCTTCTCGCTAACACAGACTCCTCTCTCATTCCCTGCGCTCATTGGAGTCCTAGCACTCTTTGGAATCGTGGTAAAGAATTCTATCCTTATTATCGATAAGATCTCTGCCAATGAAAAAATTGGCATGGATTTTGTTGATGGCATTGTTGATGGTGCCTCAAGTAGGTTGGAGCCAATTGCTCTTACTTCACTTGCTGCGATCATGGGTCTTATACCTATCACCATCTCAGACCCACTTTGGCGAGGACTTGGTGGCGCTATCATCGCAGGACTAACCTTCTCTGGGACTATCATGCTCTTCTTTATTCCAGTCGTGTATTATGCCTGGTTCTCGTCAAAGCTTCGTAAGAAACGTGCAAAAAAATCGTAAATTTTTAGCGTTTTTTTGACATAGTTTGATTATTTTGGTCCTCATTGACTCACCCCAGATCATCCGCTACTATGTTTTTTAGGTAAAACAAATGCTGACCGACAGCGGAAGCAAAATGTCACGGACTCATCTTACATCCTGACATATCAGGCAAACAATCCAAGAAGTGCAGACAAATTAAAGGAACCTTTATGATAACTACCTGCCCGGTATTATTTTTTAACATAGACAACACGAACCCCTTGTATCCAAAGTTGGATGGATATAAGGGGTTTTTTGTGGTTTTGAAACCTTCTCTCACTGTATCGGTTCAGGAACAGTAAGAGAAGGTCGAAATTATCATTATTAGATATCACTGACCAAGGAAGGAGGTGAAATATATGAAAAAA
>CAZHKZ010000017.1:0-20247 GCA_964533055.1 uncultured Gammaproteobacteria bacterium | reverse complement strand
TTGGCGGCTTCCTCGTCTTCGATTAAGGACATTGAGCTGGAGAATTGCTCTTCTCATTTCAGCTTGTGCGAGAGCCATGTCTTGTTCTGTTATATCTTTTGTATTCTCCATTTTTTCCTGAGCCAGTTTTTGTGCATCTTGAGCCTTCTTTGCATCAATCTCGTCTGATCTGATAGCAAAGTCTGATATCAAGCTGACTTCGTCTTTTTGAATCTGAAGAAAGCCATTCGTGACTGCTAGATGGTGGTCTTTACTGCTCGATTTGATAATGACTTCTCCATCTGAAACCTGGGTCAGGAGATTGACATGGCCAGGGAGGATCGCAATTTCTCCATTTGGAGTTGGTACGATTACCTCATTGATGGGTCCATCGAAGAATACTTTTTCGGGGGTGATCACCTTTAAATTCATAGTTTTGTGTCCCGTGTCTTAAGACTTGAGTTTTTTAGCGTTTTCAACTGCTTCTTCGATCGTGCCAACCATATAGAAGGCTTGTTCGGGGAGATTGTCATGCTTTCCCTCCAAGATCTCTTTAAATCCACGAACATTATCAGCTGCCTTTACATATTTTCCAGGTGAACCTGTAAAAATCTCCGCGACGAACATAGGCTGACTTAAGAATCGCTGGATTTTTCGTGCACGTGCAACGGTGAGTTTGTCCTCATCGGATAACTCGTCGATACCTAGAATTGCGATGATATCCTGAAGTTCCTTGTATCTCTGGAGCACTCTTTGCACTCCTCGAGCCACGTCATAGTGTTCCTGGCCTACGATATTTGGATCTAGAATGCGTGAAGAAGAGGTGAGTGGATCAACTGCAGGGTAGAGGCCTTGTTCTGCGATAGATCGCTCAAGTGTGATCGTGCCATCCATGTGGGCAAATACTGTAGCAGGGGCTGGGTCAGTATAGTCATCTGCTGGGACGTAGACTGCTTGCAGTGAAGTGATCGAGCCTTTCTTGGTACTGGTGATTCTTTCCTGAAGTCCGCCCATTTCTGATGCAAGAGTCGGTTGATATCCTACGGCTGATGGCATTCGGCCAAGAAGTGCAGAAACTTCAGCTCCTGCTTGTGCAAAACGGAAAATATTATCAATAAAGAGGAGAACATCTTCACCTTTTTCGTCACGGAAGTACTCAGCCATTGTAAGAGCAGTGAGAGCCACTCTGAGTCTGTTTGCAGGTGGTTCGTTCATTTGTCCATAGACCATGACTGTTTTATCAAGAACTCCTGAGCCTTTCATCTCAAGCCAAAGATCAGTTCCTTCTCTTGTTCTCTCTCCAACTCCAGCAAAAACTGAGTGCCCACTGTGTTCAATTGCGATATTTCGAATAAGTTCCTGGATAATAACTGTTTTACCTACACCAGCACCTCCGAAAATACCGATTTTCCCTCCCTTAGTAAATGGAGCAATAAGATCGATAACTTTAACACCTGTCTCAAGGATTTGTGGCTTTGTCTCCTGATCTTCTAGAGTTGGTGGAGCAGCGTGAATTGGCTTCAGGTGCGTATTTTTGTCGTCAAATTTCTGTCCGTCAATTGTCTTGCCAAGTACATTGAAGATGCGTCCAAGTGTCTTGTCGCCAACTGGCACTGAGATAGGAGCATGAGTTCTTTTTACCTTTAGTCCACGAGCAAGGCCGTCTGTTGGACCAAATGCGAGTGCTTTTACCTGTCTGTCGCCAGTCTCGAACTCTACTTCAAGAGTAAGTGGTTCTTTGCCTTCAACCTCAATTATAAGTGCTTCATTAATCGATGGTAGTTCACCCTCAAAATATACATCAATAACAGGTCCTGCTATAGCGACGATGATTCCATCCTGTGTGTTCTTAGTTGCCATATGTACTATGCTGTCTGCACGCTCCTTCCACCAGTAATATCTAGTAGCTCGCTTGTGATTTTTGCTTGAC
Source organism: uncultured Gammaproteobacteria bacterium (assembly GCA_964533055.1). Lineage (GTDB taxonomy): Bacteria > Patescibacteriota > Microgenomatia > Levybacterales > UBA12049 > JACROF01. Next base: position 18,338 of record CAZHKZ010000017.1, on the reverse strand, counting down.
GGGTCTTATTATACTCTAATTTAAACGCTTGTATAATATCTTTTGCATTAGTTGTAGCATTTTGCATTGCAAGCATCCTCGCTGCCTGTTCTGAGAGGTAGGATTCAAGAAGGCACTGATAAAGAGTCATCTCAAGATAATGTTTAAGAAGTGATGGGATGATCGCTTCAAGGGATGGCTCGATGATGATATCATCGAGTGTGTTTTTAACTTCTACCTCGGGTGAAGCTTCCATCGAAATTGGAAGGATTTGAAGTACATCAGGTTTTTGTGAGAAGAAACTCTCAAAATTTGCATAAAGGACTTTGACGTTTGTTACCTTGCCAGTGAGATACGAGTCTTCAATAAGTTTGATTATCGGGAAAATCGATGAAAAAGATGGAAGAGTTGTGCCAAATTGGAAAGTAGCGATCACATCATTGCTTGTTCGTACGACTTGACTCTCAAGTTTCTTGCCAAGAACAATGATCGAAGGCTCTTCATTTTTTGCAAATGCCAGGTATTCCTTTAAGAGATTGGTGACTAGACCGCCACAGAGACCCTTGTCAGGAGATATCACAATGAGGAGTGTTTTTTCTTTTTCAACAGATGCTTTCATAAATGGATGTTTTTTTGAGTCAACGGTCTTAGCGCTTGCTTCTTGTGTCAGTTGAGTGAGTTTCTCAACGTACGGTCTGCCTGATAGCGTTGCTTCCTGAGCTTTTTTGAGACGAGACGCTGCGATCATCTGCATCGCACGGGTCGTCTTTGAGATATTGGTAGCTGCATTAATTCGTCTTTTAAGTGAAATAAGCGTTGCCATTACTGTGTAAATCCTTTCTTAAAGCCTTCAATCATCTTATCGACTTCTTTGAGATCGTCCTCAGTAAGTTTTTTGCCGCTTGAGAGAGTCTCATGAATTTTAGCGAACTGCTTACTTACCGAGTACTCATGGAGTTCTTTTTCAAATCTAGATATATCAACTACAGGAATGTCGTCGCAATGTCCACGAGTTACAGCTATGATACTGAGAACTTGCATATTCTCTGAAAGTGGATTGTACTGAGGCTGCTTGAAGAGTTCAGTAAATCTTTTTCCACGCTCGAGTTGTTTTGCAGTCGCACTATCGAGATCTGATCCAAATTGAGCGAAAGCTGCGAGCTCTCTATACTGCGCTAGTTCAAGCTTCATTTTCCCTGCCACTGACTTCATGGTGCCTGTTTGAGCTGAAGTACCTACGCGTGAGACTGAAACACCTACGTTAATAGCAGGTCTAATGCCTGAGTTAAAGAGATCATTCTCAAGGAAGATCTGTCCATCAGTGATTGAGATGACATTGGTTGGGATATAAGCTGAGATGTCTCCAGCCTGAGTTTCAATGATTGGGAGCGCTGTAATCGATCCACCGCCATGCTCTTCGCTCATACGGACTGATCTTTCAAGAAGGCGACTGTGAAGGTAGAAAATGTCTCCAGGGTATGCTTCGCGACCAGCGGGGCGACCAAGGACGAGACAAATCTGTCGATATGCCCATGCTTGTCGAGTGAGATCGTCATAAACGATGAGTACATCTTCACCTTTCTCCATAAAGTACTCAGCAATTGAGGTGCCAGCATAAGGGGAGAGGTATTGTAGTGAGGCTGGATCTGAGGCACCAGCTACGACAACGATTGTATTTTCCATCGCACCTGCTTCTTCGAGTCGTCCGATGATCTGAGCTACGGTGCTTTGCTTTTGTCCAATGGCAACATAAACGCAGATGACCTTTTTCTGACCTTTAGGCACATCTTTGTTTTGATTTATGATCGTATCAATAGCAATTGCAGTCTTTCCAATGCCACGATCTCCAATAATAAGCTCTCTCTGACCTCGACCAACTGGGATCATCGCATCAATTGATTTGATACCAGTCTTAAGTGGCGTATCGACAGGTGAGCGCTCAACAACTCCAGCTGAGACTCTTTCAATTGGCATGAGCTTACCCTTTTTAAGAGGTGCTTTTCCGTCCAATGGGACACCAAGTGGGTTTACAACTCTACCAAGGATCTCATCCGAGACTGTAATGCTTAAGAGCTCGCCAGTTGTTTTGACACTGTCTCCCTCTTTGATGTCGGTTGCAGGATCAAGAAGGATGATGGAGACTTTGTCCTCTTTAAGATCAAGTACTACTCCGGTTGAGCCGTTGCTGAATACAACTCGCTCTCCCATGACTGCCTTTGAAAGTCCTGATACGGACACAACGCCGTCATAGTTCTTCTCAACTGTACCTGTATTCTCAACTTTACCTTCATAGGTAAAGCCTCGTGATCTCTCTTCTAATTGTTTGATTATGTCGTTACTATTTATCATATTAATTGTATTGTTCTTCTATATGCTCAGTTATTTTATTGAGCGCATTTTTTAGACTTAATTCATACACGTCATCATTATCAGTCACTCTCATTCCGAGAAGGAGTGAGGGATCAGTATTGACTGTCATTTTCTTACCTGGGAAGAGGTCGATGAAGTCATCCATCAGTCCTACATCGTCAAATGGTACATCGACAAAGACCTGATTTTGTCTCTCCCAGTTCTTAAGAGCTCTTATATAAAGTTTGAGCTCAGTTTTTGTTAAAAGATCCGCAATTTTATTTACCTTTTTTGCATCAAGCTCACCATCTGTGTAGCTTTGCATGACCAATTGTTTTAATTTCTGCCTATTCATTTAATTTGATTTCTTCTTGAGTGTTTTGACTGCTGTCTCTAAGATATTCTGCTGATCTTTTTGCGTGAATATCGTTCCAGCTGTCTGCTCAATAAGCGTTATTGCTAACTCTGATACGTGAGAAGTAAGTTCTTTCTGTGCTTTGAGTGTTTCATTCTCAATCGTCACTCGTGCATTCTCAAGCATCTTGTCAGTCGTCTTTTTCACCTTTTCTTCGGTCTCTTTTAAGAAGTCATCACGCTGACTCTGTGCTTCCTCGAGGAGCGCTTTGGCCTCATCATGAGCCTTTTTAAGAAGAGCTCTTTCTTTGCTGCTTGCTTCCTCGAGCATCACACGGGCTTCTTCAGCTTGTTTTAGACCTTCTTCAATCGTTCTTTTTCTCTTTTCAAGAGTTTGGAGAATTGGTTTGAGTGCATATTTCTTGACTATAAAAAGTATAATCAAAAAATTAACAATCTGCGCTCCTAAAAGAACATAGTTAATGCCAAATTTTTCTAAAACTTCCATATACTTTAACTGGTGAATGCTAAGATTAGCGCGTAAATAGCGATAGCTTCAGCAAAAGCCATTCCTAAAAGCATGGCTGGAAGAATTCTACCAGATGCTTCTGGATTGCGTCCAATTGCCTCCATAGCTTTACTTCCGATCCAGCCAATAGCGACTGCTGGGAAAATACCACCCATTGCAACGATAAGTCCTCCTGTAATACTAAATTCCATTTAACAATCACCCCCTTTTTCAAACAAATGTGTTGTTTTCATAATTTTAATTAGTGCTCTGCGCTATGTGGCGTCATAAGAACGCTCATAAATACCATGGTCAACATAGAAAAGACTAGTGCCTGTACTAGTCCAACAATGATCTCCAAGAACATGAAAGGTACAGGGAATCCAAATGCAAAAAGAGAAGATATGGTACCAAGCACAACTTCTCCTGCGAATATATTACCAAAAAGTCGGAAAGAAAGCGAGATGATTTTTGTAAATTCCGAAACTAATTCTAAAATTCCAACAAAGAGAAGAATTGGATTGAGGGAAATAAACTTTGTGATGTACTCTTTAAATCCTAGCTGCTTTATGCTGAGCATGTGTGTGGCGACTAGTGAAATGAGTGCGAGTCCAAGTGTTGCATTAAGATCGCTCGTTAGATTTCTATTCAATGAAACAAGGTGAGTCTCGCCATGTTCGCCAGGATGATAGAAGCCAATGGATTCAGCGCCAGGGATAAGTCCACTTAGGTTGGCAAGAAGAATAAAGATGAAGAACGTGAAAAAATAAGGGAATATTTTTTTTGTATTTGCACCAGCTATTGATTCTGTAAGATTGTAGAAGACTTCAACGATCATCTCGATGATGTTCTGAAAGAGCCCTGGTATTTTTGAAATATTCTTTTTAATCGCAAGAGCTCCACTAACAATGAGAGTATCTATTAAAAGTGTATTGAGAAGGGTATTGGTAACTGGGAGAGGCCCAAGTTGAAAAAAGATGTCAGGTCCAAGCATTGCCATAGACCTCTATTTTAATTGAGGCTAGCTACGTGCGTCAAGGGACAGTTATACCGGGAGGACAGCCGGTGTTATTTTATTGGCGATGAGGACTGGCCTATCATCTTTGGAATCCAGTTTTCCATCAATGATAATTACAGTGTCTTGGACTAGGTATTTTTTAGACTCTTCAAATGTCTTGGGGAAGATTACTGCCTCAATGGTAATACCTTTGTCATCTCCTATTGTGACAAATGCCATTTCCGCATTGGTTTTTTTAGTAAATATTTTTCTGATGACCTCAACTACTCCTCCGACCTTAATGATCGTGCCTTCTTTTTCTGATTCTAGAAGTTCAATTTCATGCGTTGTAATGAGACGAAGATTGGAAAGGAGTTCCATGTGGGGATGTGATGTTAGATAAAAGCCCAAGAACTCTTTCTCAAAAGCCAATTTTTCCTCGAGGGTAAAGTCATCGACATCGATGAGTTGGCTCTCTTTGGCTTTTTCTTCATCAGTCATTTCATCACCAAAGAGAAGTGATTGGCCTTCAGACTCTTGCTTCTTTGTCTTTGTGATATTGCCCATCACCTCTGGCATGCTGATAAGGAGAGAGGCGCGATTGCCAAAATTATCAAATGCACCTGCTTTAATAAGGCTTTCGACTGTTTTCTTATTTACTTTCCCCAGATCAACTTTCTGTGCAAAATCTTGGAATGAGGTGAATTCACTGATTTTTCTGGCTGCTAGTATTGAGTCGATTGCAGCCTGCCCAACATTCTTGATAGCTGTAAGACCAAAACGAACAGAAGTATTATCTTCAATACTAAAATCATATTCAGATTTATTAATATTTGGTGGCAGTATCGGTACATCAAGTCTTTTACATTCACTTACAGCTTGAGCCACTTTTTCATTTTTCTGTGGGCCTGTCGTTCCTCGTGATTCTGCTGTAAGCACAGCGCACATGAACTCAACCGGGAAATGAGCCTTGAGATATGCAGTTCTAAATGCGATCATCGCGTAGCAAGCTGCGTGCGCCTTGTTAAATCCATATCCTGCAAATGGAGCAATAAGGTCAAAAATCTCCTGAGCCTTTTTCTCAGTAAGTCCATTTTTAAGACAGCCGTTCATAAATAATTCTTCTTGCTTTTTCATCTCAGCTGGAATTTTCTTACCCATGGCTTTACGGAATTTATCTGCATCGAGCCAGGTATATCCAGCCAGCTCGATGGCAATGAGCAGCACGTCGTCTTGGAAGGTCAGTACCCCGTATGATGATTTAAGGATTGGTTCAAGCTTGGGGTGGGGGTAAGAAATAAGAGTTGGATTCCGCTTGCGATAAATAAATTCAGGGATATTTTGCATTGGTCCTGGTCGATAAAGAGCCACCATCGCTTGAAGGTCAAAAATGGAGGTCGGTTTGAGTTCTTTAATGTGACGTCTCATTCCTGATGATTCGAGCTGGAATATGCCAGTGGTTTCGCCTTGTCCAAGGAGCTCATATGTCATTTGATCATCAAGTGGAGCATGTGCAAGATCTACCTCGATATTTTGATGAATCTTCACAAATCGAAGAGTCTCCTCGATGATAGTGAGGTTGCGTAGACCTAGAAAGTCCATTTTCAGGAGTCCGACTCCATCTTCACCTACTGTGTACATGTCATATTGTGTCACAATTTTTTCGCCATTGGACTCTCTCTGGAGAGGTGTGTACTCTGTAAGCTCTTTATCTGAGATCACAACACCTGCCGCATGCGTTGAAGCGTGTCTGGCTACCCCTTCTAATTTTTTGGCAATATCCAGAAGGCGCTTGGTTTCTGGCTCAGTATCGTATGCCCTTTTGAGGTCTATACTTTGTGAGAGCGCGGTGTCAATTGTCATTGAGTGACCCTGCCAACCAGGAGGGATCATCTTTGAGATCCTATCTGGTGCCGCATATGGCATGCCAAGTGCTCGACCAGCATCGCGCACAGCCCCCTTTGCCTCCATCGTTCCAAACGTGATGATCTGTGCAACTTTATCTTTGCCGTACTTTTGCGTAACATACTGGATAACTTCTTCTCGTCTAATATCTGCAAAATCGAGATCGATGTCTGGAGCAGAAGGCCTCATTGGATTGAGAAAACGTTCAAATGGGAGTTTGAAAAAGAACGGATCAACGTCAGTGATCTTAAGACAGTATGAGACAACAGATCCCGCAGCAGATCCACGCCCTGGTCCAACCGCGATCCCACGATCCTTGGCCCAGTTCACAAAGTCAGCAACGATTAAAAAATACATGTCATACCCTTTGTCTTTGATGACAGAGAGTTCGTACTCAATTCGCGTTGTGATCTCCTCAGTGATCTCTGAGTAGCGCTCTTTCATCCCAATCAGCGTCAGTTCACGTAGATAGTCTGCTTGAGTCTTGCCATCAGGGACGTCAAAAATAGGCATATGCCACTTGCCAAGTTCGATGGTGACATTGCAACGATCCGCAATTTTGACTGAATTCTCGATTGCCTCAGGGATATCTTTAAAGAGCTCAGTCATTTCCTCAGCTGATTTGATGTAGAAGTCAGGGGAGCTGATCATAGACAGCTTACGATTTTTATCCAAAAGTGTGTACTGTGTCTGGATACAGAGAAGAACTTCTTGCGCTTCAGCATCATCCTTTTTTGTGTAGTGGTTGTCATTGGTTGCTACTAGTGGGATGCCAAGTTTTTTTGAGAGAGCTATGAGTTTTTCATTTGCAATGATCTGTGGCGGGACATCAATGTGTCGTTGAATTTCAAGATAGAAGTTGTCTTGGCCAAAGACCTCGTTAAGTTTTTTTGCTCGTTCTTCACCTTTTTCTTCGTCGCCATTAATAAGAGGGTCGGTAACATATCCATTAACACAGGCAGAAAGACAAATGAGACCTTCGTGGTATTTTTCAAGGAGCTCCATATCCACGCGAGGTTTGTAATAGTATCCATCGAGGTAGGAGATCGAGACGAGTTTCATCAGATTTTTGTATCCTGTCTCATTAGTGGCAAGGAGGATAAGATGGTTATAGTTCTTATCAACACCAGCTTCTTTATCGGTATGACCGCGAGAGGCTATGTAGACCTCACAACCGATAATAGGTTTGATGTCGGCTGCCAGACAGGCAGAATAGAATTTGATTACCCCATACATGCTCCCATGATCTGTAATCGCAAGTGACTTCATGCCAATAGATTTGGCATAGTTGACCATTGATTTTATTTTTTGAAGACCATCTAGGAGTGAATATTCAGAGTGGTTGTGTAGATGTACAAAATCAGCCATTCGCTACTCTTTCTTTTAGGGAGGACTTTGCATTATCGCCTTTTACAACATCAAATATTCTTCCATCTCCGTTAGGTGATTTTTGTCTTACAACTGAAATAACTGAAGTGATTTTGGGCCTACCTGTCTTGGAGTCAATCACAGGGTTATTGCTTGAATCAAGCATAGGTGCTTTGGTGAGTGAAAGATCATACTCAGCGTTAACACCGGATCCATCAGGGTTACCTGTTAAATCTGTGTATGATACTGTTCCATCACTTTGAACATCTGCGTTGACAGTTCTATTCTTTCCAAGCAACTTTGCAAGATTAAGCGCAACATTTGCCCTGTCTAGTATTGAGCTATAATCATCGCCATCGATATATGTGGTTGTGCCAAAGCTTGCTGTCATTGGACCACTCTCAAGTTGGAGATTGATATTGTTCCTTATTCTCTCTGCAGGGTTTGATAGGTCAACTGTGTCATCTGTGCGCTTCATTACTCTTTGTGTAAATGCGAATTCTTCTCCTCCTAATCTTGCTACAGTGTCATTCGCTCTTGTATTAGTGCGAAGTTGCTCTGCAAATCTTTTGATAGCGTTATCTCCTTTTTCTTGGAGATAGGTTGAATTATAAATTCCAAAATTGTCCATATCTGCAAAGGTGAGTCTGAATGATCCAGAGGTAGGATCGTCCTTCGCTTCTTCTATAAGATTGTCGACATTCTCCCTAAATAGGGTTGCAGTAGGTAAGCCTGTGTTTTTATCATGATATGCATTTGCGACTGCTTCCATTTTTCCTAGCTTTGCATGTACAGAAGCAACCTTTTCTAGCCCAATTTTATATGCGAGTATTTGCAAGAATTGATCAGGGGTGAATTCGCCATCCATAAATTGTCGCAGGTCACCTGCGATACTTTCTTTCGCATCATTAAATACCTCACGGTGTTCTTGTGCGAATCTTGATGCAGCCTCAAGCGTAGGTGTGGAAGTAGACTGTTCTGAAGATAATGAAGGAGCATTCTGCTGATCAGTCTTTGTTATCTCTGGAATACCAAGTTCAGTCATATTATTTTTGGAGGGTGGATTCGAGTGCTGACTTTACAATCTGTGTATCTACCTTTCGACCAATCAAGCGCATGCACTGTCCAACTAAGAACATTATGACAGATTCTTTTCCTGATTTGTAGTCAGTTACAGCCTTCTCATTTTCTGATAGAACTTTGTTAATGATGAATGCAAGCTCTGTTTCATCTAATACGTCTAGTTTATTTTCCGATGATATTTTTTCGATAAGTTCAGACTGAGAAGTTGAGACATGGTTAACTTTCTGATTGATGATCATATTAGCAATTTGTTTTGGAGTGATATTTTTAGATGTGCCAAGAGACACTGTGTCTTCAAAATAATCTGCCATTGATCTATCTCGTGTTAGTATCTCTGCATCATACTGTGTCAGACTATATTCAGACATAAATCGTGTGGCTCTTTTTTCCGATAATTCTGGCACTTTAGAGAGAATTCTGCTAATTACCTCATCTGAGTGGATGATAGGTGGGATGTCTGGTTCTGGGAAATATCGGTAGTCGTTGGCTTCCTCTTTGACTCTTTGTGAGTAGGTTTCGTTCTTTGCCTCTGACCACCCTCGAGTCTCTTGCGTCGGAATAGCACCTGTCTCCAAAATCTCTTTTTGTCTGACGAGTTCGAACTCGATTGCTTTTGCAACAAAGCGGAATGAGTTGATATTTTTGACTTCAACTTTGTATGGAGGAAGAGATGTCTCGCCCTCTTTTTGTAAGGAGATATTGGGCTCAAGGCGCATATCACCCTTTTCCATATCTGCATTTGAAACATCGAGGTAGCGTACGATTTGCTGAAGACTCTGGAGATACTCGGTTACGTCTTCTGATGTGTGGAAATCAGGCTCGGTTACTACTTCGACAAGAGGAAGTCCAGCTCGATTAAAGTCGATAAGACTTGTCTTCACCCCATCGACATCTTGGTGTGTAAGTTTGCCAGTATCTTCTTCCATGTGGACGCGTGTGATGCCGATCTTTCTTCCGGACTTCAAAGTGATATAACCGTTCTTACCAAATGGTAGGTCGAATTGACTGATCTGGAATCCCTTTGCAAGGTCTGGATAAAAATAATTCTTACGATCGAATTTAGAGAACATGTTAATCTCGCAATTAAGAGCCTGTGCGATCATGATGCACCACTCAATTGCAGTTCGGTTGGGAACTGGAAGTGCTCCTGGTAGTCCGAGACAGACTGGGCATGTATGCGTGTTAGGTTCTTTGCCAAAGTACTCAACGCTACAGCTACAGAACATCTTAGATTTTGTTTTTAGTTCAACATGGACTTCAAGTCCGATAATTGGCGTATATGTCATAGTGATGGCCTTTCTTTCCAGACAGGATTGGTTGTTTCGTAGGCATGGCCAACTTGGAAAAGCAACTCTTCACTAAAGTGAGGTCCCAAGATCTGTATTCCCACAGGAAGACCTTCTACAAAGCCTGTTGGCACGCTCAGACCTGGCACACCCACTAGGTTGGCATGCACAGTGAAGATATCTGAGAGATACATAGAGAGTGGGTCTGAAGTTTTTGCGCCTAATTTCCATGGGAGAGTAGGTGAGGCAGGTGTGATGATGACATCAACCTTATTAAAAGCTTCTTCGAAGTCCTGCTTGAGTAGTGTTCTCACCTGCATCGCTTTTTTGTAGAACGCGTCATAGTATCCTGCAGAAAGTACATATGTGCCAAGCATGATTCGTCTTTTTGCCTCATCCCCAAATGAGGCTCTTGTATTACCAAATCGTACCCCATCAAACCGACCAAGATTGGAAGAGACCTCTGCGGTTTGAATAATGTAATAGACATCGATCGCGTATTGAGTGTGAGGCAGTGAGATTTCGATGATCTGAGCACCGAGTTCTTTATACACTGCTAGTGCCTCATCTGTCTTTGCTTTCACTTTTGGATCGAGGCCTTCGACAAAGTATTCTTTTGGTACGCCAATCTTGAGTCCCTTTACGCCCTTTGCAATATCTTTCGTATAGTCAGGGACAGGTATGTCAGGAGTGGTTGCATCGAGTGGGTCCTGTCCTGCTGTCACTTGGAGGTAGAGCGCGCTATCTTCAACAGTCTTGGTGAAGTGCCCGATGCTATCAAGGGAAGAGGCCATGGAGATGACACCATATCTACTAACTCTACCGTAGGTCGGCTTGAGACCTACCACATTGCAAAAGCTTGCAGGGAGCCTGATCGAACCACCAGTATCTGTACCAGAGGCTACAAGAGCCATTTCGGTGGCTACTGCAACTGGCGAGCCACTACTTGATCCTCCAGGAACATGTGCAATGTTGTAAGGGTTCTTGGTGGCTCCAAAATCAGAGTTCTCGCCACTTGATCCATGTGCCCATGCATCAAGATTTGTTTTGCCTAGTATCACTGCTCCAGCTTCCTTGAGTTTTGTAACGACAGTCCCATCGTATTGGGGGATATAATCCTCGAGTACCTTTGAGGCTGCAGTCGTTCGTATATCTTTGGTAGAGAAGATATCTTTAAGTGCTAATGGGATACCAAGAAGAGGAGTGGACTCACCATTTTTAATTCTTTCGTCAGCTGCAGCAGCCATACTGAGAGCTTCATCTCTTGAGATTGTGATGAAAGCATTCAGCGTCTCGTTATGTTCGCCGATATTTTTAAGATAGAACTTAGTAAGATCAACAGCTGTGATCTCCTTTGTATCTAACTTTCTTCGAGCTTCCTTAATGGTCAAATTATTCATTGTCAAAAATTCCTTTCACAGCAAAGTATCCTTTATGAGTATGTGCAGCTGGAGCAAGCGCTTCTGCTTGTGTGAGCGAAAGTGTTGCCTGGTCATCACGGAGGACATTTGTTAGCCCTGTAACCTGACTAGTCTCTTCAACTCCTGTGGTGTCTACCTCAGATAGTTTCTCAATATGTTCAAGGATGGAGGAGAGTTGCGCAGCGAACATCTCTTTTTCTGATTCTTCAATTTTGAGGTTAGCTAATTTGGCGATGTGGGTAATATCAATTTTCATATGATCTTGTCGGCATTATACTGCAACATTGAGCCTGCTCGCAATGAGTTCTCGGGCATTATTTTCTATAGAGTCATCGAGTTTTTTAAGTTCGATTTTTTCTCCATATTTTTTTTCAAGGGCTAAAGCAAGTATGTGGTCAGTGAGTATAGGATTCTTTGGTAGAATTGGGCCATGAGAATAGCTGCAGATCGTATTCTTATAGATTGCTCCCTCTGTGCCGTCACTTCCGTTGTTGCCAAAGCCTTTTATCACTTTACCAAGTGGTAGGACGTCTTTTCCAAGAAAGGTTCTCCCTCCGTGATTCTCAAAGCCCAAAAGAAGACTGTTGTTAAGGAGTGCAGATTTGAATGCAAGATTGCCTATTAATCGAGGCGAATCTATTCCCGGATTTTCAGTGTATATATCTATGATACTCAAGCCATCAATGATTGTCCCATCAGCTTCTCTGTAATATCTGCCCAGGAATTGATAAGCACCACAGATGTAAAGTCCAGGTGTCTCATCTTCGACCATTTCTTTCAGAGCCTCAGATTTACCTTGCTTGAAATCTTTGGAGACGATTGTCTGTTGTCTATCTTGAGCTCCGCCCATAAAAATAAGATCTGCTTTCTGAAGCTGTTTTACATCATCTCCTATTGAGACTGAGAGGATCTTTACGTCAAGATCTCTCCATTCAAGTCGTCTCTGAAATGCCAAGATATTTCCATGATCGCCATACGTACTCATAAGATCTGGATAAAGCCATGCGATAACTATATTTTTATTTGTCATAATATTTTTTTGCCTGTAAGTTCCTTACGCACCTCAAGCATAGCTGTATATGTAGGGAGAATGAATAATGATTTTTCGGATTTCTTAATCGCATTTGTGAGAGCAGATGCAATGCTAGTTTCAACTGTGAATGATATATTCCCAGCATATTTAAGTCTGAGTGCGAGTTCAGATGCTCTCGATCCTGCGAGAGTTAATTTAATTTTTTGATTAACGAGCATTTCAAAATCTACGTCCCAGATCCATGAGATATCTGTCCCATCAGCTGCATTGTCATTGAGCACAATGAGGATATCTACCGCATTTTGTTCGAGAACAGTCGCAAGTGCTTGGTCAAAGCTGGCAGGATTTTTGGCAAGAATGATCTGGATAGCTTTTCCATCAATAGATAGCTTTTCTTGTCTACCAAAGGAAGGACTAAAAGACTTAAGTGCGGCGCCTATTTCATCTTTTGAGATTCCTAAGTATTGGCAGGTGAGTACGCCAGCATGAGTATTATATTTATTATAAAGTCCTGTGAGAGGATAGTGTGTTGCAGTGGTCATCGTGTGAGTGGGGTGGATAAGCTGACAGTTAGAGCATTCCCAGATGCCAAGGTGAGAGTAGAAGGTCTTGGAATAGGTGAGTTTTTCACTACAATTAGGACAGTAGGTAGAGTCGGATGAGTGATCGATCCCAGATTTTTTTAGAGACTTTTCGTCCACTCCAAAATAAAGTTCATCTAACTTTGATTTTTTGCCAAGATACGCTATTTGTGGATCGTCTGCATTTAAGATGAGTTGGGTAGTCTGGGGAAGTGCATTCAGTGCCTTGTGCCATCCCAGTGCGATATTATTTACTTCTCCATAGCGATCGAGCTGATCGCGAAAGAGGTTGAGAGCCACGATGACATCTGGCGTAACTTCTTTGCAGGCAAGCGGAAATGAGCTTTCATCTATTTCAAAGAGCAGGAAGTCAGCAGAAATCTTTTTTGAGAACGAGCTATTGAGAAGTATGGTAGAGGCGATACCATTGAGCATATTCGCGCCAGAGATATTTTGGATGACTCTTTTGCCACTTTTTACCAAGATATGTCTAATGAGCGAGGTGGTAGTTGTCTTACCATTCGTTCCAATAACATAGATGATTTTGAGTTGTGGGTTATGGATGAGGACATCTTTGATAAAAGAAGCGTTAAGCTTGAGGGCGATGTGACCTGGCCACGTGGTCCCATTGCCTAGATTGATCTTTTTACTTAACTTTGAGAAGGCTTTTCCTTGAGCAATGATAAGTGAATTCTTCACAGACTTATTGTATCAGTTTTCAGTCGCCGGTCTATTTTGTACTTATTCCAATATTTTCAGTTGACAGAAAATAGAGAGCTGATAACCGATCCTTACATTGAGCGGAGAATTTTAATCCGTTCTTCGATCGGAGGATGGGTATTAAAAAGAGATGCTAAAAATGTCTTGGCACTTTTTCCACTGAACGGATTGACGAGAAAGAGATGTGCAGTAGCATTTGTAGCTTTTTTGGTGGGAACATGAGATGCAGAAATCTTTTCAAGTGCACTGGCAAGTCCTTCTGGATATCGAGTCAAAAGCGCCCCTGATGCATCAGCCAAGAACTCTCTTTTGCGTGAGACAGCAAGTTGAATGAGCGTAGCGACTATCGGCGTGAGAATAGCAAATGCGATGCCTAGAGCAAGGAAAACTGCATTGTTGCCTCGATCTCGATCGTCATCACCCCGAAACCACAGGCTTCTCATAAAGAGATCAGCCATAATAGCGACAAATCCAACTAGGATCGCAACGACTGCCATAAGTCTGATATCAAAGTTTTTGATGTGAGATAACTCGTGAGCAATAACTCCTTCAAGTTCTGCTTTATTTAGTCTCTCAAGAATCCCAGTGGTAGCACAGACTACAGCGTGCTTTGGGTCTCTGCCTGTTGCAAATGCGTTAGCAGAAGCATCTTCCATGATATATACCTCGGGCATTGGTATTCCAGCTGCGATTGAGAGATTCTCGACGACATTGTAGAGAGTGGGTGCTTCTTTTTTGGTAACTTTTTTCGCACCTGTTGTTGCTAGAACGATCTTGTCAGAGAAGAAATAGCTTCCAATCGAGGTAACGACTGCGAGTATAAAAGCAATAATCCCAAATCCGATACCTGCATCGCCTGATGCTTTGCCATAGACATATCCAACAGTTGAGATAAAGAGGACAAAGAGGAACATGATCAGCCATGTTTTACGGACGTTGCTACCGATTGCACTATAGATATTCATAAGAATTGAGAAGAATTAGAATGCTACTTTAACAGACTTTCGCTCTTCCTCAGTTGCTGCGAAGAACTCTGCAGCCTTGAAGTTAAACAGGTTTGCAATAATTGAGCTTGGGAAAGTAGCGATCTTTGTATTGAAATCAAGAACGTTTGAGTTGTAGAACTGTCGAGATGCAGCGATCTTATTCTCAGTATCAGATAGTTCATCTTGAAGTTTGCCAAAATTTTCGTTTGCTTTGAGCTGTGGATAGTTCTCAGAGACTGCAAAGAGCGACTTGAGAGTATCTGTAAGTTCATTGTTAGCTTTAGCTTTTGTCTCAGTTGATGAGGCCTTCATCAGACTAGTTCGAGCCTTTGTGATGTTCTCTAGAAGTTCTTTCTCATGCTTTGCATAGCCTTTTACAGTCTCGATAAGATTTGGAATAAGGTCAGTTCGTCTCTTGAGTTGAACATCAATGTGGGAAAGTGCTTCTGCAATACGCATTTTTGCGGTAACAAGACCGTTGTAGGTGAGCCAAAGGTAGAGGAGGACGATGCCAAGGACAATTGCGATTATAAATATCATAGTTATTTAGAGAACCAATCTCTTAAATCATTATACTCCAAAGTGTTGAGAATGTCATCTTTTGTGGCCCAACCACGCCTAGCAACTCCTACGCCATATCTCATTAACTTCATTTGGTCTGTAGCATGGCTATCTGTGTTGATGAACATTTTGACTCCAGCTTTGACTGCCATCCTCACTATTTGATCAGAGAGATCGAGTCTAGAAGGTGCGGCATTGATTTCAAGAGCTTTATTTTCTGCAATACAGAAAGTAAAGATTTCGTTCCAGTCAAGGTCGTATCCATTTCGCTGGTTGAGGAGTCTGCCGGTAGGATGAGCAAGTATCTTGGCTTTTTTGTGAGTTAGACCTTTGAGAATTCGCTTAGTCATATCGCTTTTGGACATCGAGAAGACGCTGTGGACGGAGACTATAGTGGCATCAAGAAGACTAAGAGTATTTTCGTCGATTGCCAAGTCTCCATTGGGTAAAATATCAGTTTCGAGTAAAGAAAATATTCGAATACTCTTGTTACTCTTTTGAAGCTGATCAATCTTATCTTTGCGTTTGGAAAGTATGGCGTAGATCTCTTTATCGGAGTGTTTTGAGTGACTTGGGTTGTGTTCTGAAAATCCTAAATAGTCATATTCAAACGACTTGGCCTCAGTCAACATTTCCTCCATTGAGCTTGAGCCCAGATCATGACTTGGTTCAATCGGAAAATTGGAATGAATATGAAAATCGCCCTTAATATCTGAAAGTTCGATAAGTTTTGGGAGGTCGTTTTTCATTGCAAGTTCTATTTCTCCAGTATTTTCTCGGATTTCAGGTGGAATCCAGGCTAGATCAAGTGCTTTATAGAACTTTTCTTCAGTATCGTAGGTATGTAGTTTTTCATTACTATCTTTTTTACGAATCCCGTATTCAGACAATGAGAGGCCTTTTTTGAGCGCATACTCACGTAGTTTTACATTGTGTTCCTTGCTGCCAGTGAAGTGTTGGAGGAGAGAGCCGAATGCTTCAGGAGGCTGAACCATGAGATCGATATGCTTACCACCTGAGACTAGGATTGAGGCTGAGGCATCGCCTTTTTCAATAATTCTCTCAAGATATGGATAGTTCACAAAGTGCTCAAGCACTTCTTGTGGATGATTTGTGGCTACGGCGAGATCGACATCTCCAATAGTCTCTTTTTGACGTCTGAGACTCCCCAGGGTCGAGATAGTGATGACCTCCTTACACTTTTTCATATGTGTGAGAACTTGACTGGCAATATCTCCAGCAAGAGGCAGCACCATGCGAGATGTTTTTGTAATTCCTTTCTTGTACTCAGTGAGAGCTCGTAGGATGTCGCTTTGAGACTTTTCTCCAAATCCTGTCAAAGGAGCTATTTTATTTTCAAGCGCTAGCTTTTCGACATCTTTTTTGACTGTTTTAGGATCAGTAAGGCCGAATTCTGTAACAAGTCGATAAGATTTTTTAGGACCGAAAGAAGGGATATCGAGGAGAGGGAACATCGCTGGCGGAAGCTTGGAGAGAACTTTTTCAAAATGCTCAACTTTCCCTGTCTCAATAAGTTCTTTAAGATATGCCTGAAGTGAGGGTCCAATGCCTGGTAGCTCTTCGAGGCGACCTTCCTTTAAAAGATCCTTTACCTGGATCGAGGATGAATCTATCGCATCAGCTGCTTTTTGATATGCAATGATCTGAAATCTATGCTTGGCGTCATCCAAGACTGAGTATGAGGCGATCATGTGGCGAAGAAGAAGGACTATTTCTTCATTATTCATATTGCCAGTCTATACTAGGTTCTTATTGCATTGCAACAGCCTCCAAAGCGTTGACTACGCACGCCTGATTTGGTAGGATACCCACACTGCATATGGAGTAAGTCTTTAAGAATGTTGTATAATTGCATTCTATTGAGCTTGCATACATTGCAAAAGTTCATATAGGGGGTGGTAGCTCAGTTGGTTAGAGCGCCTCCCTGTCACGGAGGAGGTCGCGGGTTCGAGTCCCGTCCATCCCGCTCTTTGGGATAAAGGCTTAGGGTCGGTATATCACCTAGGACAGTAGGCTATACAAAAGGCAGGAATATGGCAGGTAAAAAAACAACAACAGCATCATCAGTTGTGGCATCGGCCAAAGGCCGATCGTCCTCTGGACGAAAAGTTACAAAGAAATCAGTAGCAGCAAATCAAACAACGTTTGCTGATTATTTTCGTTTTGGAGAGTCATATACCAGTCTCATTCTAGGCATAGTTGTTGTCATCATCGCTTCATTGCTACTAGTTACTCTTTTAAGAAGTCGAGGTACACAGTCACCAGCAGTCCGACAAGAAACTTCATCAATCGCTACACAAAGAACAGAGACAGAGAAGATCACTACTGATGGTCAGAAGTCATATGTCATTCAAAAAGGTGATGATCTTTGGAAGATCGCTCAAGCTCAGTATAACGATGGTTATAGTTGGGTAGAGATTGCAAAAGCGAATAATCTCTCTAACCCAAGCGTAATCAAAGTTGGAACGAAGTTAGTTATTCCAAATCTTAAGAAAAGTGAGGATGCAAAAATGGTGGTAGCAGACGTTACTGTTACTCCAATTGCTGCGACAGCGACTCCAACAATGACTCCAGCTCCCACAAAAACTGAGCCTACAAAAGTGATGGCTGTAGCCACAGTGACGGCAAAGCCAACTCCAATCCTCCCACCTACAAATATTGATAATGGTCCTAAGATCTCTTCAAATACGTACACAGTTGTTGCTGGTGACTATCTTTGGGAGATCGCAGAAAGAGCATATGGAGATGCGTATAAATGGGTAGAGATCGCAAATGCGAATAATCTCTCAAATCCAGACTTGATCTTCGTTGGCACCAAACTCACTCTCCCTCGCTAAGCCTAGCTCTATCTTTCTCGTTCATAATTCCCATTTTAGCTCATCCGTGCAATATGCTGAACTTAACTCCATTTGTACGATGCATTAATGCATCGTACAGTACAAAAGAAAATTCTTGTGGTAATATTGAGATGAAATTGCGGGGTTAGTACACCGGTAGTATGCTGCCTTCCCAAGGCAGAGAAGCGAGTTCGATTCTCGTACCCCGCTCAGTTTGGAGTATGCATTGAAAATAAATTTAGATAATAGGATAAGTCTCCAAGGTTATAAGGAGACTTTGAAAGAACCTCTCAAGCCCACAACTGTCACATTTCTTATAAGAGGTGATGAAGTTCTCTTAGGGATGAAG
>CAZHKZ010000016.1:10895-22977 GCA_964533055.1 uncultured Gammaproteobacteria bacterium | reverse complement strand
AAGATGAGCTGCTCTTTCCCTGGAATCTGGCTATGAATAAGTAATTCAACCTCCTCGGGATTCTTAATCACAGTTTCTTTCACTTTGTAGTTAAATCGTTTATTTTCAAAAAAGACCGTAATGTCATCACCGATCGCAAGATCCTTTAAAAGGTAAAAGACTGCATTATATCGTCCAACGTCCCAGAAATTATCTGTTGAGTGTGCAAAAAGATAGACATTGCCCTGCATACCCGGGAAGACACTCCCCTTTGCATGCGCCACACCACTTTGCAGCTTTGGTAGGAAATCACCCTCATCTACGGGATCTACATTAGGCCAGATCTTCGCTGTGGCTCCTAGCTTTGGAATCACGATGCTAAAAGATGTATCTGGCGGTACTAGGACCTGCTTCTGTTCCCCGGCTATAACGTCACCAAATCCTCCAGAAGGAGCAGTCCCTACACCAGCTGAACTTGAGTAGCTTGGAGCTGCTACAGAGTACTTGATGCCTCGCATCTTAACGATTTGATACTGAACTTCATAGGAAAGTGCGGGTCCAAATGTTGCGATTACACCATAAATACTGATAAAGACTAGAAAGTTGCCGAGTGTGCGCAGGGCCAAGAAGCGCAGCTTCTCATCCCTAGTCATTGAATGCTTATAGATAGCTTCGTTGGGCGCGAGAACTTCCTCTCGTCTATAGATATCGCCCTTGGGCAAAATACGGTCAACATGACGCTTACGCTCTAGCTTATAGAACTCATGACCTGGTGTGGAGTGGCTCATACAATAATTGTAGCATTTGTACCCCCGATTGGAATCGAACCAACATCTCGCCCTTAGGACGGGCTTGCTCTATCCGTTGAGCTACAGGGGCATAGGTGAATATTGTACCATGGAGATCGTACTAGACCAATAAAATGAGGAGGAAAGGAGATTAGACGACTTCGCCGATGCGCTTGTAGGTATGAATCTCCTCCGGAGTGAACCATAATGGGATTTCGTAATCAGCTTCTTCGACATTGCCACTAGCATGCATGAGGTTTTTGATAGGCCTCTTACTACTATTAGCAAGATATGAAGAGTCATATGAAAAATCTCCCCTAATAGTTCCTGGAGCAGACACAAGTGGGAGTGTATGACCACAGAGCTTGCGAACTAATTCGACTGCATGTGGCCCC
Source organism: uncultured Gammaproteobacteria bacterium (assembly GCA_964533055.1). Classification (GTDB taxonomy): domain Bacteria; phylum Patescibacteriota; class Microgenomatia; order Levybacterales; family UBA12049; genus JACROF01. The sequence goes on along the minus strand of CAZHKZ010000016.1, from coordinate 21,815 downwards.
TCAAGCACCATAGCAAGAACTGGACCTTCCATAAGATAGTCCATCAGCCAAACACGCACCATTTTACCGATTTCCATAGCATCATTTGTGCCAAGACTTTCTTTAGGGTCAATCTCAAATTTAGCATAGTTCTCAAGAGTCTTATTACCAATCCCTACCCACAATTCTTCTCTATCATCTGGATAATGCTTTTCTACGAGGTCGCGACGTGCTGAAGTAACCTTAGCTGCTACCATCTTAAGTCCAACATTTTCAAAACGAGTGATGATCTGGCCCATGAGGCCGCGTGCAACTGCGTCAGGTTTTAATACTACGAGTGTTCTTTCCATAGCTATAATTGTAGCAACTCCTCCAGCGCTTGTCTATCTTCAAAATTTCCGATAAGAGCCAAATTTAAGCCTTGGTCTTTAAAGTACTTCTTACCAACTTCATCTACTTCATCTTTTGTTACTGCATCAATCTTTTTGAGAATCGCATCAGGATTCAGGACTTCTTTCTCTAAAAGCTCTTGATGCGCATAGAAGGTGGAGACAGAGCGACTATCCTCAAGTTCTAATACCATATGACCCTTCATATATTCTTTTGCTTTTTTAAGCTCTTCATCTGTAATGCCCAGTTTGCCAGTGGCGACGAGACCATACTGCTCTACCAAGACTTTGATAGCATCTTTTACCCTCTTTGGATCGATCCCTGCGCTTGTGACCATACTTCCAGCATCTGCGTACTCATCTGATGATGTCCTCACATAGTACGCTAGCCCCCTCTTCTCACGCACCTCATCAAAGAGTCGAGAACTCATACCGCCACCAAGGATAGATGAGAGAACAGAGAGTGGATACTTTGCGTCATTATGGAGATCGACAGTACGAACACCAAGTGCGATATGAATCTGCTCTGTCTTTTTATTCTCAATAAGGACTTGAGGCTTTTTTTGATTTGCCTTGTATGCTGGAGCCTTGATGGTCTTGAATGTTTTCATGTCCCCAAAATATTTCCCGACCATTTCCCGTATTTCTTTTTCATCAATTCCGCCAGCTACGACTACTGTCATATTATCAGCGCTATAGAGACTGTCCATGTATGAGACAAAGTCTTCCCTTGTGATCGAGCGAATGATATCTTTCTCCCCAGCTATGTCCCAACCCATCGGAGTATCACCAAAAAGTAAATTTTCATAGATATCCCCGAGCTTTCTCATAGGCATATCCTCATAAAGATTGATTTCCTCGATGATGACGCCTTTCTCTTTGTCAATTTCAATGGGATCTAACTTACTATGCTTTAACATATCAGAAAGTACATCAATGGTAACTTCTACATTATTTTTACCCGATTTTACATAGTAACCTGTATACTCTTTGCCAGTAAATGCATTGAACTCTCCACCAATTCCATCAATGAGACTTGCGATATCCATAGATGTTGGCCTCTTCTCTGTACCCTTGAAAGCCATGTGCTCTAAAAAGTGTGAGATGCCGTTATTCTTCTTGGTCTCGTAGCGACTCCCTGCACCGACCATGACAAGAGCAGTAGCAGATTCAAAGGATGGCATAGGAACAGTGATAAGGCGAAGACCATTGGGGAGGACTGTGCGATTGAATTTCATAAGGTTTGGCTATTGTAGCAGGTCAATTTAGGATTTCCAAGATGTTGCCACATCTACGTACGAAAAAAGCCCTGCCCCTCCTGAAATGATCAGGAAAGACAGGGCGTCGAAAAATTGACATTACCCAAGTGAGGGTGGCCGATCGCCAACGGGCTCTGCCCATTGCCTATCGAGATCCTGCGCTGCGGCATTCCCAAGTGAAAAGGCATCAGCCTTCAGTTCACTCCACCGACAAAGCGCTGGCTGTGATATCCCAAAAAGCTTGAGCCTCTCCACTGGACATGAGACTACCCGATCGACTGACTCCCCCGCCAACTTGAGTCGCGACTGGAGAAGTAGTTCGACCGTATCAGCTGGAACCCCCAGAAGAATCGACTTGAGACAGTAGAGTGCTTCTGGATCAAGATCACGCTCCAGCGATAGCGGACCTTTCAATCTTGGCTTGAGGAGAAAACTCTCCCCACCGTTCGCGAAACATTCCCAGTCAATTCCAAACTGGGGCTGACTCGGGTCAAAATGACAATCAACCTGAGCGGTAATTACATGTCCTGGACCCATCTCAGCCTTGACCAAGAATGACATGTCCAGGAATACATATCCTCTTCTCGAGTGAGACTCAATGTGAGCATCTACAGCAACCTGTGAAACAAGGTCCTCGAGGTTGCCGATCACCTTTGGTGGAGGGACTACACCCGCTCTGACAAGAGCTTCTGGCAGTGTGCCAAGAAGCGTTACCTTCTTTACGTCCATGACCAACCCCTTCATTGTTCAGGTTCCGCCAATGCATCTGCATCAGCATGCGCCAAATTATACTCCCGACGTACCACAGAATCAATTTGCACAATGCATTAATACATCGTACAAAAGTAGGATTTTTAAGAATGCAAATCTCTTTCGAGGAAGGAGATACCTACATGCGATCTGGAGTCTTGATCCCAAGAAGATAGAGGCCATTTTTAATTGTCTCCCCGACCTTTGCAGTAAGGCCAAGCCTGAAGTCTCGAACACTGTCTTCGCCCTTAAGTATTGGGTGCTTCTGATAGAAGTTATTAAAGCTCTGCGCTAGCTCAAAAAGGTAAGTAGTGACTATATGGGGCGCAAACTTCTCTGCAGCCTCGCTAATGATATCGTTATATCTCGTTAGAGCTACTAGTAAGTCTCTCTCTTCAATTTCAAATGTCAAATTTCCAATATCAAAATTCCAATCATATTTAGCATTTGATGTTTGAGATTTTTCATTGGATACTCCTGCCTTCTGCAGGAGACTTTGGGTCCTCACGAACGTGTACTGAATATAAGGCCCTGAGTTGCCTTCAAAAGAGATCGAGTCATCAAATGTGAACTCTATATCTTTACCAATGCTCCCCTTAAGTAAGGCCCATTTTACTGCCCCTACGCCAACAATCTCTGCTATTGCTCCGCTAGTATCCTCAACGAACTTCTCTTTGTTTTCCTGCATTTTTTCTCCAGCTCTATTAACAGCCTCATCCAAGAGCCACTCACCTGTCACAACATTGCCAGTTCTACTACTCATTTTTCCTTCTGGCAGTCGTACCATGCCATGACTGAGATGCTTCATCTTCCCAGCAACTACTGGCTCGATAAGCGAAAGTGCTTTCAAAAGCACCTTGAAGTACTCATTAATCTCATTTCCAGTAACCATAATTGATTGGTCAAATGCAAATTCTTTGTACTTGGTGATAGCAAGACCAAGCTCTTTTGCCTCATAGGTAGGAAGTCCAAGAGAATTAATAAAGACCCTTGTATGCAGGCCGTGATCCTCACCTGGAAAGACGATAGCTCCATCGCTTTCCTTAAAGATATCTTTATGCTGATGTACAAGTTCTAGGCCTATTGGTCCCGCCTCGCTCTCAAAATAATATCGATCAAATGCTTGGCCATCTTTAGGGTTCATGAGTCGCGCATAAATACTCTCAAAGTAATCCAGACTCCACTGTCTACCTTTTGTATATATCTCAAGGACAGCAGGATCTTTCGCATAGACCTGCCTATTGATCGCGATGATCTCCTCTTTCGCAATAGGATCCTCCTCATAAGCTCCCGCTCCAAGCGCATATGACTCACCAAGTGCTTTTGCTTTTTCTTTTGGCGTTCTCTTCTCAAGATCTTCTATCTGCCAAACGCCATTCGCAATCTGTTGCTGAAGTCCCCAGATAGCCTTTGCCACATGCAGCCCAACATCACCTTGATAATTTGCACGCCTCACCTCAGCACCCGTTGACTCGATCAATCTTGCTATCGACTCGCCTACGATATTGCTATAGAGATGACCTATGTGGAACTCCTTAAAAGGATTGGGGTCAGTGAACTCGACCATTACTTTTTTACCAGCTGAGGATGGAGAAGCCTTTGTCTTTATTGCGTCAAATAACATGTGATTACTTAAGGTAAAATTGATAAATCCATTACCTGCTACTTCGATCTTCTCGAATAAACCTTCTTTACTTAGTTGAGCGCAGATCATATCTGCAATTTCTTTTGGACTCTTTTTGAGTTCTTTTGCTAAAGAGAATGAGAGGCTTGTTGCATAGTCTCCATGCGTTGGGTCCTGTGTCGCCATAATGGAAAAAGGCAATTGAGGGTAATTAAGGACATCAAGTGCGCTTTTAACGACGCTTTCTAAATAGTGCTTCATCCATCCATTATACATGATTCTAGCCTCAATCCATAGACAAATGTAAGAAGTATGTAAGAGGACTTACAGAGCCTTTACTATGTAAGAGCTCGTGCGTAGATTAGTATATAAATATATACAATAATATTTAATTGTATTTATCTTTATAGGGAAATTTGGGCGGTCCGAAGATATCGAACCGCCCTGAACGAAATGAAACGAATTGTTAGACGGGGGTGATTAACACCTCACCAGGAAACTCGACCGTTGCCCAATGCCAGTCGACTACTGGAGCGCACATTAGGCAAAGTCTTGGGTGAACGAAACTGAGTCGATGATCGTGTTTGGGATCAGTCCGATACTGTCCCAACTTCACCGGGTACTCTCCTCTAAGAACCGGGAAGTCACGAATCCTTACCGAGCGTATTGGCTCGTCTATCAAGACTGTGATGATGAATTGAGCTCCCAATGGGAGAGCCTCATACATCACATGAACTACTTTGTCATGAAAGACTCGTAGGACCTTTTTCTGGCCATCAGAATCTCCCAGACATGAGGCGATAGCCTCAAATGTCAGGACGTCAACTGAGTTGGAAAGATGTCCCAACCTATGCAACGCAGCCTGAATCTCGCGACCTGGGCGAGGCCATTCAGCGATGACTGATGCAACGATTGCTCTCAAGTCATCCCGCGGAAGAGAACTTGACTCCATCGTCTTCCCCTTTCATCTGCATAGATGCTGATCTTCTCGTAGAATCTAACAGAAAAAGTATATCATATTGAATTTATAGAATTTTTGATATGTAAATATCTATATAAATACATATAAATATATATTTGTTCTTAAAATATACTATGGGAACAATTACTTTAGATTATAGGATCTACCGTCAGAACTTAGCTTCAAATCGCCCTCCCAGTCTGTTCTCCAGTAGGAAATATGGGCATTCTTAAAAAGTTCCAGTGTATATGGACTGGGATGTCCATAATTGTTCTTCCCAACAGATATAGTTGCCATCTTTGGACGAAGGACATCAAGTACATGAGCACTTAATCCATTCTTGGATCCATGATGAGGCGTCTGAAGCACATCAATCTGAGGCAGTGACTGTCCAAGCACAGCCTCCATCTGATCAACATTACTATCCCCAACGAGAAGAAGATCGAAGTCTTTGTAGCTAACAAGAACTTGAAGCGACACGTCTGATGGATCAACCACTCCACTGTGACGCTTGCTCTCAAGAAATGCTTTTGTTGGTCCAACGACATGGATCCTGACGCCATCTCTCGTCACAAAGCTATCTCCTGAGTAGACCATTTGCCAGCCAATTCCCTCACGATCTACAAGGTCATGTAGTAAGGCTAAGGCCACTGAATTACCTGAGACATCCTCAGAGATAAATCGCTTCACTTCATATCGCCCCAAGACCCTCTTCAGGCCCTCATAGTGATCAGCATGGGGATGAGACAGCATGACTAGATCGATTCTTCGTTCCCAAATTGGAAGTACATGTGAGAGACAGGAGATAATAGACTCGTCAGGACCCCCATCAAAAAGCATATTGGCGCCCTCTGGAGTCCGTATAAAAATCCCCTCTCCCTGACCAACATCACAGACTATGATATGGAGTCTTCTATCTGAGAACTCAATCAGCTGAACACAGGTTTGAAATATAAAAAATGAAATAATGAATAATGGGAAAAGGATGAGGCTACGCTTGGACATCTGACCTTCTCCTCCTGGCTACCAACATATAAACACTAAAGAGGATGAGATAATAAGCAGCTACGAGTGAGCCTGGAAGATCCTTTATCATGACTGATGGAGATACTTTACTCCCCTCACGCACGACTACAAGAAAATATGTCAGGAAGGGCCAAGTAGATAATGCTGTCAACCCACCAAGTGCTGGAGATAGTAGCCCAAGAATTGCAGCGATTAGCCCCATTATCATGACAGGTGGCACTATCCAAAGAACCAATAGATTAATGATCGGTGAAAACAGGCCAATGGAATGGAAATAAAACAGAATAATGGGAAAGGTGGCTAGTTGTGCCGAAAGCGTAGATCCGAAGTCTTCTCCTAGCACTCCACCCATCTTAGGAATGAGCTGCTTTAGCCACATTATTCCTATTGTTGCAGCAAACGAAAGCTGAAAACCAACATCATAAAATAGCCCTGGAGAGACGATAAGCATCATAAGACCTGTCAGCAATAATGTTAGCCTTGCGGTATTTTGTCGTCCAAAAATCCCAGCGCCAAAAGCGATACTCCCCATAATTGTTGCACGCACAATTGAGGCTCCAAGACCTGCAAGGAATGCATAGATTACAAGCATACCAACAGTAAGTATCAGCGCAGTCCTTCTTCTCAAATATCGAGCAGAAATACCGGAGATAAATCCACCAAGTAGCGTCACATTCATTCCCGAGGCCGCTATCACATGCATCACGCCAGACACTGCAAAGGCATCTATAAACTCTGAGGAAAAGCCACTATTGATGCCAAGGACGATACCAGTTAATAAATGCGCCTCATCTGGGGGCAAATATAACCCATAGGCACTGCCGATTTTTTGACGGATCCAAATCCTTAGATCATAGAAAAATCCTGAGCCTGATACTCTTTCTATCTTTGGATTATAGATTGAGGACATAATCCGATCGTTATCCAGCACAGTATTCCTTATACTGCCAGTTATCTTAAGCATCTCCCCTTGCTGATAGACTGTGTATCTATCAAAAACCACTCTTACTTGCGCGCCATCTATACGCGTCCTGAAGCTATGATATGTGTCTTTGAAAGCAGTCTGTGACTCGACACGAGCAACTTTTGATATGTTCAACCCATCCTCAAGCGCCGACGGCGCAACATATAATATTACTCGGAGAAAAGCCGTGGCCATGATGATGCAATAGGAAATAAGAAGAGATCTTGTTGATGTCATAACTATTAAAGTGAGATCTTGTCTTTAATTTTTGAAAAGACAGCTGCTCCAACTGCTTTCTTATTTACTAGCTCATCAAAGCTTGCGTATGGTCGAAATGAGGCTATCTTTGCTGCAGTAGCTGGCCCAACGCCGGGGAGCTTATCCAACTCAGACTCAGAGGCCGTATTTATATTGATCAACCCGCTGGCTGTATCTACAGATGTCACAGGTGCAGCAGATGTCTGCAAGGCAGCAGTATTCTCCCCCTGAAATGGGATATAAATCTTCATGCCATCTTGGATCTTTGCGGCCATATTCAGGCTTTTTGAGACATAGGTCATGTTGACGTCTTTTGCCAACCCTCCTGCTTTTATAACAACATCCTTGAGACGCCTATCGTTCTCCAACTCATAGACCCCTGGTCTTTTAACAGCACCTTCTATGTCGATAAAAACTGCAGTTTTTTTATCACTCGCCCCCTTCACTCCAGATGAATTTGATTCACTTTGAATAAGTATGTCTGTAGTCTGATGCGGTGTAAAGAGTTGATACAGGCCAATTGCTCCAAACATTAAACCAGCCAAACCTAACGCAATAACCAGTAGATTACTCTTCAGAAATTCGATTAATGGAGATTCATTAAGCTCATCCATACTACCTACTCTACTCCCATAAAAAATCAATGTAAATAGAATAGAGCTAGACTACAACGTAGTTGAGGATCTTACCGGGGACATAAATAATCTTCTTAATATCTCTACCTTCCAAATGCTTTTGCACACTTTCCTGCTGACCCGCTAATACTTCCACTTCCTTCTGAGACAATGATATGTCAGATATCTCGAAAGTAGATCGCAATTTCCCATTGATCTGAACTGCAATAACGATACTTCCATCCATGATGGCCTCAGAATCAAATTCCGGCCATCTTGAGATATGTACAGACTGCTTTCCTGCCTTCTGCTCGCCTGCTACTAGCTGATAAAGCTCCTCTGTCATATGTGGTGCAAAAGGAGCTAGGAGTTTTAAGAATACTTCTGCTTCATCGCCATAGACACTCCCTTGTTTCACCAAGAAATTATAGTATGTCATGATCTTAGCGATTGCAGTGTTATATCGGAATGCCTCGATGTCCTCAGTCACACCTTTTATGGTCTTATGCATGAATGAAATAGCACTCTTATCCTCTACAGTGCCAGGAATGATTTGGCCCGACATCATGGCCCAAACCCTCTTCATGAATCTATGCATTCCCTCGATGCCACTATCCCTAAAGTCGCCACCACCGTCAAATGGTCCTAAGAACATCAAATAGGTTCGCAGTGTATCAGCGCCAAACTTCTTAATATATGCATCTGGCACGATGACGTTGCCCTTGCTCTTACTCATCTTTGCACCATCCTTAATAATTAGACCGTGTGCGAAAAAGCGCGGGAATGGCTCATCATAATTAGAGATAAGACCAGCGTCTTTGAATGCCTTTGTGACAAAGCGTGAGTAAAGCAAATGAAGGACAGAGTGCTCTGCTCCTCCAGTATAGATTGAGACAGGCATCCACCTCTCATCACGAGACGAAGACCAAGCATGCTTAGCATCGCCCGCTGAGAAATAGCGATAGAAATACCAAGAGCTATCAAGGAATGTGTCACTTACGTCAGTCTCGCGTCTTGCTTCAGAGCCACAATGGGGACAAGTAGTTTTATAGAATTCAGGGTGATTGCCAAGCGGTGATGTCACAGCCTTACCATCAACCATTTTTACATCATCGCCAATAGGCTTGTAATCATCTATCCGAGGTAAAACAATAGGAAGATCCTCAGCCGGATACCAACCCATATTCATCTCTGCCTGTTCGGCCTGATCCCTAAATAATATCTTCTGGGATAGGGCCTCCTTCGTCTGGAACCAACTCTTGCCATTCTCCGCACATGATTCACAGTAGATCATCGGTATTGGCGGACCCCAATAGCGCTGACGAGAGATCAACCAGTCCCTAAGATGATACGTCGTCTTCTTCTCACCAATCCCTTTTGCTCGCAAATCTTCAACTGCTCTCCTCTTTGCTTCAGCTACAGGTAAACCATTCCAGGCACCTGAATTAATGATAATACCGTCACCGACATAGGCGTCAATACCCGTCTTAATTCTATCCATGATCAGAGAGAATTCGATATGCCTTAACTTTGCCGACATAACTTCCTCCTCATTGAGCCAAACTGCCTCATGTCTTGCCCTCTCATCATCAGCAACTTCGATCCTCTTATTGCTTTTAAGATTAAATAAAATTATCTGAGCCTGGGTCTGACGGTTGACTCCCTTATGTGCTGCGTAGAAGAATGCCTCCGTTGGTCCACCCAGCGTTCTGACAAACTCAATATCAGAGTATCCAGTCTCTTCAAGAACTTCCCTCTTAGCTGAGTCGACTACGTCTTCGCCCTCCTCAACTCCACCAGTTATAAATGTCGTCCAGTCTTGCTCACTCCATTTAAGACAAAGATATGTACCATCAATAGGATTGCACACAACTGCTATAACAGTCTTACGATTTGTATTCTCCTTACCTTCGAGTGGAGGATTTACCTGATCTACAATGCTTGGCATGACAACATGAGCTACTGGTAGATCATACTTCTGAGCGAATTCAAAGTCGCGCTGGTCATGTGCCGGCACCGCCATAATTGCACCAGTTCCATAGCTAGACAGGACATAATCAGCAATCCAAATTGGTATCTGCTGATTGTTGATCGGATTGAGGGCAAAGGCTCCAGAGAATACACCAGTCTTCACTTTATCTTCTACCCTATCAGCATCAGATTTTGTCGCCGCTGCCGCAATATAATTGATCATTCCATCTTTTATTTTGTCATCCTGAACTTGTTTCAGGATCTCGTTAACAACTTCGTGTTCTGGTGAAATCACCAAGAACGTCACACCATATAACGTATCTGGCCTTGTCGTAAACGCTTTTATTCTTAATTCTGAATTCTTAATTCTGAATTCTATTTCTGCACCCTCTGATTTACCAATCCAGTTCCTCTGCGCGATTTTAACCTTTTCAGTCCAGTCAATTCGATCAAGACCTTCCAACAGCTGTTCAGCATATGAGGTGATCCTAAACATCCACTGATCAAGATCACGCTTCTCAACCACAGTGCTGCAGCGCTCACACTTCCCCTCAATAACCTGCTCATCTGCAAGAACTGTCTTACATGACGGACAAAAATTAACTGGCACATTCTTTCTATATGCGAGACCAGCCTTGAAAAGCTGAATAAAGACCCACTGGGTCCACTTATAATAATCCTCCTTGTATGTCTCTAAAGCTGCTGTCCAGTCATACCCACTCCCAAGCATCTTCACCTGATCGTAGAAGCGTCTCTCACTCTTCTCTGCCTGATCCATTGGATGAACTCCCACCTTTAGAGCATAGTTTTCTGAATGAATTCCGAATCCATCAAGTCCAAAAGGCTGAAAGACGTCATAGCCTTGCATGCGCTTAAAACGTCCGTGGATATCAGCACCTGTAAATGCATAGACATTCCCAACATGTAGCCCCTCAGCTGAAGGGTATGGAAACATATGTAAATTGTAATAAGGCTTTGTAGAAGTATCTAAATTTGGCCCATATATCTTACTATCTAGCCAGACCTTCTGCCATTTAGATTCAATGTTTTGGGGCTCGTATTTACTAATGGGTTTCATGCTTTTGAGTATACCATATCAATATGCTACTCTATTATGATGAAGCC
>CAZHKZ010000016.1:5583-10795 GCA_964533055.1 uncultured Gammaproteobacteria bacterium | reverse complement strand
GGAACCAACTATAAGGTAAGCAATACCGTTGGCGAGCTTTCATCTGGACTCTATACAGGCACCAACTATAAGGTAAGAGCGGGATTTCAATATGTCTACTCAATTATTCCCTTTAGATTTAGCATCTCAAGCCTTATTCTAGATTTTGGAGTACTCTCGCCTACCAACCCAGTCACCAGAACAAATATCCTCACAATATCGAACGGCTCAGCCAACGGATATGCAGTTAGTGCATATGAGAACCATGAACTACTTCAGCCCGGAACTGGAAGCCTGATCCCTGACACTGGGTGTGACAGTGGGACATGCACCCAAACTGCCTCGAGCGCCTGGACAAGCAACCTCGTTTATGGATTTGGCTACAGATGCGACAACCTAACTGGCACCGACTGTGCAACTGGGTTTGGCACAAGCACGTTCTATCGTCAATTCGCTAACGCAGCCTTTAGCGAAGCTCCCTACCCTGTCATGACTGGCACCAACGTTGGGAGAAGCAAGCAAGTGACGATTACCTACAAGCTAAATATCTCAGGAACCCAACCGCCCGGAGAGTATACTAATCAAATAATCTATCTTGCAGTACCAACCTTTTAAAAATGAAAACAAGCAATCAGAAGACAGCAATCAGTACCAAAATAATGCAACAGGTTCTTCATGGTCTCCAATATGTCCTGTTTGCTAGTTGCTGGTTACTGCTTGCACCTAATGCCAATGCAGCAGGGTTTGATCTGAGCGTCTCTCCACCGATCTTCCAGGCAGAACTAACACCTCCAAGCAATGCTCAAGTAAAAGAACAGCTGATTCTTGAGAACTCTGGCGATGAACCTCTAGATCTCAAGATCGTATTTCGCCACTTCAAACCAGCAAGCGAAAATGGTCAGGTGGAGTATCTCAAGGAGACTGAGACGCCAGGGGCAGATCCACTTATCTTCCAGCGGATATCAGTTGAGGAAGATGGGCAACGCCTTGAAAGAGTTATTGTCCCGCCAAAAACGACAAAAAAATATAATCTCCATATATCTGTGCCTAAAGATGAGCCACCTTCCGACTACTACTTCACAATCCTTTTTATTAACGATGCTGCCACTACGACCAATAATGACTCATCCTCTGATAAAGATGGGCCATCTGGATCAATGGCCGTTGGCGGCATAGGCACGAATGTTCTTCTATCTATTGGCCCCAAAGGTACGACCACTGGATCAATCGAAGAATTTTCAACGCCCTTCCTCCAAGGGGGCGGGCCAGTGCCGTTTGTAGTCAGGGTGAAAAACACCAGTAAACACTTCATCTATCCTAAGGCGAATATTGAGATAACGAACATGTTTGGACAACGCATAGGCGTCGTAGATCTCCTTCCGCTCAATATTCTATCTGGCACGACAAGAGCGATGCCAAGCAGAGAGCAGTTCGTATTTGAGTCACAAAAACAGCGTGGTCAACTTGATGAGAAAACCCTAGATAAACTTGCAAAGAACTCAACGGGCTCACCACTCCTAGCAATCTGGCCTGAAGAATTCCTCCTTGGACCATATACTGCGACACTTACAATAGCGCTATCCAGCGAAGGACCAATCTATCATCGGTCTATTCTTTTTATTGGATTCCCTGCACTGCTTCTTCTCGGCTTTATAATAAGTATAGGCGTCGTGCTTCTCATCAGGTCTCGCTTAAAAACTCGTGGATAAATTTATCCCATATATGTGCACTTATCTTGTCGATTCCCTCGATCTAGCCTCATATTGGCCATTGACATCATGTTAAAAAAGCTAGCATACTGGATGTAAGATATGAAAAAACTTGTTCAGGGAATTATTGTAGTTGTTGTATGCTTTGCGGTTTTTGGCGTATCTGAAAAGGCACAGGCAGCTACACTTCTAAACGCTTCTGCAAGTGCTACGACGTCTCGCCCTTCTCCTTCATCTCCTCTTTCAGCCTTCGCTCCTGCAGGATCTATTTCGGTCACAGTTTTTGATAACAATTCAACCTTCCTTGCTTCAGACGCAGCAAAACTCTTTAAAAGCGGTGCATTTAGTGAAAGCATCAATATTGCTACAACTTCAGCAGATAGACTCACAGCTACTTTCTCAACAGCAACAGTAGCAACTGGAGGCCAAGGCGCAGGAGCAGGAGTCCTCTTTACTCCAATCACAGCCATGCACTCCTTCATCTTTACAACACAGAACGCGATTCCAGTTGGTGGCACGATTGAGATCACTTATCCTGCAGCTGTAGCCGGAGACACAGTGCAGGCTTCTCCATCTGCAAATACTTGGATGTTTAATGGCCAGACCACTGGTAATATGAAGGTGAAGTTTAGTCAAGGTACCGCAACATGTACCTTCACAAAATCTGGCGATGTTAATGGCACTGGAGTTCAGACACCAAAGATTATCTGCACCGTGGCAACCGGCATTGTACCCGCTGGCACTACAGTGACACTGCTTGTCGGGTGCTCTACCATGACTGGTGCCGCCTGCACTACCCAGGTCCCACAAATCATCAACCCAACGAACAATACTCTTCTTAGAGGTATATCGACAGTCCGCAATATTGAAGTAGCGACATACACCACTTCAGGCGGATCTCTCCTTGATAATGCAACCCTTAAGATGGGCACTATCGAATCAGTCTTTGTGGTAGCACATGTTGATCCTACGTTCACCTTTAGAATTGATGGCGTTGCAGCAAGCACAGACATGGATTCAAGTAGCTCATTCTGCGGAACTGCGTACGCAGACAGCATTGTTACGAATGCACAGTATCCTTCAACTTCAACTGATGTTAATTTCGGCACGATCACAAGTGCCAATCCAACCTATGCTGCCCAAAAGTTCACTGTCACTTCTAACACAAATGGAGGCTACGCTATCACTGCTACCTCCTCCGGCTTCTTAGTCAATCCTTCAACTGGTATCTACATTCCTAACGTACAAGGAAACGTGACTGCAAATGACACCCCTGTCCCTGCCTCTTTCCCAGCCGCAGGCACTGGAGCATATGGTATTAGTCCATGCGATGACAGTGCTTATGGTAGAGTTAATACAACCAAGTGGGGTCAGGCTCCACCACTCTTTGCCAATCCATCATCTCAGTTCTTCTATAACTTAGTTACAAGAAATGGTGCATTAGCAGCAAATGGAGACATCAGCTTCGTAGTCTATGCGGCACAAGCTGCAAGTAATACACCTCCTGGAGACTATTGGCAGATCATGACATACACAGCATCAGCAACGTTCTAAAGATATGAAATTCACAACTGCCCAACCAACATCATTCAAGAGAAAAGTAGCAAACACGGCTGTCCTTAGTGCACTAGCAATCACAGTTATCACAGCATCTGGCTCAATGCCTGGTCTCTCGTCTGTATTTGCCCAATCTGAGAATACGGGTGGCAGGAGCATAACTATTAGCCCGCCAACTCTCCCACTCAACCTTAAGCCAGGTCAACGAACAGAAGGAAAGCTAAGTCTTATTAATGATACTGCTGGAGATATTAGCTTTGATGTCTATGTTTACGACATGATTGTTACCAATAATGTAGGAACCCCTGAGATTCTTCCAGGTGGTACTATAGCGAACAATAAATACTCAGCGAGTAGCTGGATCGGCATCGACAACCCTACCCTCACTGTTAAAGCAAAAGGTCGAGCTGACCTCCGCTACTACGCACAAGTTCCACAAGATGCTGGCCCAGGTGGACATTATGCTGCCATCGTCTACAAGCCAAGACAGGTTAATCAAGCAACCCATACTGGAGCTGCTGTGAGTCAGCAAGTTGCAACTCTCGTCTACTTTGATGTAGCTGGAACTGTAAAGGAAGCAGCGCTTATAAAGAATTTTGACTCTCCAGGATTCTCCGAATATGGTCCAGTTGCACTTAGCGCTGAGGTTACCAACAATGGCGATACCCATATTCGTCCACAAGGAAAGTTCTCAGTGAAAGATATTTTTGGTAAAGTAATTGCAAGTAAGGATATTCCAGAGGGCAACATCTTTCCTGGTGGAATTAGCAGAGTCTATGAGACTGCAGTAGGCAAGCACTGGATGGTTGGTCGATATACCGCAACATTTACAGCTACCTATGGTCGAGCTAGCAACCTTCCACTCATGGCCACCATCGCTTTCTGGGTTTTCCCATGGAAAGTTGCAGTTGCCATCATTGTCCTAA
This sequence comes from uncultured Gammaproteobacteria bacterium, assembly GCA_964533055.1. GTDB lineage: Bacteria > Patescibacteriota > Microgenomatia > Levybacterales > UBA12049 > JACROF01. The sequence continues at coordinate 6,624 of CAZHKZ010000016.1, read as the reverse complement.
TCATCGCTGCTGTACTTGGCTATATCTACATGAAGAAGAACAAGCATCAGTCTCCTCCTCCACCGCAGGCCTAAGCGTCTAGTTCATTTGCTATTTGCCATTGGCTAAGTTGATATTGGATACTAGATATATGAAGATCTGCCAGGCCCAAATATTAAGAATTAGGCATAAAGTACTACGTGTATTAATCCTCAGCTTTATACTGACTACTTTTTGCTTTTTATTACCCCCACAAGGCGCCGAAGCCGCCATTGTAAAGAAAACGCCTGCGGGTATCGGAGTACAGGCGCATGTGGGAGAATACTTCCTAAACCTATCGGGCTTTGCATCTCCGTTTGCCTCTATTGTCATGACCTCAAATGGTACTTTCTATAGATCAACAACAGCTGACGCCAATGGCTTCTGGTCACTCACGGATATCCTCGTCAGCAAATCATTTACGAACTTCTGCCTGCAACATCTCGATTTCAAAAATATTGGCGACTCAGAGGCATGCTTTACCATTCCTCCCGTAACTGGCAATGTGACAAAAAAAGATATCTTCCTACCCCCTACAATAGGCCTACAAAGGTCTCAGATCCAAGCAGGTGGGTCAGCGGTAATCTTTGGGTACACAATGCCATTTTCCAAGGTCACAATCCATCTCAGCAATGGAGAATCCTATGACGTTACATCTGATGCAGCTGGCTATTATCAAGTAACCATAAAGAACATGAAGGCTGGCACATATCAACTCTTCGCCACTGCCGTCTATAATGGGCAGAACTCAGAGGCACCTTCCAAGACAGTGACGCTAACTGCAATATCATGGTGGCAAATGCTCCTTAACCTCATCAACGATATCGTCAAGTGGATTCGCGACACCTTTAGCAACCTAGGCCTTGGACCACTCCTCCTACTCTTCCCACTAATACCATTGATTATCTATCTGATACTCAAGATTTGGCCTGATGCCTTTACCAGCATATACGACAGCAGAGTATTCATATTCTTCAACCCAAGAAGCAAAAAGCTTCACCATGCATGGTTCATGGGATACTA
>CAZHKZ010000016.1:4206-5483 GCA_964533055.1 uncultured Gammaproteobacteria bacterium | reverse complement strand
AGCGCCGATAACACAGCAGTGCCTATTTTGAATTGTAAGAGTTTATTTTCTTACATTACTCCACTCATATATCTATCGGGAATTAGGCATAACGCCGATAGACACTAACTAACTAGATCATTCTCCCATTCTGACGATGGAGATACCTATTGATATATTTATATATCAATGGATACAGCTAGCCAATAACGATTGTAAATAAAAATAAATGTAACGTATTAACTTTTCAATATAAAAAGCTTCTTTTCACAAAAATCGATTATTATTTTCGTATTTAAGTATCACTAACAAAATATATCAAAGTATGCATACCACCACTTACTCTAGGATATTGACACATTTCACGCTTATTTATAACCTGGATACAGAGAAAAGATTTAGAGGGATAATCGATATAATTCATATAATCCCAAGCTAAGTCTTTTTTTTCGCTCAGGTAGCACATTTACTCTTCTCGCCTAATCAAGATTAGCACCAGACCTATGGGACTGACGATATCTTAGACGCTGAATGCGGATGTTATAAGACGGTTTACCAGGGTATCAAATGTAGAAGTGTAAAAGAATGAAATGTACTCCAGTAGAAAGCAGGCTAATGGATTACCGAGGTATTACAAGCAAGGTCGCTATATATACCTATATTAAAAACAACTAACCAGGTTCACTCAGATGATACGAATGAAGCACGTCACGCCTCGAAATAAATATGGATTTATTCGAGTCATACCAAGCATATCTAACATCTGGCGATAAGCCAGCTTCTCTTGCCACAGTTAAAAACTACCTCGCTGACTCACGACTCTTCTCTCGCTGGTACGAATCAACCTTCAAAACTGAGCTCAAGTCTACATCAGTCACAAATGAAGTTATTTCCTCATATATTCAGCAGCTGAAGTCATCAAGTGCTAGTTCGTCCAGCTCAATTGAGCGTAGAGTTTCATCATTGAGAAAATTCGTGGCCTTCCTGAACAAGACAGCAGATACTTCCATCACAATATTTGACAACGCTGATGGCGTAAAAGCAATTACCGATACGTGGAGAATCGCAGAGTTTGCGATACTCCTTCGCAGTAACTCTGCTTCAGATGCAACTCTAAAGAACTATCTTGGGGATGTTAAGCAGTTCATCAATTGGTTTGCTAGAAATATCGCCCATACCACAGCCGAGGACGTCTCAGCCGAACTTGTTAGCAAGATTGATGATGGGATGATCTCTGAATATGTAGACTTCCTCTCACTTGCTACACTCTCACCTGCATCTATCAACCGCAAACTCTC
>CAZHKZ010000016.1:2172-4106 GCA_964533055.1 uncultured Gammaproteobacteria bacterium | reverse complement strand
CTTGCCTTTGACGCAAGTATCGTCGCCGTCTCTGCTGTAGCCCTGGAAAAGGTGCAGTATCTATCCTGGATCATACTTGGCAAGCAGATCTTCTCCTCTAGTGCCAAATCCGGATTAGGTCTTGGGAGCAAGGTTTTGTCAGCTTTCAAACTCCCCTCAATCACAGAGTCCGCTTCGATTAGAAAGTCTCTCTTTGCAAACCCTATCGGCAAGTCAAGCGTCAGGATCCTATCCCAACTCCATCCTACCCACCCTGGATTTGCAGGACTTCCAATACAACATAGGATTCTTGGCCATGCAAAGTATTCACGACCATCATGGTACAAGAAGTATCACTCACACTCTATTGTTCATTATTTCCACTTTGCTGCCTTAATCCTGATTATGGGCGGCATCGGCTTTGGACTATATCGCTCATTTGTTGAGAATCCTCAGAAAGATAAGATCCTAGCAGCAGCGCCAACAGCGCCACCACGAATACTTTCCTTTCAGGGACGACTTACAGACAGCAGCGACAACCCAATCACCTCAGCAAAAGATCTGAGGTTTGCCATTTATAATAATAGCTCCGCTTCAGGCGCAGCTCTCCTTTGGCAAGAAACTCAGTACGTTACTGCCGATACAGACGGCATCTTCTCTGTCTTCCTTGGATCAAGTGTCGCTATTCCCGCATCAGTATTCAACGACAACTCAAGTCTCTACCTAGGTATCACGGTTCAATCAGATCCAGAACTTGCACCACGTCAGCAGATAGCGACAGTCGCATTTGCAGCCAACTCCGAAACACTGCAGGGGCTCTACCCAATTACCGCTGGCGGCGCAGGCACAAATAACGTTGTTCTCGCACTTGATTCAAGTGGCAATCTGACAATTGGGGGCTCTGCTACTCCGACATTCTCTGCAACGGGCGGAGCATTTACGCTCTCTGGAACTGTACTCAATCTACAGACCACATCTGGCTCTAACTCAAATATCAATATCACTCCCGATGGTAGAGGCCTCATTGAACTACAAAAGCCTGCGCGAAACAGCACGCTCAACAACAATATCCCTAGCGCTGCTGGCGCAGTAGAATTTGATGACATGTTCGCGGTACTTGCAACATCTGCTGCGCAGAATGCTGTAACATTCGTTCAGGAGGGAGCTGGCCCAATCCTTAGTGCTTCCGCTGGAGCAACGACTCGCTTCCTTCTTGCCAATAACGGAACAATCACTGCATCTGGATATAGCACAGGAGTTGCTCAGTTTAGCTCTGCAGGTGTACTATCATCTAGCGCACTCAATCTTGCCGGTGGCGCAAGCTATATTACTGGATCACTCCCGACTGGAAATGGCGGTACCGGAATTGGCACCTACGCTGTTGGAGATATATTGTATGCATCCGGAACAACTACCCTATCGGCATTAAATATTGGCGCAAGTGGCAGAGTTCTCACCGTTTCTGGCGGTATCCCTGCATGGATCGATCCAGCTGGTCTCTCTAGCTCTTATTGGCAGCGCAATCTCGGAGCACTCTCGCCTGCAAATATCACCGATGACCTTCTTCTCGGTGCAACCTCAACAAGTGCTGCGAGATTCGCATTCATAAACAACATAGGTAGCGGCACGCCTACAGCAAGTATCTCTTCAAATTTTTCTATTCAGGTACCAACCGGTGGTGCAAACGCTTCCAAAATAGGTGTCCTCAACGGTGGATCACTAGGGTTTACGACATCGGTTGGAGGCGATGCGGGCGCAACCGAGAGACTTACTATTCTAAATGGAGGCAATGTAGGTGTCGGACTAACATCCCCAGCACAGAAGCTCGATGTCTCTGGCGTAGTTCAGTCAACTGGCGGCTACTATATATCATCATCCGGAGTAAGCCTTACTAGATCATCCAATGATCTGCTAATTAACGTTGTTAATGCTGCAGCCATGAGATTTCTCACAAC
>CAZHKZ010000016.1:0-2072 GCA_964533055.1 uncultured Gammaproteobacteria bacterium | reverse complement strand
GCTCAGTTCTCAGGAAGAGTTATAGGCGGAGATGCGGCAAGCTCCAATGAATTTGTAACGCTTGGACAACTATCAGGTGGTGCGGGATACTGGCAGCTCAACGGCGCATCCCTATCACCTTCAATCAGCACCTACGACCTACTCCTTGGCTCGACAGCGACCACAAGTGCTAAATTTGGTTTTATCAACAATGCCGGTGGAACTCCGACTGCAACGATCTCATCTAACTTCTCGATTCAGGTACCAACAGGCTCAAATCCAGCTGCAGCAATGAATGTGCTTAATGGCGGATCTCTCAATATCAGAACAGCAACCACTGGACAAGGAGACTCTGGACTAGCCTCACGACTATTCATTAAAAATGACGGCAACGTTGGCCTTGGCTCTACAAGTCCATCGCAAAGACTTGATCTTGGTCTTAGTCCAAGTATTCAGGGAAACCTAAAGGTAAGTAGTTACACCTATGTTGGAACCATCTTCTCATCTGGCGGCACTGTTCTAGGGTACAACGCAAAGGCAAACGAAGCTGCTACTGGTAACGTTTTAGTCGCAAACACAAATGCTTCTGTTGGTTATAACTTCATCAAGATGGATCAGAACGGCATTCAGTTCAACGCGACTGGAGGATCAGTCACGGCTGATGCTGTAGCGTCTGGCGAGAGAATGCGCATAGACTTCAATGGAAATGTAGGAGTGGGTACGACTGCACCAGTTGCCAAACTCGATCTTGAGGGTACCACTTCCCTTTCGCAAGGCCAGGCAATCTTTCAGATAAATCAACTCAGTACTGGAGATATCATGACTGCTTCATCATCTGGCACGACAAGATTTGTCATGAATGCGAGTGGAAATCTTGGCCTAAATAACATCAATCCCCGCACTGATCTAGCTATGGGAACTGACATAGGCACTTTCAATGGAATCAGTATTGGCGCTGCTGCAAATAGAGATATTCGCATTGGACAAGATTCCACCCACAACCTCGTTCTAGCTTGGAAATACAATGCAACAGCAGGCAGCGCATACTCAGTAATCGAAAATTTCGCGGGTAACAATATGATTGGTATTCAAACAAATGGAGGAAATGTTGGTATTGGAACTACGACTACAACAGCAACACTTGAGCTCACCTCAACAACTGCTCCTGACTTTAAAATAAACAGTGGTGCTTCTGCTGCGCAAATCAGTCTCAATAATTCTAATCGAGAATGGTGGGTACAAGCGGATGATTCACCTGATCTTTTTGCAATCGAAGACAGAACAGCTGGCAATCTAACGAGGCTCGCTATTAACGGAAGTGGAAATGTAGGTATCGGGACTATAACTCCCGTAGGCCTTCTCCACCTGGATGGAAGAGTAACTGGGAAAGCCCTCGCACTCTTCAATGAGACCGGCAACCAAGATATCTTCACAGCCTCAGCTGCAGGTACGCCAAGATTTGTGATCCAAAACAATGGTAACGTCGGCATCGGAACCATCCTGCCAGGTGCCCCACTTGATGTAGTTGGTGATATTTATGGATCAAGCGGCATCTCTCTATATAAAACTGCAGTATCAGATGACACAATTGAAGCTGCTAAGTTCTGTACTGGAGATGGAGAGTCTAATTGTGTTACTGATTTTTCAACTCTCGCCGCAGGAGCAAGTTATTGGCAGAGAGCACTCGGAGCACTTGCCCCAGCAAATATAACAGACAATCTCTTAGTAGGTGGAAGTGCATCAACATCTGCTAAATTCCAGATCTTTGCACTCTCAAAGGACGGTGGAGCTATCACCGCAGGTACAGCATCAACATCCGGAGACCTCACTTTCTCAGGATCTACAGCGCAGGATATTAATATCCTAAATGGTAACGCATTCAATTTCAGAACCTCAGGAGGTGGCGATGCGGGTCTTGCAACAAAACTAACCATTAGTAATGATGGCAATCTTGGCATAGGCTCAACAACTCCAACGCAGAAGCTAGATGTGGCTGGCAATATTACAACAACTGGGGATCTTGCTCTCAATGGCGATGATCTCACCAGTGATGGCGCACTTACAATCAACGCAACTACTTACACAAGGATTGG
>CAZHKZ010000015.1:11323-23535 GCA_964533055.1 uncultured Gammaproteobacteria bacterium | reverse complement strand
TAGCTATAGAAAGTTTTTGCTCCAATATTTACTGCGTTTACTATGACAAATGCGAGTATTCCAGTTGAGATACTGATAGTTCCTCCTACAAGTTGTGCTGTGTTGATCATCACTGCATCTAGACCAATGATCGCTCCAAGTGCTGTTGCTATCAAGAAACCGCTATCTCCAAAGAGGATCAGCGCGACTTGAGAAAAAATGCTTATCAGAACAAAAAGTCCTGCAAATGAGAGTGCTGCGCGCAGGTCAATAATTTTTGTTGCAACTTCTTTTTTCTCTTTTGTGCCTTTCTCTTTCTTCTCCTGCTTTTTTAGAAGATAAAAAAGTCCAGCTCCAGCTGTAGCTATCATAAGAAGGATTGTCGGAATCAGAGCTATGGCAAGCTTATTGTTGATGGGGGTTAGAAGGACAAAGATCTGTACAAAACTTACAAGATTGGCTGCAATCGCCGCAGCGACAAGATGATTTACGACCTTTTTACCTTTTCCTTCTTGAGCAAGTGACTGAGTTGTCGCAGTTGAAGAGACAAATCCACCGGCAGCGCTTGCTACGAGCCAGCCTCTTTTTTGCCCGAGTCCTTTCTCTAGGAAATATCCGATCAGATCCACGCCTGTGATGAGTGCGACATAGAGCCAGGTCTTGAATGGGTTGATGATGGTGAGATCTGAGAAAGCATTTTGCTTGATGCCAAAACTTTGAAGGAGGCCCTGAATTCCTGGGATATCATTAAGGCTATATGCTTGATTTGGAAGGAAAGGGAGGATTGCGATTGCGATGATCGCAAAACTAATGAAGGCATTGAGTTCATTTGAACGAATTCGTGACACCGTTTCTTTAATAAATGCTTTTTGTGAGAGGAGTAAGAGAATGCCTACGGAAAGAGCGAGTGTGAAATGTATTGGGATGACATCTGTTATTAGTAAAAGCCCTAGTACATAGCTAAAAAGAAGTCCTATCTCAGTTGTGAGCCCACGATCATTGGTGGCTTTGACATCGAGCACATAGAAGGAAAGTAGAAGTATGAAAAATGCTGATCCAATCAGGAGACCTAAAGGAGCATATGACAAATAGATAATTCCTGTGACTGCACCGAGAATACTGGTGAGTGAAAAAGTTCGAATCCCAAGAATAGCTGATGATTTATTGGCAAATCTGCCAGACTTTTCATTGATCTCTCGCTCGAGTCCGATGGCAGCGCCAATGAGAAAAGAGAGTAGTAGTCGATAGCCCACAAATTCTAAATCCATAGTGGGACATTATAGCACGAGGACGTCCTGTGTATAAAAAAACCTCCTCCCGCGTGTTGCGAGAGGAGGGTGCATTTCGGAATTGCTTAGAGGTTATTGATCACTAAGCTGGTTGTTGTTTTGATTACGCCCTTTAGGACCTGAATTTTTTGCAGAACTGTCTCACCGATTTCCCTTGATGTTTGCATCTCGATTGTTGCAATGATATCGAAGTCACCAGTTGTTCCGTCTGCTCGAACGACCCCCTCCATTACTCTGAGAGAGTTGAGGATATCATTTGCCCATCCTGTTTGGACAGTGATCATGCAATATGCTCTCTCTGGCATTTTTCAAGCCTTTCTTAAGATTTGAATGATCGTTCCCTCATCAAAGAGGGAGAATAGGTGAGATTATAGCATATTTAGGCTTATAGGAATAAATGTAGAGAGGAGATCCCGGATCAAGTCCGGGATGACACAATTTATTGTGTCATTTTAGGTCGCCGCAGGAGACGTAGACGCTAGACTCTGTTTCTGACTTATGGACATTGATCACAAGTGGGAGTGCTTTTTTGAGTGTCGCAAGTGGTATATCCAAGACAGTCTCTGACTTTCCACCTACGAGATTGGTGAGAGGATAGACGACTTCCCTTGGTGTTTGACATGATCCACTATGAATATGTGCAGGTTGAGGAGAGTCATCAACTGGGTTACTCAGAGTGACAGATACAGTAGTCTTGCCATCTTTCTCAGTGAGCATTGCAGTCCCAGCCTGGGTGGAGTCATTTTGTGCAGCAAGGGTGACGCTCATGGAGATGGACTGCTGCATGTAGCCCCCGTCTTTTCTCAAGAAGAGGAAATAGATGGCTCCATAAACCACTATAGCAATAACGATATAAATTATGATGTTGCGCATACTGAAGAATGAATTGGAAGAGTATCCGTCTGTTGAAGCCATATATCTATACTATCCTCCCATTTAAATATCGTGTCAAGACTTCTTACTGATCTCATACTTAGTCTGGAGTATAATGTGAATTATGCCGGATACGACACTCGTTCTCCTTGTAAAAAGATCATATGGGGAGATTTCTGAAATTTGTCTTGCCATGAAAAAGGGTGGCTTTGGGGAAGGGAGATACAATGGTGTCGGAGGTAAATTAGAGGTGGGTGAGATCATAGAGCAGGCTGCAGTTCGTGAGACAAGAGAGGAAGTTGGAGTAGAGATCAAAGAAATGAAAAAATGTGCAAGGCTAGTTTTTGAGAATCCGCATAAGCCAGATTGGGATCAGGTCGTGCATGTGTATTTGGTAGAAAATTGGGAAGGGGAGCCATCTGAGAGTATTGAGATGAAGCCAGAGTGGTTTGCAGTTAAAGATATTCCATATGCAAAAATGTGGCCAGATGATGCGCATTGGCTACCAGAGGTACTTAATGGAAAATTTGTAAATGGATCGTTTATTTTTGATGATGAAGGGAATATTTTCTCCCATAAATTGGAACTAACTCCTAGCTCCTAGCTCCTAGCTCTAGGCTATAGTGGGTGTTCACGAAGTAGTTTGATCAGTGCTGCTTCTTTCCACGAGAGCCCATTAATATCAGATTTTTTACCATCATGTCTCTTCATGAATGGTAAAAGAATTTTCTTTTCATAAGTCTGGATCACGCTTGGATGGATGTAGTAGTTGCGACAAACAGAGACAGTGTTATTAAGATGCTCTGAAACTTGCTTGATGGTTTCTTTGACATTCTTCTTTAAAGTTTTCGTGTCTTCTGGAGCCCCTGTGTCATAAAAAATATCAGCTGAAAGGTTGGTCGCACCCCAAGTCCTAAAATCTTTAGCAGTGAAAGTGTCATCGGTGATTTCTTTTAAGAATTCATTCACATCCGATGACTCAATGGTGTGTTTGCTGCCGTCGTCATCGATATACTGAAAAAGTTCAAAGCCTGGAAGTTCTATGCATCTTTTAATAGTTTTGGCGACAGTCGGATTAGAAAAAGTAAGAATATTCTCAACACCACTTTTGCCTGTAAAGTGAAAAGTGACTTCTTTACCACGAACTTTTGCATGGCGATTGCGCAGTGTAGTTAGTCCAAATGATGCATTTTCTTTCGAGTATTGTTCATTACCAATTCTGATAAAAGTATGCTCGAGTAGCCAGATGACTGTCGCAATAATCTTTTTACGACTCAACTCATCATTCCGCATGTCATAGGCGACTTTACCCCGTATTTTAGGGAGACTCATGCCAAAGTCGACCATTTTCGCGAATTTATTTTCCTGGGAGATTTTGATCCACGATGGGTGGTAAATGTACTGCTTGCGACCTTTTTCATCAAAACCTGTTGCTTGGAGGTGGCCATTTGAGAGTGGGGAGATCCAAACATTTTCCCAAGCAGGAGGGATGCCTAGACTATCAATTCTGTCCTTAGTCTTTTTATCAGTGACCTTTTTACCATCTTGATCGTAGAAAACAAAGGATTTTTGGATCTTTTGGCGCATGAGGCCCGGCTTGGTGTCCATCATGTATACAAGCTCTTCTTTGCGAAGTTCTTTCTTCAACTCATCTATTGGAGTAGTGGACATACAATAATAGTATAAAGTATCAAGAATAAAGTATAGAGTACGATTAATACATAGCTTTCTCAGTGCTTTATACTCTTTCTCAGCTACTGTATACTACAGTTATGGATGATTTCATGTTTTTGGACACCGAGACGACCGGTAATTTACTCTTAGAAGATAGGCTTTTTCAAGTATGTTACAAAATTGGTGACGAGATTAAGGACGCTTATTTCAAGCCACCTCTCCCAATCTCCATCAAGTCTCAGAGCATCACACATGTCACCAATAGAATGGTAGAGGACAAGGAAGCATTTTCGGGTAGCGCGATGAGCAAAGATCTCTCACTCTTGCTGAAAGAAAAAATTTTAGTTGCGCATAACGCTGTCTTTGATATCACGATATTGGCGCATGAAGATATTGAAGTGCCTAGGTTTATTTGCACGCTTAAATTAGCGCGAGCTATGGATCCTGAGAGTAAGATACCTGAGTACAACATGCAGTACCTTCGTTATTATCTTGATCTTGATGTGAAAGCAACGGCACATGAAGCTAAAGATGATGTGATAGTTCTTGAAGCTCTCTTTAAGAGGCTATATGCGAAAGTAATTGAACAACAAGGAACACATGAAAAGGCGGTGCAGGAGATGTTGCGTATTTCTCTCGATCCAATACTTTACACCATGCTGCCTTTTGGCAAACATAAAGGTAAAAAAATTGAAGAAGTGGTCTTATCAGATCGTGCATATCTCGAGTGGCTTTTGGAGCAGAAATTGCAAAGTCAAGGCAACGAAGAAGACTGGATTTATAGTCTCAAATATCACATGAAGATTGCGCAGTAAATAAAGATGGAAAAGACGATACAAGTCACACACGTCAATGTTAGAACCAGTATATCTCTTCTTCTCGCAAAGTTGCTTTTTATTGAAATAATGTCTGGTGGACTTGCAGTCTTTTCTTTCTCATCGCTCAGTATCATCAGAGATACCTTTACTGGATTCGAATTTACTGCCTTCACCATTCCAATATTTATTACATTTCTTTTTATTAAAATGTCGCTATCTATCTATATCGTTTTGCAGTGGCTTAACGAGTATTATGAAATTACGTCGACGACACTCTATCATCGTAGGGGAGTCTTTTTTAAAAAAGAGGAAAAATTTCTCTTGAGTCATGTGCGCATGGTTGAGGTCTTTCAAAGTGCGTATGGTAGAATGTTCAACTTTGGTACTGTCTCACTGTCTGATTTTAGAGGCACAAAGTACCAAGACATGGATATGATTCACAACCCATTTCGGTACTCACAAATTATCGAAGAATTGATCCCAAGTTCTGATGGTAAGAAAAAAACTCTCGTTGGCTCAAAAGTCTATAAAGACTTTGACGACTGAAAATAGTCGTCAGAATAAAGCATACAGCTCACTTTTATCTCCTACTATATACTGTCTACTTTATACTTTTGTTGCTATACTGCATGTCTCATATGACACAAAAAGATGCCCTCAATCTCCTCAAGCTTGGCCACAATGTCTATCTCACAGGTCCAGCAGGAAGTGGCAAGACGCATCTTCTTAATCAATATATAGATTATCTTAAGCAGCAAAAAGTGAGTGTGGGGATCACCGCCTCAACAGGTATTGCGGCTACTCACATGGGTGGCTCAACCATACATAGTTGGTCAGGGATGGGGATAAGAGACACGATTGCCACTCCTGAGATCCATGATTTGATGAAAAGGTCATATCTTCGTAAAAGATTTTTACTCGCTAAAGTTCTCATCATTGATGAAGTCTCGATGCTTCATGCGCATCAACTTGATATTGTTGATGCAATTTGTCGAGGTTTTAAAAGAAACTATGAACCATTTGGTGGGATGCAGGTGATTATGTGTGGTGATTTCTTCCAACTACCTCCAGTCGTAAAGGGTGGCAACAAGCCCTCCTATGTGACAGACGCAGAGGTCTGGAATAATATGCGACTTCAGATTTGTTATCTAGACGAGCAATTTAGGCAAAGCGATAGATCATTTTTACGAGTTCTTAGTGATATTCGATCTGGTCAGGTAAATGAAGATACTGTCGAAGTTCTTTCAGAACGACTTGATAAAGAGCCGGTAGGATACTCAAAACCGACAAAGTTATTTACACATAATGCAGATGTCGATGCGATTAATAAAAAAGAGTTAGATGAACTTCAAGGAGAGCCACATGATTATTTGATGGTAGGACGTGGAAGTCCAAAGATCATTGAGACACTAAGAAAAAGTTGCCTCGCTCCAGAGAGGCTAACGTTGAAAATTGGCGCACAGGTGATGTTTGTTAAAAATAATTGGGATGTGGGATATGTCAACGGAACATTGGGGGAAGTCATAGGATTTGATAAAGAAGATCATCCTAAAGTCCGGACATTTGATGGGGCAGAGATCATCATTGATGCTTCAAGTTGGGAAGTAAAAGAAGAGAATGTCGAGTTGGCAGCGATTAGCCAGATTCCACTTCGACTTGCATGGGCTATCACAGTGCATAAGTCACAAGGCATGTCGTTGGACGCGGCTGAAGTCGATCTCTCACGGTCTTTTGTGCCAGGACAAGGATATGTCGCGCTATCTCGCTTGAGAAATTTGAGTGGACTTAAATTAATGGGGATGAATAACATTGCACTGACCGTAAATCCCGACATAGCTGAAGTTGATCGCGATTTTCTAAAGAGATCAGATGAAGCGATGATCATGATCGCAGGTATGGATAGAGAAAAAATGCAGAAAATGCAGGAGGACTACCTAATTTACCTAAAAAGGTGACAATCATGTCATCCTAAACTCGATTCAAAATCTCATCACGTGGTATAATAGCCTCATGACAGACAATTACCAGGTCTTATTGTTTTATAAATACATTTCAATCGAAGATCCCAAGAGAGTTCGTGATGAGCAAAGAGCTCTTTGTGAGTCCCTGGGCTTGAAGGGTCGTATTATCGTGTCATTTGAGGGGATTAATGGGACAGTTGAGGGCAGAGTTGAAAATACAGAAAAGTATATCCAGGAGATGGGGAAGTCTAAATACTTTTCAGATATTACTTTTAAGAAAAGTGCTGGGACAGGGGAAGCATTCCCGAAATTATCTGTAAAATTCAGACCAGAAGTTGTGACCACAAAAGTTGATGGATTAGATCCCAACAAAACAACAGGGAAGTATCTCTCTGCAGATGAGTTACATCAGTGGTATGAGGAAGGTAGAGAATTCTATGTCGTCGATATGCGCAATGACTATGAGTATGCGAGTGGATACTTTGAAAATTTTATTTCATCGGAACTTAAGAACTTTTATGATCTACCAAGCGTTCTCCCAAAATTGATTCATTTGAAAAATAAGACAGTTGTGACTGTCTGCACAGGCGGTATTCGATGTGAGAAAGCCTCAGGATTTTTGGTTGAGAATGGATTTGCTGATGTCTATCAGCTTAAAGATGGAATACATACCTACATGGAAAAGTATCCAAATCAGCATTTTAAGGGGAAGCTCTATGTTTTTGATAAGAGAATTACACTTGGATTTAATACAGACAGCCCAGATCATCAAATCGTTGGATCATGTGATAAATGCGGTAAGACCTGTGATAGTTATGTGAACTGCGCATACAACGAGTGTCATCGACATTTTATTAGTTGTGATGATTGTCTGGATAAGAAGACTGGCCTCGCATTTTGTGATAAGAGTTGTGAAGATAACTATTATAAAATCACTATCCACCACCGAAATGTTACTCCTCCACTAGCTAAATAGCATTGCGCTTGATCTCAAAGAGTCTTTAGATTATAATCTTATAGTAATTATGAGAGAACAAGCATACTCTAATCCAACTCCAAATGAGCGAAAAAGGTTTGTTCCCGTTGCGAGAATTACCTACACTCGAGAAATGTCTCCAGAAACTGATGACATTATGCCGCTTGAAAGCTTGAGTCCGCGTATTCGTGCTATTAATTCAGATCCGAAGATTGTAGTTGGTCTTCTTTCTCATTATGGTGGTCTGAAATCTGCCCCAGAAATCGCCAGCTATATGAATAGATTTTTGGGTGATAGCGAACCTGTAATTGAAAGGCATACAGTTACCCAATACCTACGTAATTTTGAAGAAATTGGTTCACTTGAGAGCGAAAAAAATGGTAATGATCTAGCCTTTACTCGATCATTTTGCTTTGGTACTACTGCGAGTCAACTAGGGTATATGGCTGAACTATCTAGAAAGTATAAAGATTTGGATATATCAAAAGTTTTCGGTGAGGCTGGCGCAAATATACCAAATGAGGAGGTAGATGCTGATTTTATCGCAAAAAGGGTAAAAACTTTGCGTGCAATTAGTAAGATTAAGGCAAAGTTTGGTACCAGTGCTAAATTGCCAATAAGTACTGGAGATATTTCATCAGCAATCGGAAGTGACGCGCCTACAACTACTAGGCATCTAAGATCGCTTTCTGAAGCGGGGATGTTCACATATGATCCAATTATTACTCGCAATGGATCGTATCAAATGTACGAATATAATGAAGATGCTAAGCCGGCGCTGATACGAGGTAAGGAGGGGAGAGAGAAATTTCTATTCAGATTGAGAGATGCGATTGAGAGCTATGGTGGAAGGTTCAAGACAGATGATGAGTGGCTCTTGCGAGCGCTCAATCCTGATTTTGACTCATTATCAGATGAAGAGAGGGCCCGGGAGATAGGGAAGATTCGTGCTGGTGTGACCCAGTTGCGAAATACCGGTGTAGTAAAGGGTATACTTCCAGTGCTTGATCAAAAGGCAACACTTGGATTTGCTCTGGGAACTCCGCAAGTGCATATGCTAAGAGATACGGTGCTCACGCTTCTTGATTTGCAAAGAGAAGATTTTAGGACAGAGAGGATAGGAAAAGAAATTGGACAGCAAATTGTAAATGATCCTGAAGCGATGGCACTGCTTATTCGAAAAGCCAGGGCTGCAAACGACATCTATCGGGGAAGAAAATAGTCCGCTAGCTTCTATTTATTTATATTTATCTTGAACGTCCTGAGAGTATTCTGCGATAAATTTCCTGACTTTTGGATCGATGATCACTGAGCAGTAGCCTGCTGATCCATTTCTGTTGAAATAATCTTTGTGATACTCTTCTGCGGGATACCACATAGTAAGTGGCTCGATTTTGGTGACAATTGGGTCTGGATAATATCCTGACTCTTCTAGCTCTATTTTCGATTTCTCTGCAGCTTCTTTTTGCCTCTTATTTTGATAAAAGATCACAGATCTGTACTGAGTGCCTACATCGTTTCCTTGTCGATTGAGAGTGGTAGGGTTGTGTGTGTGCCAATAGACGTCAAGGAGCTTCTCATACGTAATCACGCTTGGATCAAAAATGATCTGAAGAGCCTCGGCATGACCCGTGTTACCATTGCATACATCTTCATATGATGGGTTTTCGGTCGTACCGCCCGTGTATCCTGGGCTGACTGACTTTACGCCTTTGAGTCGTTGGAAGATCGCTTCAGTACACCAAAAGCAGCCATTTGCAAACGTTGCGGTCTCATATTGTGTGTCCATGTATGCATTATACACTACATAGCAAGATCGGTTTTCGGTTTTCGGTTTTCGGTTCACTCTGAATTAGCTTACTTTATTAAGAATCCTCATAGACTGAAAACAGACAACGGAAAACAGGGAACCGATATGTTATTCTAGTTCAGTTATGCTACATAGGAGACGGAGAAGAATACGAAGACAAGTAACTCGATTTTTTCTCCTACTCTCCTTAATTATCGGACTGATCTATTTCTTTCTTGCTACTTACATTTTGCCAAACAACAAAAAGAAAGTTCTCAATGCCTCCATCAGTCCGACCTCCAGGATCACCCCAACACCATTTTCCAAGAGTACTGAACTTGATGGTGTAGTTTCATCTGAATTGGATGGGACAAAAGGTACATACGGGATCGTCATAAAAGACCTGACAACTGGTGAATCATATTATCGTAATCCACAAAAATCTTTTGAGTCGGCAAGCCTCTATAAGTTATGGATCATGGCAGTAGTCTTTCAGAAAGTTGAGAAAGGGGATCTAAAGAAGGATACAGTCCTCAGTCAGGATGTTAAAGTTCTCAATGAGAAGTTTAAAATTGCATCTGAGTCTGCAGAGCAGACTGAAGGCAAGATAACACTGAGCGTTGAGGATGCTCTCTATAATATGATCACATTTTCAGATAACTATGCCGCACTTTTGCTTACTGAAAATATCAGACTTTCCTCTGTAGCGATATTTTTGGATGAGCAAGGTTTTAAGGATTCCAAGGTAGGGACCAATGGTAATAATCCGACTACGACTCCATCAGATATCGCGCTTTTTCTTGAAAGACTTTACGGGGGAGAGCTGGTAAGTAGATCTGCCTCAAAAGAGATGCTAGAGCTTCTCAAACAGCAGCGACTAAATAATAAATTGCCACGTAATCTACCAGTCTCTGTGGTCGTGGCGCATAAGACTGGAGAGCTTGGGGACTTTACTCATGATGCTGGTATCGTTTATGCGACAAATCCATATATTATTGTCGCAATGTCTGAAAGTAGTGATCCACTTGCAGCCGAAGGAAGAATCGCCGATGTCTCCTCAGCTGTTTATCGATACTTCACAGCTGAGAAGTAGGGTGATATTATTTGGAGAGAAATCAAGACCCGCCTTCGTTAAGACTTCGGCGGGCGGAGGAGGTGAGTAGAAATGATTGAAATTAATTATATAGCGGTTTTATTAGCAGCAGTTGGAGCAACTGTTGTAGGGTTTGCGTGGTACACAGTCTTGTTTGGGAAACAATATATGAAGATCATGGCTGAGTCAAAAGATAAGGCGCAGCATGATGCCAAGGAAATGGGCAAGATCTATCCTGTTAACTTCGTTGTAACCTTAGTCACTGCCTTTATACTGGCTCATATTATCAAGATGTCAGCGAGTTATTTTGGTTACCCGATGATCCAAGCAGGTCTAAGCACAGCATTTTTTGTCTGGCTGGGGTTTGTCGTGCCAAGTCAACTCAATGATAACTTTTTTGGAAAAAAGACGATGCCACATGTTTGGATAAATGCAGGTAATCAGCTTGCAGGGTTGCTAGTCATGGGAGTTATTATCGGATTTTTTTAACATGATATACTGATCCTCATGCGTAAAATCTCGATTAGTGCTCTCATTGTTTTTCTGATAGTTTTAGTGATCGTTATGACAACGAGGCGGACTGGAGATGTCTCGAGAAAGATTCTCGATACACTTCAGTCCGTTCCTTTTAAAGAGATGACCGTTCCATATCTTCGCGAGAGGATATATCGCAGTTCTTTGGGAGAGGTTGAGCAGATCTCAACTAATGCCAACTACACCTCGTATCTTACAAGCTATACCTCAGATGGTCTCAAGATCAATGCCCTGATGACTAGACCAGTTGGGGCGGAGCCAGAAGGGGGATGGCCAGCAATTGTCTTTATTCATGGATATATCCCACCAACGCTTTATGTAACAACTGAGAAATATGTAGACTATGTTGATTATCTGGCGAGAAATGGCTTCGTAGTACTCAAGATAGATCTTCGCGGACATGGGGATTCGGAAGGTGATGCGGGAGGAGGGTATTATGGATCTGATTATGTGATCGATGCCTTGAATGCGTATGCTGCACTGCAGACTTCAAACTTTGTAAATAAAGATAAAATTGGGATGTGGGGGCATAGTATGGCTGGTAACATACTTTTGCGAAGTGCAGTCATCAAAAAGACTATCCCAGCGATTGTGATCTGGGCGGGTGCAGTTTATTCGTATGAAGATCAGCGAAAGTACGGCATTAATGACAATAGTTATCGACCCCCAATGCCAAGTGCAACTCAGCAACAAAATCAAAATAGACGTCAAAGTCTTTTTGCAAAAGTAGGAAGTCCTTCAGCGCAAAGTATTTTCTGGAAGCAGGTGGCGCCCACCAATTATTTGAATGATCTACAGGGAGCAATAGAAATTCATCATGCGATCAACGATGATGTCGTCAATATTGGCTATAGTCGAGATCTTATGACCCTTCTTGATAAGACGAGTGTCCCTCATGAGTTATTTGAGTATCCAACAGGCGGGCATAATATCGATGGATCTAGTTTTAGTCTAGCAATGCAGCGTACAGTGGCCTTCTATAAAAAATACCTCCTATAGTTCTCAAAGGGTTCAACCCCTATCCTTGTATCACGTTAGTGGTTGAACCCCCAATGAGTCTAAAGAAAAACCCCGCCTGCCACAGGCGAGACGGGGTGTGATCCAGGTAGTGCACGGCTACCAGTAGGATAGTACTATTTTGAATAGTATGCTCACAGCAGTGAGCAGGATTGTTAACATGCATATTACAATTTTCTCTGGGAGTTCTCTTTTTGTTCGAGATGCAG
>CAZHKZ010000015.1:0-11223 GCA_964533055.1 uncultured Gammaproteobacteria bacterium | reverse complement strand
TGTCAATGAACAAGGGGATTATATCAAAGCTATAGGTTTTTTTCAGTTGCACACACTGGCAATGATTTGTATACTACCTTCACATATAGTAGTGCATGGTGATACATAAGAATCTACGCTACTATTTAGGAGGCTTGCCACTCCGTAGTCCGACCTCGCAGGGTAGGCAAGAAATGAAGTGAGGGAAATCCCCGCCTTCGTTAAAACTATAGCGGGCGAAGGGTGGTGATTTTATATGGATGAACAAAACAATTCCCAAAATAACTCAATGATGAAGTTCGTACTTCCAGCAGCTGTGGTTGCGATCATTGCAGTTGCAGTTATTTTCTTTTATACATCACAAAAGTCTTCAACTGTTCCAGCTGGTGCGGTTTCAGATCAGGTGACGTTAGCTCCAACAGGTAGTGCTCCAATGATGTCAAAGAAAATTTATAAAGACGGTACATACACTGTTGTTGGTAGCTATGTCTCACCAGGAGGTCCACGTGAAGTAAATGTTAGCGTGACGCTTAAAGGTGATATTATTGCAGACTCAACATTTGAAGGCCTTGCTACCGATGCAACTTCGAAGAGATTCCAGACAGAGTTTGCGACAGGCTATAAACAACTTGTCGTTGGAAAAAAGATTGATGAAGTTCAGTTGACGAAAGTTGCTGGGTCATCATTAACTCCAAAAGGATTCACCGATGCACTCGAGAAAGTAAAAGCAGAAGCGAAGGCATGAGCTCATCTCAGTTCGTATTTGATGCGATTGGTACTAAGTGGGTAATAGATCATCTACCAAGACTTGATTCAAGAGTAGCTGCTTTTCTTGAAAAGCATATTCTTGAACTTGTCGAGGATTTTGATCAAAAGTACTCGCGATTTCGTGCTGATTCAGATGTGTCACGGTGGTCAAGCACGCCAGGTGAGTATCAGCTCGCCAAAGATGCAAAGGAGATGCTCGATCTGTACAGAACCATGTACGATCTGACTCATGGAGCGATGACACCTCTTATAGGTTCAGTTATTAGTGACGCTGGATACGATGCCACATATTCTTTTGAAGAAAAAGAATTACAAAAGCCATATAGTTGGACTGATGCAATTGACTACAGATTTCCGCTTCTAACTCTTAAAAAACCTGCGTTACTTGATTTTGGAGCACTTGGAAAAGGCCATCTTATTGACCTTGTTGCAAGGTATCTTGATGAACAAGGTATTCATTCATATTGCATTGATGCTGGAGGAGACCTTTTCTACCAAAATCCATCATTTCCTCTGAGCATTGGACTTGAGCATCCTGAGGATCTAACTCAAGTTATTGGAGTTGTGCAGTTAAAAAATCAGAGCATCTGCGCTTCCGCTGGTAACAGGCGAAAGTGGGGAAATCATCATCATATTTTTGATCCACGGACACTTTCATCTTCAAGCCATATTCTCGCATCCTGGGTCATCGCAGATCAGGCTATCACAGCAGATGCTCTGGCAACTGCATTGTTTTTGGTAGAGCCTGAGACGTTAAAAGAAAAATTTACATTCTCATATCTAATTCTTTATCCTGATTTTAGTATTAAGAAGTCAGCAGACTTTCCTGGTGAACTTTACTATACTACTTAGTATGCGGCTCTCATCAATAGACTCTTTCTTAAATCAGATCACGATGTATAAGCTCGTGATGCATGGTCTTCTTGTCTTATCGTGCATCTCAGTCCTCTTTGGCTTCTTGGGAGTCCTCTCATTCCCAGGTTTTACAATGATCGAGACTTTTGTGGTTGTGATGACTGGGACGTGGATAGGTCATGTGGTCTTTGCCCGTCTTTTTAAAGCAACGACCAATGTAGAGTCATTCATCATTACGGGTATGATACTTTTTCTCATACTGGCACCAATTTCAAATTGGGTCGATGTCCTCGTTACATTAGCTGCCGGCTTTCTTGCATCTGCTTCAAAATATTTTCTTGTAATCAATAAGAAGCATATTTTTAACCCGGTGGCGATTTCACTTTTTGTTCTTGGCCTTTTTGGTTTTGGGAACGCTATCTGGTGGATCGGGAGCGCAGCACTCTTACCATTTACATTGTGTCTTGGGCTTTTGGTTGTTAGAAAGATACGAAGATTTTATCTCCTCTTTTCTTTTTTCATAATTGCTATTCCTGTCATAGTTATCTTGAACATAGTTCAGGGTGTCTCCATCAATGAAGCAGTTCTTCTGATCTTTACATCATGGCCGCTATTATTTTTTGGGTCAATTATGTTGACTGAGCCAATGACAACTCCGCCAACAAAAAAACTCTACATGAGCTATGGAATTCTTGTTGGAATTCTTTTTAGCATTCGATTTGAGTTTGGGCCTATATATTCCTCACCTGAGTTAGCACTTGTTATAGGTAATATTTATTCGTATTTTATTAGTCCAAAGTATAAGTTGTTTCTGTCATTTATTAGTTCTCAGAAAATATCTTCAAATATCTATGAATTCGTTTTTACGAAGCCTAAAGATTTTACATATAAAGCAGGACAGTATCTAGAGTGGACACTCTCTCATCCTAATAGTGATAGCAGGGGAATGAGACGCTTTTTTACTATCGCATCATCTCCAACTGAAGCGACTCTCAAATTAGGGGTCAGAATAGACAGCGAGGTATCGAGCAGCTTTAAGAAAAAGTTGCTCTCACTTGCGAAAGACTCTCGCATTATTGCGACACAGTTGGCTGGCGATTTTACACTCCCAAATGATCCCTCAATCCAGATGACTTTTATTGCAGGAGGAATTGGCATCACGCCATTTAGAAGTATGGCTAGGTATCTCATTGATACCAAGGAAAAGAGAGATATCACGCTCTTTTATTTTGCAAGTACTGCAGAAGAGTTTGTATATAAAGATATTTTTACAAAAGCTGAGCCATTTGGATTTAAGAGTATCTACATAGCGACAAAAGAAATGGCAAATAAAGAAAAGGGGAGACTCTCAAAAGAAATACTGGTTAAGTATACAGCTGATTATGCAAAGAGAATGTACTATCTCTCTGGGCCAAATGCGATGGTTGAGGGGTATAAAGCGATGCTTTTATCTGCTGGGGTGCAAAGAAAAAATATTATTTCTGATTACTTCCCGGGATTCTAACCTGTATGCAACAAGCTTCTAGACGCTAGCGCCTAGTTACTCAGAGGTGCTTGACGTAGTAAGGCCTCTGTTATATAATATACTTAACTTAGTTAATTAATTTAGTTAGGCAAATAATTATGGAAAATATTTCACTTGATAAAATTATTGATCCAAAGACAAAGCAGCTTTCAGCTCATGGAGCAGGCCTACTGCAAGGCACTGCGTATAGCAGGCTAAATTCGCATCTAAATAGGTCACTTGCTTCTATGAACATCTCAATTCCTGAGTGGAAGCTCTTAGGGCAACTGCATGAATTCGGTGATGTTAAACTTTCCATGCTCGCAGAACTCCTCAGCTATGATCCTCCCATGGTTACAAAGCTAGTTAAGCAACTTGAGAAGAAGGGGTATGTTTTACGCAAGGCAGATAAGATAGATGAGAGAGCAAAGATCATCACGATCACAAGGAGTGGTGCAGATATCGTTGAAGAAGCAGAGCCGATTGTTAAAAAAGCAATGGCACAGGTCCTTGATGGTGTAAGTCGAGAACACCTTCTGATTTATCTTAAAGTGCTAACTGCTATCGTCAAGAATACGAATGTGTAAGAACACTCTTTCTTGACAAAGCAGTTTTTATGTATAGTATACTTAAGTAAGTTAACAATTATATTAGTAAACTATATTAGAAAGGAGGTGAAAAAATTATGAATAAAATGATTCTTATTATAATCGCAGCTGTTGTTCTTATTGGAGGAGCTTATATGGTCTTTTCTATGAAAAATAACACAAAGAACTCTATGGAGAACAAAACTATGACAACCCAGGATGATTCTATGAATAAAGATGGAGTTATGGTTGGAGGAGCGTTGATGACTCCCGATAAAGATATCGTAGATAATGCATTGGGCTCAAATGATCATACAACGCTCGTTGCTGCTGTTAAGGCTGCAGGGCTCGTTGAGACTCTTAAAGGAGCTGGACCATTTACCGTTTTCGCTCCAACAAATGAAGCGTTCGCTAAATTACCAGCAGGTACAGTTGATACGCTCGTAATGCCAGCTAATAAAGCTAAGCTTACAAGTATTTTGACATACCATGTTGTTCCTGGAGCATACCGCTCATCTGATATAACAGATGGTATGACACTTAAGACCGTTAATGGTCAGATGCTTACTTTCTCGATGAAGGATGGTAAGTGGTGGATCAACAACTCAGCAATGATTGACATCGCTGATGTTATCTCATCCAATGGCGTTACACACGTTGTTGATACTGTATTGATGCCTCAGTAATGGGGGGTTGAGGCTCTATCCGCTAGGCGCCTGGTGGATAGAGCAAATGGGTATATACTTGTTACATAACTATGATTTTATTACTTGCATTCGCATTTCTATCAGGACTCGTCACCATTCTTGCTCCATGTATTTGGCCAGTTCTTCCAATCGTTTTATCATCTTCGATTCAGGGTGGGGGCGGACATAAGAGGCCACTGGGGATCACAATTGGTGTGATGCTCAGCTTTTTGATTTTTACTCTTTCTATCTCAACCCTCGTCGCTCTTTTTGGTCTTGATCCCAATGTGATCAGACTCTTTGCTGTTATCATAATCGCTTTATTGGGACTGACCATGGTCGTTCCTGCATTAGCAGTTAAGTTCGAGTTAGCTGTGTCGAGACTATCAAATATTTTTAACAGGACAGGTAAGGCACAGCAGAATGAATTTCTTCCAGGATTTGTGACAGGACTCTCGTTGGGTGTGGTCTGGTCTCCGTGCGCAGGTCCGATTCTCGCATCAATTGCAGCACTTGCAGCTACTGGTAATGTTTCAATTCAAGTCGTACTTGTTACACTTGCTTATGTCATAGGGGTTGGAGTTCCACTTTTTGCTTTCGCATACGGAGGACAACGATTTGTGCTTCGAGCACGGGGCATCAATAAGTATACAGCCAGAATTCAGCAGGTATTTGGTGTCTTAATGATCTTGACCGCACTCCTCATCTACACAAATAAAGATAAAGAAATACAAGTTGCTCTCCTTGATCGTTTTCCAGTGCTTGCCACAGCTCTTAACGGATTTGAGACCAATGACTCTGTGACAACTGAATTGCGCAAATTACGTGGCGACACTTCAGACTTTGCGACTAAGAATACCTCATCGCTTTATAATGAAAATAAAAAAGCTCCAGAATTTGTGGGAGTTACAAAATGGCTTAACTTACCAGACGGCAAAAGTAGTCTAACGCTTGCGGAGCTAAAGGGCAAAGTTGTGCTCGTTGATATTTGGACATATACATGTATTAACTGTGTCAGGACTTTGCCACATGTCACGAGTTGGTACGAGAAGTATAAAGATAAAGGTTTTGTGGTCATAGGCGTGCATACTCCTGAATTTGCTTTTGAGAAAGAGACGTATAATGTCCAAAATGCGATAAAGCAGTTCAACATAAACTATCCTGTTGCGCAAGACAATGATTTTGCTACCTGGAATGCATACAACAATCTGTATTGGCCAGCAGAGTACCTCATAGATAGTAAGGGAGTTATCAGAAGGACACATTTTGGAGAAGGGAAGTATGATGAGATGGAAAAGGCAATCCAGGGGTTGCTTAAAGAGGCTGGGCAGGATGTAGTTGAAGATGTTAGTCAGATGAGCGATCGAACTCCAACAACCCAGACATCTCCTGAGACATATTTGGGAGCAGGCCGCATGCTTTACCTTCAGGGTATTGGCAAAGCTGATGTCGGGGAACAGAATTTTGAGAGACCAAAGACTATTAGCTTGAATAAATTTTCATTCGTTGGCAACTGGACTGTCCAGGATGAATATTCGCAAAGTGGTAAAGATGCGTCTCTCATTTATAACTTTGTTGGAGAACATGTCTATCTTGTTTTGAAAAAAGGTCAAGCAGTAGACGGGGAGATCGAGGTATTTATTGACGGCAAGGTGATCAGCTCAGAGATGTCAGGACTTGACGTAAAGAATGGAGTCATAACAGTCTCAACTGACAAGCTTTATGACATTGTAAATATGAAGGGTAATACTAAGAATCATCTTTTAGAGCTTCGCTTCAAGACACCAGGTGTGCAGGCATTTGCATTTACGTTTGGATAAAGTTGTATGAAGATTTTCAAACCCAAGTACCGCACAACATTATTTCTTCTCATTATTCTTGCCGCAGTTTTATGTTTTTTCTCTTTTCAACTGCTATTAAAGAGAAAAGTATCACAAGTGGATGATCCATGGAGAGCAAAGCTTACTGCCCAGCAGTACTATGTTTTGCGAGAAGGCGGGACAGATGTGCCATTTAGCAATAAAGAGATGCTTGAGAATCATGAGAAAGGAACATACGTCACTGCTGATTGTAGGGAGCCAGTTTTTCGCTCAGAACAGAAATTTGATTCTGGAACAGGGTGGCCAAGTTTTTGGGCACCGATCAATGATGACGCGGTTATTTTGAAGGATGATTACTCAGCTGGGATCAAGAGAACTGAGGTTATTGGTAAAAAATGTGGTGGACATCTTGGGCATGTATTCGATGACGGGCCTCTGCCAACTGGTAAAAGATACTGTATCAATGCTTCAGCTCTTATATTTATTCCAGATAAAAAATAGTCATATCTCTTCCATATTTCTTACACATCTCTAGATCCGTACTTACCTCATGTATATACACTAAAAAGTGAAAGGAGGATAAAAGTATGGCAACAATTGTAAATAATCCACCACCAGAGAATAATTCTGGAAATAGTATGGGTATGATTATTGGTATTATCGCTATCATAGTTCTAGTTATTTTATTTGTCGTTTATGTTATGCCGATGATGCGTCAGGGAATGGGTACGCCACAGGTGAACGTACCAGATAAAATTGATGTTAATGTTAATCAGCCTAAGTAGGTTGATCGAAGCTGGAGAGGACGTGCATGATTTATATAATCGTTGTACAATAAGTCCTCTCCTATGGCAGTGTCTCCAAAGATAAGTATTGTTAGGTCACATCGAAGAACGATATCGGTCCACATCGAGCCAGACGGCGGTGTAGTCGTTAAAGCTCCAAAGCTCATGCCCACCTTCATGATCAATAATTTTATTTCTTCACACCAAGATTGGATTGATAAACACCTCACTCGAATCAAGAAAGTCCCAGTTGTTAAAAGAGCAAAAGATCAGTATCTCTACCTTGGTCAGATGCTAACTCTAGATCCAAGCAGTGTTACGAAGATTTCGGTCAAGAATGACACATTATTATTTCCGCAGTCACTCATGTTTCGCAAAGATAAAGAGCTAGAGAGTTGGTATTTGTTCGAGTCAAAAAGAGTGATCACACACCAGGTAGAGAAGTATGCTATAGAGATGGATACACATTTTAAGGAAATTACATTTTCAGATACTAAGTCGCAGTGGGGTAGGTGCACACATGATAATAGGCTTCAATTTAATTGGCGCCTGATTATGGCGCCAATTATGGTTCTCAATTATGTTGTCATTCATGAACTTGCACATACTATGGAGAAAAATCATACGCAGATGTTTTGGATGAAGGTGCGAGGGGTCACCCCTTCATATAGGCAGCAAATTAAATGGCTTAAAGATTATGGATCCACGCTTAAGATACATTAGAACTACTTTTTTCTTTTTGGCTGAGGAAGTGAGGCTGCAGTCGATTTAATAAAATTTGTCAGCCATTCGCGATCGTCCCACATATCTCCAGGAACTTTGAGATAGTTCTTGGACCCTGGATAAGCTGGAGCGCCGTGAAGATTTAAGTCTAGGAATTTTTCTCCGCTCTTCGTAGGTTTGATGAGAAGTGTATCATCGCAAATAAATCCAACAGGCTTTTCATCACAGTAGAGAGCATATTCTCCAAACATCTTGCGAGTTCGGATCTCACCAGCTTCTGATACTTGATCAGCGATAAAATCTGCTGTTGATTGTTTGGTAGCCATAGTCAGATTGTAGCATCTATATATTTTGGAGAAATGTAATCGTTTTGTAAGTTTGTTGCATCGATTCTCCTCTGTATGTAAGATGGAGTTATGGCAACACTTATAGTCACAGTTCTATTAGGATTAGTTATCGCATTTTTTGCGACACAGAATACAGGCACAACGTCTCTGTTCTTTTTTAACTATAGTATCCCCAATATCCCAGTATATGTAGTAGTTGTTGGTGCGCTTTTATTTGGACTACTCATCTCATGGATTATTAGCCTCGTTAATGATATCGCAGCGGGTCTAACCATGAGAGGCAAAGATAAGAAGATTAGCGATTACAAAAAAGAGAATACAGAGCATCTTAAAAAAATTCATCAGTTCGAGTTGGACAACGCTCGTCTAAAAGAAAAAACAAATACCCCAGATGATGATAAATCCCTGTGAAAACTCTTCTTGCTAAAACATGGCGCGCTTTATCTCTCCCTACCAATTTTCAGCTTTCAATCATGCGAATTTTCCAAGATCAATTTTTAATCGGTGTCACCGGAATTATTTTCAATAAAAAAAATCAAGTCCTTCTATTTAAGCATACATATAGGCAGATTGAGTGGAGTTTGCCAGGTGGGTATATTAAGTCAAAAGAACATCCATTCGAAAGTCTTGAAAGAGAGATACTTGAAGAGTCAGGTCTTGTTGTAAGTGTTGAGGATCAGATGAAATTGCGTACAGATAGATCATCTTCTCGACTCGATCTGACACTTATCGGTACATTTATTGGGGGAGAGTTTAAGAAGTCACATGAGGTCATTGAATATGGATTTTTTGCATTTGAAGATTTACCAAAGATTTCTAAAAATCAGTTAATCCTTATAGACAATGCTCTAAATATGAAGAAGAATAGAGAGTAGCTATGAAAAAGAAAGTTCTGGCCAAGAAAAATCATCTCTATATAAAAGAGATCCTCTTTTTAATTTTCGCTGGTTTCCTCGTTGGTATCTTTACATTCGTAGTTCGTGCAGCACTTACCTGGACAGAAGTTCAACCTGCAGGAGATGTGGTTCGTGATTGGAACGTGACTGCGCTAAGCAATGATGGCCAAGTTATGATCTCGGGATCAACAGGCGTGAATGGTAGGCTTTATGTATCGTCAAATAGTGGGTCGACGTGGACAGAAGTACAACCAGTAGGGGATGCTGATATCAATTGGCAGACTGTCGCGATAAGCTCGAATGGTGCGACAATGATTGCAGGAGTAAGTGGAGGCAGGCTCTACATTTCATCAAGCAGTGGCTCAATGTGGACTGAGGTTCAGCCAGCGGGAGATCTCGATAAGTCTTGGGGATCACTCGCGATGAGCTCAAATGGACAGATAATCTTGGCAGGAGTTAATGGGGGAAGAGTATATTTATCTACTAATGCAGGTTCTACTTGGGCCGAGACTCAGCCAGCAGGGCCATCAAATCAGCAGTGGGGAACAATCTCTATGAGTTCAGATGGGCAAGTGATGCTTGCGGGTGCAGTTGGAGATCGACTTTATCTTTCAACAGATGGTGGAGATACTTGGGCAGACGCATTAGCTGCTGGAGATGTGGACAAGAATTGGTATATGGCCGATATGAGCTCGACTGGTGCGACAATGATCGTAGGTGTGTCCACAGGCAGACTTTATATCTCGACGAATACTGGCACAAGTTGGACAGAGGCCCAACCAGCTGGAGATGTAGACAAGGTATGGGCTATAAGTGCTGTTAGTGGAGACGGTCAGGCCATGTTGGCAGCTGCAAATAATGGTCGTGCATATTTATCTACTAATGCAGGTTCTACTTGGGCCGAGACCCAGCCAAAGGGTGATGTTGACGCAGAGTGGAACATAGGCTCAATGAGTAAAGATGGGCAAGTGATGCTTGCGGTTGAGTGGAATGGTCGAGTATATAAAGGCGACCTACCAACTACAACTCCAACACCAACCCCAGCTCCAGATAGCGGAAATGGAAATACTTCATCTGGCGACTCACTTTCTCTCGCACTTTCTTGTGGATCGGCAGAGCCTGTTGGTCCCCCAAATCTTTTTCAGATTGACACTACAACGAGTAAGGCTAAGATATACTTTTCTCCGGTACGAAGTAACACAAATAAATATGTCATTTCATATGGCTACAAGCCTGGAGAGATGAGATTTGGGGGAGAGTTGTCTGGTAATTCAACTGGTGTGAGAACGTATACGATAGAATCTCTTGCACCAAAGAGCACCTATTATGTTCGAGTCAGAGCAGGAAATGATTGCGCCACAGGAGCATGGAGTAATGAGATGAAATTCGTCACCGCCAAAAAAGGCAGTACATCTGGAAATAGATACTACAAGAATTTCGCAGCTAGAGTTATCGGATCAATCACCCGCTACGTTAAATTCTAAGAATTCATTCTTCGCATCAATAAATTATCTTCCAAACCTTTCTACGATATCAGGTGATGAAGTAGGCATCTCAGATTATTCTTCCCTCGAATCATGTATGCTATTAGCCATTTCTTGCTTATGTATTAACGCGCTTATACGTTCTTGCGTATCAGGATTTTCTAAGGATTTCCAATATAACTGATCCATCTCTTCGTGGTCTTTGCCTACATCGACAAGATTTACGTGAGCCTGTTTGGGGGCATGGATAATGCCAGTAACTCTTGCATAAGCAATAGTTTCCAAATCACGCCATGGCTTTGGATTCATGACACCAAAACTATGTTGACCCAACAATAATAGTCGAGCCATAATCTCAAGTTCGCCAATACTAGGTGTTCGAACTGTGATTATATGAGGTTGTCCCAGCAGTGTAACTTCATAAGGAATATTATCAAATTTATGACTACCTTCCTTTATTGCATCAAGCATTGTCTCGATTAGTTGGCTTGGCATAGCCTCCAACTGCTTATAAAAAGATTGATTGTCTTGATCTGGTCCTGATGTAATATTTGAACCATAACGGGTTATTCCAGACCAAGGCTCGTCACGAGGTAGCTCTTCATTCTTGTCCATTTCTACATATTTATATCATAAAATATAAATTTTCTATTGTATGATTTCAAACATT
This sequence comes from uncultured Gammaproteobacteria bacterium, assembly GCA_964533055.1. Lineage (GTDB taxonomy): Bacteria > Patescibacteriota > Microgenomatia > Levybacterales > UBA12049 > JACROF01. Next base: position 119 of record CAZHKZ010000015.1, on the reverse strand, counting down.
CTAGCTTCATTGTTACCGAGCTAATCTCTCCATGGTATAATCCATCAATATGAATCTATCTGTTGGTATTGTGGGTCTACCAAATGTCGGTAAGTCGACACTCTTTAATGCGCTTTTGA
>CAZHKZ010000014.1:0-24998 GCA_964533055.1 uncultured Gammaproteobacteria bacterium | reverse complement strand
TTGATATTCAAGATAATAAGGAAGAAGTTGAGATCCGCAAGTTAGCCTCAGAGTAAATATGAACTTAAAACATGTCGGGATTATCATGGATGGGAATAGGCGCTGGGCCAAGGCTCAGAGCAGAGATACCATCGATGGTCATTCTCAGGGTGCGAAAATGGTAAGACCAATTGTGGAGGAGGCTATAGAACAGGGGATAAAACATATCTCATTTTATGCTCTTTCTGAAGACAATCTTTTACGTGATCCTCGAGAAGTAAATGCACTCATGAATATTTTTAGAGAGTTCTTTGCTGGAAATGATATGCGGGACTTGATGGAAAATGGCGTCAAGATCGATGTGCTTGGGCGATATATAAAACTTCCAAGTGATATCGTAAAAATGATTGAAAATACCAAGGAGTCTTCAAAAAATAATAAAAAAATAACTGTGCATTTTGCACTCTGTTATGACGGGTCTCAAGAGATTGTCGATGCTGCACAAAGCCTGATCGATAATAGAATTAAGAAAGTCACCAAGGAAGTATTCCAGAAACATCTCTATAGTAAAGGAGAGGCACCTGATCTAGATCTTATTATCAGAACTGGTGGAGAGTATCGTATTAGTGGATTTCTTCTCTGGCAGGCTAAGTATGCAGAGTTGCGTTTCCTGGATCTTTTTTGGCCAGAGTATACACCAGAGATTTTTAGACAAGATATCCAATGGTATATGGATCGTGAACGGCGTTTTGGTAAATAATAATTTACTATAGATACTCAAAGATGTTGGTTTAGATTGATCCACTTGACTTTTTATAAGAATTCTAGGATAGTAATAGTCATAAATATGGATGACACAACCTTCAATCAGGTCTCGCCGAACCCGACATCAGACACACCGCCAGAGACGACAATGTCCTCTCAAGATGAACCGCCAGTAGCTCCAGTATTCGCATCAGATAGACACTCCCTTTCTACAATTCATAGCACACTTGCTACTTTCGAGCAGGAAATGAAAGCAGTGCTTACGCCCGAGAATTTTGAGCGAAGACTTCGTGAGAAAAGACGCACTATGTATAGCAAGTATATCGATCAGGAACTAGGGGCGTCACTCACCTCAGATGTTCTTCGTCAGACACTTATTAGTCATCCGGATCTTCTACCAGAGGCTTCCAAGAATGACGTATTTAGAGCAATTCTTCTTGAAGATGTGATGGATAAGGCTGGACAGCTTGAGATCACACCAATTGCTTCAGCTGAGAGAAAGTTAGCTCTTGTTCGAGATATCTACGATGCAGCCGAGAAAGTTGATCCAGACCAGGGAGGAGTGACGCCAGAGTGGGCTGTCAGAAAGAGAAGGGAGATAAGGGGAGCACTTGCTCGCGAGATAGTATCTCAAGAAGAGAATACAAAAGATGTCGAGAGCTACATAGCAGGATTTGAGCAATATGAGGTAAATAGGCTTTCAAATGATGACGAGTGGAAAGACGGAGACGTAGAGCTAGCAAGACACTTTCGTCAAGTGATGCGAGAGAAAGAGAAGGGTGAGCTTGTCACCGACCAAGTAGAGACTCCTATTGCTGCTGCACAGCCTGTAGCTTCACCCACCCACTCAGTTCCTGAGTCCACATATGCTCCTACGCCGACTCCGGCGGTAGCTGAAGCTCCAGCGCCTATTCCTGTTGTTGAGCCTGTCGCGCAGCCTGCGTCAGCTCCCTCAGTTGTAAATCCTACTTTTAATGAGCCTGTTGTTTCGGAGAAAGTTGTTGAGAGAAAAAGACCTGAGGAAATCGTGCAGAGTTCTCTCTCCGGCGCAACTCGAAGAGTACAAAATATCAATCCAGGTCCTGTGGGAACATTCTTTGCAGGCGTTATAGAGGGTAGAGTGAGAAGTAATGCGAGTACTGTCTCAAGGTCGGAAGTCCCTGCGATACCGGAAGAAGATACAACTAATTTCAATATTCCTGCTACCCCTGTCGCGCAGCCTGCATCAGCACCTGCTGCAACTGAGGCAAAGGAAGACACGTCAGAGGATACAATTGAGCAGACGCTACGTGCAGCGATTGATCAGATCAGGCGAGATCAGCAGGAAGGTGCGCCAGAGCCGATTGTCACTGATCATAGTGGTAGGCCAATTGAGCCAGCAAATGCTTCTCCGTTGACAGAGGAGTCATCAATGAGGCAAGATTTAGAAAGTGTTGCATATGAAGAGCCAAAGAAAAAGCGAGGATTTTTTGGTAAACTCTTTGGGAGATAAATACTATGAATGATTCAGTTCGAAAAGTAATATCATTTTTACAAGAAAAAGATTATTCTGATGATGATATCGCAAGGCTCTGTGAAGATATGATCATGGAGGCATATGATGAATTTTATATGAAGGCAAAAAGTGTCATGAGTCAAGATGACATGCACACGATTGCTAGTCTTCCAGAATTTGCTGCAAATGCAGAGATTTCACGTATTTATACAAAAGTTACCGGAACTGATCCGCAAGAGGAAATAAGTAAATTAGTCGAGAAGCATGCAGATGAATTGATAAAGGATTTTAGTCAGAGTTCAGACCCCTCACTCTCCTAGGTGAAAACGAAAGCATACAGGCTAAGCGTCAAAGACATTTCATAAAATCTTAAAAGTAATTGTGTGGTGTTGTGGTATCGCTAAAATGATACGAGCATCAGTCATTATTTTTATGATTATGTTTTGTTAGAAATATATCCCCGAAGGGAAGGCGCCAAAGCGGCGCCTTCCCTTGGTCCATTGAGAGGACTGGTGGCCACGTTTGGTCGCCCTTGTCGGACACAACTCATACTGGATTCGTTGATCAAATATGGGCTCGTGGCCGAGTGGTTATTTATTCAAGCAGAATTTTGTCTGCGCATCCAGTCGCCGTCACGAAGTCGCTGACCACAGATCGAGGCATCAGTGCCCTTCCCTGTTGTGGATCAATCCGCGTCGCCCGAAGAAAATCGCCAGCAGCGGGGACGGTGTTCGTCGTTGCAATGGTTCCATGTTCGTTCGCGAGTGTCGCGCCCGATTCATCCACCCAGGTGGTTGACCACTCGCTTCGCTGCTGTACCGCAGCGACCGTTAGTACGTTGCCGTCTATTAATCGCGAAGTTACATGCCACTGCGTTTGGTCGATGCTGTTTCGCGTCAGTGGTGTCATCGCTGCAGATTGCATCTCCCAGGCCGCACGGCTGTCGGAGTGAGTGTCGTTGAAGGTGTTGGTGACAGTGTCGATTGTTGCGGCATCTTGATCCGCGAGCTCGACTACTGACACTGCGTGATCGGTTGTGATTGCTGATGCAGAGGCACCACCGGTGCCAAAGATCAGCAGGAGTAGGCACGTTGCTGCGCCTACTGCAATCATTCGTAGCCATCGGCGTCTAAGACGCCACCTCTTTCCCATTCTTTCTCCTTTACTGCTCTTTCTCGGCAACATATGCCAAGAACTGACATAAAAGGAATAACTCCTTTCTAGGTCACATCCTGAGGAGTGAGATGTTGACCTACCAATCAAGAATAATTTCTTTCACTGATAGGTCAACATCATGTTGAATAAATATTTTTCTAACAGGTCTTATCCTGTATGCTTTGTTAAAGTTCTAAAAAATATGAGCAATTTTCATTACTCATGATCTTTATATATTCCTTTTTTTATACATCGTCAAGAAGGAATTTAGTTTGACATGAGAACCGAATTCATAGGACAATAAATCTATGGAGATTCTTAAAAAAGTTGGTACAGTATTCTTGGATACTTTTCAGACTATCCTCATTACTGCATCCATAGTGATGGTGCTTTATGCATTTGTTCTTCAACCCAATCAAGTTAGTGGGTCATCGATGTATCCGACATTTAAAGACAAACAATTCTTGCTTAGCAATCTATTAGACGTTCGAATGGATAAATATAAAAGAGGTGATGTTGTTGTTTTTCATTCACCGACTGAGGCAGATAAGTTATTTATTAAAAGGGTGATTGGACTACCAGGAGATCAGATCGGAGTTCATGATGGCAAAGTCTATTTTAATGGGGAGCAACTTGATGAAAGCGTCTATCTGGGCAGCGAAGTCGTAACAACGGGTGGGGCATTTCTTCTCGAGGGTGAGGAAAAGATAGTGCCAGAAGGCACGATCTTTGTGATGGGGGATAATAGACCATATAGCTCTGATAGTAGAGAATGGGGATTTTTAGATAAAAGAAAAGTAGTTGGTAGATCAATGATCAGAATTTTTCCATTTTCCACATTCCACCTCATTCATAACCCATATTCAGAAGGAAAGATTTAATCGTTAAGTTCAGGTTCAAGATGCTAGTGACTAGTCGCTAGCTACTTATATAGTTGGTAGTGGAATAATCTCCGTAGGAGTTGGTATCTGAGGTGTTGGCGTGTCGGCGACGGGAGCCGGTGTGTTACTCGGTGCAGGAGTATCAGTTGGGAAGCCCTGAGTTGGTGCTGTAGTTGGGAAGCTGGGGTCATCTGTACATGAGCGGGTTGGAACAGTCCCAGATAAGAAAAACTCAGTATATGCACTGGTCGTTGCAGTATTTACACGAAGACCATTTTCTTTACAGACAGTGACTCGGATCATTCCAAGTGGTGGATCAAAAGTTTCTCTTGGTGTTCCCTGGAACATTCGCTCCATAAGAAGTCTCCAAATTGGCCCCGCTCCAGAAGAGCCAGCGATACTATCCATTGGCTTGTTGTCATTATTTCCCACCCAGACTCCCACAACCAGACTAGGCGTATATCCGATAGTGAGTGCATCTTTGTAGTCATTGGTAGTGCCAGTCTTGACTGCTGCTGGTCGACTGAGCGTGAGAGACCCGCCAAAGACTTCTTGTCGAGCTTCATTGTCAGATAGGATTGATGAGATCTGGAATGCAACTTGAGAAGGTATGACCTGCTTTGATTTTGGCTGGTATGTGTAAATAGTTGCGTTACTTTTATCCTTAACCTCAAGGATCGTTGTTGGTGTTGTATATTCTCCATTATTAGCAAAAACTGCGTATGCATTCGTCATTTGGAGAAGTGGCACCTCACCAGCACCCAGCACAAGAGAGAGACCATAGCTACTCTCATCTGTGCCAAGTGTATTGATCCCAAGCGTTTTCACATATTCAAGAGTATCCGGGATGCCGACTCTCTCCATGACATGTACTGCTGGGATATTGAGTGAGTTGGCGAGGGCTCTTCTGACAATGACTTTGTCTCTAAATTTACGATCATAGTTCATTGGCTTGTAGCCATCCGGATAGGTGATCGCTTTGTCGTCGAGGACAGTGGCTGGAGTGATCTTCTTCTTGTCTAGTGCGAGACTATATACAATTGGCTTGAAGGATGAACCAGGCTGACGAGGTGAGAGGGCCATATTTATCTTGCCATTATCTTCATCAAACCAATCATGGCTGCCGACTAGTGCTAAGATCTCCCCATTTTTAGGGTCAATTGCGACAGCTGCGCCATTGGTGGCTTTGTTGGATGATAGTCTTTTAACTTGTGCCTTCATGACTGATTCTGCATACTCTTGATTTTCAAGATCGAGTGTCGTCTTTACGCGAAATCCAGAGTTCGCAACTTTTTGTTCACCATATTTTTTAATGAGCTCATCTTTTACCATGAGGGCAAAGTGTGGTGCGACAGTATTGATGTCCTCGGATGTTGAGTTAAAAGTGATTACTTGTCTTTTCGCCTGGTCAAACTGCGCCTTGGTAATAAAGTTTTGTGATCTCATGAGGTCCAGTACGAGTTCTTGTCTCTCATATGCTTTATCCTCATCTCCTGAGAGCGGTGAGTAGGCAGAAGGGGCAGGAAGGATGCCGGCAAGAAGTGCGCTCTGTGCGACAGTAAGGTCCTTTGCATCTATGCCAAAATAGGTCTTTGCAGCATCCTCAATACCAAATGCACCTTCACCAAAATACACAGTATTAAGATACATTTCTAAGATATCTTCCTTTGAGAAGCGACGTTCTAATTCAAGTGCGAGGAAAAGTTCTTGGTATTTTCGCAAAAAGCTTTTCTCCTGACTCAGCAGCGTATTCTTTACTAATTGTTGTGTGATAGTGGATCCGCCTTGTGCAAGCTGCTCCTGTTGGACATCGCTTACTATTGCTCGCCCAATTCCTGAGAGCGAGAAGCCTTGGTGCTCATAGAACTTTCTATCCTCAACTGATATTACAGCCTGCTGTGTGTATTTAGGAATGTCTTCAATTTTGACAACGCTCTTACTTTTCGCTTCATAGAAGGTAAAGAAAGGCTTGTCATTTCGATCTGTGAGAATGACGCCAGCGCTTTTGCGACTGAGGATTTTGTCTTTGCTTGAGAGATCACGGATGAAATAGAGATATGTCGCTGGTGGGATGATAATTAAGAGGAGGAACACAGCTCCCACTAGAAGGAGAAGTGGTTTTTTCGAGAGGATCATCAATTCCTTTACAACTGAGGCCAGGATCCCTGGATGTTTTTGAATCTCTTTTGCGTGATATGTAATTGTCTCCTTTAATGTCATCTCCATTTAAGTATACCAAATTGGCAGATAGCACATAGCTATTGGCAAATAGTTAATGGTGAAGAATGTTTCCATAAGCCATTTACAAAGTGGGATTTGGTATGATGAATATATGAAGAGAATATTACTTTCAGTTGTCCTCATTCTGACGTTATTTTTTCCTACCGCAGCTAACGCGCAAGATCTTCTTACGACTGAGAAATTGATAACAGTTGATACCGGTAAGCAAATGCTCTATGCCTGGGATGGAGGCAAGATCGTCTTTGAGACGCCAGTTGCAACCGGTCTCCCGAAGTCTCCAACAGTCAAGGGGACATTTAAGATTTATGTAAAATATGAAGTTCAGGCGCATATGCGAGGAGTCTCTCCTTATATAGGCAAGTATGATTTTAAGGATGTGCCATATGTGATGTATTTTCACCAAAGTTACGGAATTCATGGAGCTCCCTGGCATAATGCTTTCGGGACGAGAAGAAGTAATGGATGTGTGAATGTGCCAGTCTATGCGGCGAAGTGGCTTTTTGAATTCGCCTCAATTGGGACGAAAGTAATGATCTTCTAAAAAAATCCTGGACCACTGTAAAGTAGTCCAGGAAGTGCTGGTTGACTAATTTCTTACTAGGGTTGGACGTATTTTGAGAGTAATTTGAGTTGATACTTCGATTCAATTTGATGGGCAAAATCCATCATTTTGCTGTTGGTGAACCCCGGCCCGATTTCAAATTCGAATAGGAGATCGATGCGATGAGTCTCCATGTCGCTGATAAGAATGGCATCGACTTTACCCAACATATCTGGAGGTTCTAGAATCTCCAACTGTTGAAGTTGAAAATCAGCCAATCCTGCATCAGCGGGAAGTTGAAAAATCAGGAGCCCTACTTTCCTCATGTCACTCTCCGATCTGTGTGCTCTTGCGAAAGAGGTAGTCTTCGCTTGAAGAAACCTCTTAAGAGGGTGTTATAGTATCATAAAATAACCCTGAATTCCAACCAAAGAAAACCCCGCGCCAATGGCGCGGGGTGGTGTGGGTGAAGTATTACTTCACCCGGAGAATTTTGATTGGTAGGAGCTTGAATTCCTTATCATTCTGAATTTGCTTTGCAAGCATGTGGACGTCGTTATAGCTTGCCCGAACCTTGCAGATGACTTCAGTTTTGTTACCTCCCTCAGGTACGATCCTCAGAACCTCCAGGATTCGTAATCCAGATCGCTCGCGATTTTTGATTGATGCTGTGAGTGCATCAAGATCATTTGGGTGGCTCCTGCTTGAGCCGATGAGAAAAATTGCCTCCATGGCAGACTCCTTTAAGAATGCAGTTTGCTCTTCAGCATTGAAGAGACGCTGGTATTGAGAGGGATAGTAGCAAAAGAAAATGCGGAAATCAAATAGAAAGGTACTTATTTAATCTTGAGGAGTTCGACTTCAAATATGAGTGTAGCAAATCCAGGGATGACGGGGTCGACACCGTATTTTCCGTAACCCAATTCATGTGGAATAGTCAGCTTTCTTTTGCCACCAACTTTCATGCCAATAATGCCCTCATCCCATCCCTTGATGACATAGCCAACCCCAATTGGGGTCTCAAATGCCTGATCTCGATCTAGGGATGAGTCAAATTTGGTACCATCCTCAAGATGTCCAACATAATGCATAGTGACATGGTCGCCTGATTTAACTTCTTGACCCGATCCTACCTTGATATCTTCGATGATGACTTTTGCTGTGTCTGACATTAAGACAACTTTATCAAAGAAAAAGAGGGAATAGGGTAAGAAAATCGTCAGCGAATGAGGTATAGGTGGGTCTGGAGGAATTCGTCATTCTCACCTGCGTGATTTTGCTCATATGAGATCCTGGCATTTGGCGCTACTTTTTTTGCGAGCTCAAGGACGCGATCTAGGTCATAGAGGAAGAGCTCTTCGTCTTTTTCTTGATTATTTTCTCTTGTGATGAAGTTGCAGGCGACGCCTTTGAGCGAGAGTATCCACATTTTTTTTAAAAATAGCTCCATCATCTGGTAGTTATCAGTATTGAGTATGGCTGCAAGCGCACCTGAGAAAACGACGTAGGTATATCGATCTTTAAATTCGTGAGTAAGAAAGTCATCCACGATAAATTTATGTCCTGGGTACTTCATTCGCGCTAGATCGATAGACATTGGGAATATATCGATTCCTACATATTCCATAAGCCCTTTTTCAGCTAGATAGCCTGCAAGATCTCCAGTGCCACATCCTACATCTAGAATCGTGGAGGAGGGAAGTGGGATTTTTCCTTTTTCAACAACTTTGAGAAGATAGTCGAAATTACCGTATTTGTCATGATCATCCCAGCCATCATCTTCGTTATGACTCAAGAAATATGCATAAAATGAATCATTGATGATCCGATCTTTATATGAATAGGCCATAGGAGATTATAGTAGCAGAAATAGAAGAAAAAACCGGCTTGACATTGAGTCAAGCCGGTAAATAGTGACCCGGTCAGTTGTTGGTCTGAGTAGAGGCACGTTTTCTGGCCTCTTTCTTGGCCTGTGCTTCCTCTCCTCGTTCGAGGTCTTCGATTTTGACCCTAATCGGAATGCAGCTGGTAGGCCCCATTCCAATTGCTTCATTGCCCTCGTATCTGAGGACCGTGAACGAATCTCCATTCGGGAGAACTCTAGTCTCAGGAGTGTTTGGAAACATTCTTGAACCTTTCTTGTGATGCCAGCCAAGTATCTATTGAGAACTCTATCAAATATTATAGGACTTGTCAATTTTTGGGGGATTACAATGATAGACAAATTAGGTGTTGTTTGGGATAATGCATCTCAGTTCTAGGAGAGGTCGCATAGTGGTCGAGTGCAGCGGTTTACTAAACCGCCGAGCCGCAAGGTTCCGAGGGTTCGAATCCCTCTCTCTCCGCTCAAAGCGTTTTGAGGTCTGCTTCTATTACTTCAAAGTCTGACTGGTCTGCTTCACCTACATTGATCGACTCAATAGCATTTTCATCTGTTGGATCTAGTGTTGGACTCGGAATTGTAGTGGGGGAAATGGAAGCTGCTGATTGAAGTGCTTTTGTAGAGCTTTTATTTTGCTTTATAAAGAAAAAGCCCGAGATGCCAAGGACAATGATAACAAGTACTGTGATGAGTACTAGGGTAGGATTGTTGGGAGATTTAGCCTGAGTAGCAGAGGGAGCACTCTGGGAATTCTCCTGCATTTGAGTCTGGGCAATTGGTGTATTTTCATTTTCCATATTACTTCACAGATTTTAATTTTTTAACTTCCTGCACGGCTTTTATTACAGCCTTTTTGGCTTCAATGATCACCTTATACGTAGATTGAAGATCAGATTGTAGAGATTTAAGTGATGTGCCAAGTGTCTTCCCAAGTGTCGCTTCATCTGTGATAGTTGCAACATACTCTTTACTTGCCTGAGTTGTGACTGCTGCCTCGGCTTTTGTGATCGCAGCTTCTGCCAAGCTGAGCGCAGCATCTGCACTAGCTGTATTCACTTCATCATCATAGAAATCTGTCTTTTCTTTTAGTTTTGCTACATATGCATTGAGCTGTGAGAGAGCCTCAAACATTTTATCTGTCCTTTTTTTATTTACCTCAGCAAGCTTAGAATCAATTTTTTCTACGACTCTCTTCTTTTTAGCATCTTTTAAAGTATCTAATTTGGCTTGGAATGCTTCTCGTTTTGCTTCATACTCTGATTTTGTCTTTTCTTTTCTCTCCATACGCTCTGTGATGCGTGCTTCACGACTTGCAATGTTGCGCTCCATGCGATCAGCCATCATTGCAGATGTGGAAGCGGGAGCTAGGAGTGAGATAAGCAGTCCGATTGAAATGATCTTATATAACATACTTCTAAAGTAGTAAAGATAAAGTCAGCTGTCAAGTTTGGGGATATTGTATTTTTGTAATATTCACTATACGCTGAGATGAGATGAATAATATTAGACATTTTTTGAAGAGAATCGATAAGTCAATGCATGCTCATCATTATTTGGCAGCTACTGCTGGGGCAATCGCTTTAGTAGTAGTTCTGATGTTTGCGATAGTTAGTGATACTATCATTTCAAACGAATCTATAGAAAGGGAAGCGATTGAGAGTAATCGTGTTAGCGTGCCTAACGATATCGTAGCGACGCTGACCCCGACGTCTGCGCCAGTATCGCAGGCTAAAAAAATTGTAGTTACACCTTCTCCCAAGACCGGCTCACCAGGTGCAGTCCAAATTTTTGCATATTATCTCAATTCAAAGTTTGAACCTCTAACTGAATTCAATGATCTGAGTGTCACAATGACGGGACATACTTCACAAGAGAAAATGACTTTTACAGGGATGCCGAGTTGGGTTTCTCCAGAGTTAAAGCCTGATACATATCTTCTGATGCCAACGAAAAAAGATGGGTATTACATCATGTGGTATCGCTGCAATCAGCCTTGTAAGGCGAGTAAAAATGAGCTGGAGTATAGGTTTTCAGGAAATAATCTATGGAATGCTCCGTTCTTAGATCTTAGGGAGAATGACAGAGTCGATGTTTATTTTATGTATGAGAGGCCTGAGGATTATTCAAATAAAGTTGCTACTATTACCCCTGCACCTTAAGGATTGCCTCGGATATTTTCTTTGCAAGATCAGGCATAAACAGATCTGGGATGATGTGTGTTTGATCTGGGTTCTCAACTAATTCCGCAAGTTTTACTGCTGCAGCCTCTTTCATTTCATGGGTGATTACAGAGAGTCGACCATCGATCACTGCGCGAAATACTCCTGGGAAGGCGAGGACATTATTGATTTGATTAGGAAAGTCACTTCGCCCTGTCGCGACGATATATGCACCTGCTTTATGGGCATCATCGGGCATGATTTCTGGGGTTGGATTGGCCATGGCAAAGACGATAGCCTTGTCAGCCATTTTCTTGATCATCTCTGGAGTGATGTTGCCTGGGCCAGATACGCCAATGACAACATCAGCATCTTGAATGACTTCTGTGAGTGGACCGACTTTTCTCTCTTTGTTGGAGAGTCCTGCGACAGCTTGCTTATAGATATTCATATCTTCTCGTCCAATGACGATTGCCCCTTTGCTATCAACCACGATGACGTCTCCGACACTGCTACTACCTGGCAGTCTCTGGCAAGAGTCCTCAGAGCAGTTAAGGCCCAGAAGCATTCTTGTGACTGCAAGTCCTGCTGCTCCAGCTCCTACTACGACGACTTTGAGCGAGCCGTATTCCTTACCTACAACTTTGGCCGCATTATGTAGCGCAGCGGTGACGACGATAGCTGTGCCGTGCTGGTCATCATGAAAGACAGGAATTCCAATATGTTGAAGCGCATCTTCTATTTGAAAGCAGGCTGGAGCTGCGATATCTTCAAGGTTGATGCCCGCAAATGAGGGTGCGACATTTTTGACGAACTGGATAATTTGTGCTGGATCTTGTGTGGCAAGCACTAGTGGCACTGAGTCCACGCCGCCAAATTCTTTCAAAAGAAGTGACTTGCCCTCCATAACAGGTAGTGCACCTTCTGGTCCGATATTGCCAAGTCCTAAGACTGATGAGCCATCAGAGATTACTGCGACAGTTCGACCACGCCAAGTGAGGTCAAAGGAGAGATCGTGATCATTTGCTACTGCCTGTGAGACTGCAGCAACTCCTGGTGTATAGACAAGCGCAAGGTCTTCTCGACTCTTAACTTCTACAAGTGAAGTAGTAGCTAGTTTGCCTTGGTATTTTTTATGGAGCTCAATTGCTTCTTGTTGATTATCAGACATAGTAAAAAAGTATACAGCAAACAGTATTAAGTATAAAGCAATTATTTTTTGCTTTTAATTATTACTTTTTTATTGTCCTGAACTTTATAGAGATAGATAGTGTTGATATGCTTAGATGCTTTCCAGGTGGGGAGCGGGAAAAAGTCTGCTGCAATTCGGGCTGACTTTTTTGCTTCTTTTTGAAGTTTTTTCTCTACATTGGCCATACCATATTTTGTGAGATAGGTAGTGAAGATATCGAAGGTGGAGAAGTCTGCTGTGATAAAGTTTTGTAGATGCATGTGTGCTTTGCCACGAAGTCCTGCTCGCGTAATATTGTATTTTCCCCAGAGGACAAGAAGTGGATTGATCTCAAATCCATGCGCATCAGCTCCTGCTCGTGCTAGTGCGATGACGACACGGCCATCGCCAGCACCAATATCTACAGCTTTTTCACCTTTTTTGATCTGGAGAGTCTTGATCATTGTTTCAAGGTGGGTCATGCGCATAGGTGCATATGGCGCTCCTTTAGCCATGCTATAAACTAGCAGCCAGATGAAGTAGAAAAGACCTACCAGTAAGGCGATTTCAAGTAGAAGTTCAAGCATAAAATGAATATATCATATAAAGGATTTATAACGATAATTAGAATGGTTTGATAAGGTGATGTATACTGTGTTTATGAAAAATCCAAAGATGATGACAGATGAAGATTGGAAGAAAGAGCTGAGCCCTGAGGCATATCGAGTCCTGCGAGAGAAGGGGACAGAAGCGCCTTTTACTGGTAAATTCACCAATAATTTTGAGACCGGAATGTATGAGTGTGGCGCATGTGGGCAGAAGCTTTTTACTTCCGAGACAAAATTCGAATCTGATTGTGGCTGGCCTTCATTTGATAGATCACTCGAGGGTAATGTGGCATTTCATACCGATACTACATTTGGGATGACAAGGACTGAAGTGGTCTGTAGTAACTGCGGCTCACATCTGGGGCATGTCTTTGATGATGGTCCTAAAGATACTACTGGGAAAAGATTCTGTATTAATTCCGCTGCTTTGAATTTTACCTCGAAGAAATAATTCGCCAAGAAAAAGAAAAATGTGGCGAAGTGAGGGCAAGCCCGCACCCCGCCACGGTGGAAATGAAAATTACGGATACAGGGTGAACCTGTTGAGCTCGCCCTCAAGATCCGTATGGACCCGAAGCATATACATTGGTCCACTGCTGGTCAGTGGGATGTCGCTCCTCCTGATGAATTCTGCGCTCACAATTTCTGTGCAGAATTTGCTAGAAGGATCGCTCCCAACGCTGAGTACAGCCGCCAAGGCTGGATTTTCAGCGACCATCTCATCCGGGAGATTGAGCATCCAAGCATGGAGCTCGGTCGCATCAGATACGCGAGTTTTTCCGAGGTAAACAAGAGGTGATTTTCTCACCTGGCCCTCTTCAGTTTGTGTGTCTGGAGAAATCACTTTCAGTCTTATCTCCTGAAAGATCTCGCTTGCTGCGAGCTGGGTTGCAGCTTGGCCTCCTGGAAAGTTGTGCGTTGAAACCTCAAAGAATTGTGGTTGCCCCGCGGAATCGAGTCCAGTTGCCAGGACGAATTCATCCCATACAGGGATGATTATATTCCCGCATTGCTCGCTGACGTTTTTTTCTAGACCAGGGATGTTGACCATCACGCTCTCCTTTACGTTAAAAAGTGCTCCTCTGTTTTCACGCTTCACGATGAAACCTGCAAAACAGAAGAGAGCAAGTATATAAATTCCAGAACTACGTGTCAATTGAAGCTAGCTATTTATAGAGTAGAGGGAACTGCTTTGATCACAAATCGTTTTGTTCCTAAAAAGCCAGCAGGTGTCACAAGGGTGAGCGTCTCAAGGGGTGTAGCTTCATAAATTCGTTTATCATTTGGACTAACAAGAAGAAGTTCATCTACGACATATTCATGTCCAATTCCATCTTTTGTCACCACTACTATTGTCTCTCCTTTGGGGAGTTCTAGAATTTTGCCAAACGTTTCGTCGTTGTTACTGCCTAGAAGAACGATATTACCGACTTGCCCTGGATAAGCACTACTCGTAGGATGCTCCACGGACTTAGTGAAGATAATCTTATTTATAGGTGTATCTGTTTGGAAAAGGGAAAGACCAAGTGAAAGTGATGGGATATTTATGTAGGTTGGAGGAGCATAGGTATTCTTTGTCGGAATTGTGGCAGTATTTGAGGCTGCAAATGAATATTTATTTGGCAGATGAGTTCTGAAAATTCCCAAGAGAGCTACGATCACAGTTAAAGCAATAACACTCTTTTGAAAGCGAGTAAAAAGGGGAGTACTTAGTTGGTGCATGAGCTCGGACATAATAGGCCTGTAGTATAATAAATATACGAAAAAAAGTCAAACTCAAGAAAAAGGCACTCACACGTGTTGGTCAGATCGCATACAGTCTCTCCCTAGGGAGAAAAATATATGTGTCTGCACGTATGAGTGCCGTTGATGCCTAGCGGAGGTCAGCCCTCTTGAACACTTCTTTAATGAGGGAGTTGATATTTGGCAGCTCTTCGCGAATTGTGAGTGGGTGAATTCTCACCATCGATCCGAGTGGACTCATTTCGTCTGTTGAGAGGGTTGAGAAGATGCAGATTTTCCCGCTGTCTTCTTTCTGGACCTGAAAGGTGATTAGGGAGCGCGTATTGCGCCCCTTTTTCTTGATGCGAATGAGTTTCGCCTCCCTTGTGCCACCGATCTCAACCCGAAAGTTGCTCAGTTGTCTGCCAGAGATATGGCTTCTTGACTGAGCGTAAATCAGGCTTGCCACCACATTTTTCGCCGACATGTTTCCTCCGATAAGGAACAATTGCGCTCCAGAATCTCTGGAGCAGGACGAAGATTATAGCATTATAGGACTTATTTTCAAAACTCTACCTAGTTGCTGGGTCTTGTCGCTTGGCTTTTGCTATACTATTTGTATGAAAGAAGCACTACTTGCCAGAGCAATTCGCTTAGAATACCTTACGATTGGTTGGAATGTTATTGAAGGGATCTCCTCGATTCTGATCGGAGTTATGAGTGGCTCTGTTGCGCTTATCGCGTATGGGCTTTCATCAACTATTGAGGTATTTACCTCAGGACTTGTGGTTTGGGACCTCAAGGGGTCACATAAAGATCGTGAAAAAATTTCAATCAGACTTATTGGCTGTGCATATCTTATCGTTGCACTTTATATCTTTATCGATGCGACGTTGTCGATAGTCACTCAGAAGCGACCAGAGGCATCGTCATTGGGAATTCTGATTCTTGTTGCCTCATTTCTCATCATGCTTATATTAGGTATCGCTAAGAAGCGTATCGCAGAGAAAATACAGAGTCATACCTTCCTTGCCGGAGCAAAATTTAGCCTCGTAGATGCTGGGCTCTCTTTCACTGTGATGATCGGACTTATTACAAATGCAGTTTTTGGTTGGTGGTGGATGGATCAATCGCTCGCGCTCTTTCTCGCTGGCGTTGCGTTTTCTGAAGGAATAGGAGAGTTGCTGTCATAGTATGGAAAGTCTATATGATACACCAGTAGTTCTAAATCCTGCACAGAGTGCTCCAGCTCCTGCACCAGCTCCATTCGTGCCTCCTCCAGACCCGCTTCCATCTCCAAATCGGCCACGGATCTGGGTGAGTATTTTGGCAACGATGATAGTGCTTTTCATCGCCGCGGGAGTGGGATTTATGTTGGGTCGCGAGCATCCTGATGAAAGCCTTCTGGCGCCAGTTCCAACAGCTACTCCAATTCCATCTGGCCCATCTTCCACTCCGACACCACCACCAAGTACAGGTCAAAAGTTTGATGGAGAATTTATGGCTTTTGTAGCTCCAACTGATTGGAAACCAGTTGATATAGAGATGGCATGGGGGGAGGTAAATGAAAAAGTATCGTTAGGAGTGCCCCTTTTGACTGGCGATCAATATGCTGTATTTACGCCCATAAGTACACCTGAGAAGCCAACATATGTTTTTGATGAGTCATCAATCATGATTGGTGGGATCGAGTCATACAAATGGAAAGGGAGAGGTGATACATTTGTCTCTTATGACTATGTGACAAAGACGCCAACTAAAAATGGACTTTTCACTATTCATGTGACAACAGAAAAAGACAATCCAATTTTGGAGCAGCAGCTAGATGATCTAGTGAAGACGATAGTATTTAAGCCTGAATAGTACTTAGGATAACCCTCTCTTTGGAGACCCCCTCGATATTTCGGAGAAGTAAGAAGTCAGATAGCTCAAAATCCATTGGGAAGATATGCTCTATAGCATATTCTTTTGCTTTCTCTATATCTGCATCCGCTAGATCATAGATAAGGGAAATGTGCGGATTGAACGAGTGCGTTTCAGTCAGACTTTCAGGAGTCGTAAATGGGAAGATAGTTTCGAGGATATTCTGATGAAGCGCCGCAAGTTGCACAGGCTCACTAACTCGTCCAATTAGTACATTATTCATGGTCTCTGATGGGAAAATATCAGTTGAGGTGACGCTGATCTTGATAGGGTCGAATTTGATTTTGGCGAGGCTCTTGACCACCTCATCTTCAAGGGATGGATCTTTAAGATAGAAGCGTCTTTTGAGGGTAATGTGAGCTTCGTTGAGCGTGATGACAGAATTTTCCTGAGTTTTTTCTTGCTTCTCGAATCGATTGAAATGCTTTTTCATTTCCCAGATTTTCTCAGCAAAAGGTGAAGGGGTCATTGAAGTTATGAGGTAGGAGAGAGGCACAGCTTCAGTATAGCAGGAAGAGGCATCAGAAAATAGGAGCTAGAAGCTAGTTTGTTCTGCACTGAAGCTAATTCCTAATTTCTAAAAACTATCTCATCGTACTAGGGTTCATTTGACGTGTGAGGCTATCTAGCCTATAATACTTAGTGATACTAACTTTATTATTATGACCAATGAAGCGATATTTAATGCCAAAGTTCTCCAGCTTGTTTTTGGACTCTCTCGCAGTATGAAGAAAGAGTTTCATCCAGATGCTGCACAAAAAGAGGTAGATCTAAGTATGATTCAGGTCCAAGCACTTAGAGAAATTTCTATGTCTGACAAATGTGCCATGAGTGATATCGCGCATCAAATGTGTATCGCTCTTCCCACCGCTACAGTACTCATAAATAAGCTTGTTACACTTGGGCTTGTAAATCGCACAGTTGAGAAAAAGGATAGAAGAATCACCTGTCTCGCACTTACCCCAGTAGGAAAGGAAAAATTAGATAAAATTGTTGCAATTAAGATTGCACATGCAGGCAAAATTATTAATTTGCTTGATGATAAAGATAAGAAAGATTTACTAAGAATTTTAGAAAATTTATCTGATAAAATATCGAGTAGATAACTCATCTTTATGAATCAAACTAAAAAATCTGTGATAGTAGTCGGGGCTGGAATTGGCGGTCTTGCAACTGCAGCACTCCTAGCTAAGAGTGGTTATAAAGTTACAATCCTTGAGAAGAATTCAACAATTGGTGGAAGGGCGAGAATTTTTAAAGCAGCAGGTTTCCTTTTTGATATGGGACCATCATGGTATATGATGCCTGAGATATTCGAAAAGTTTTACGCACTTTTTGGGAAAAAGGCTTCTGATTTCTTCACTCTTAAACGACTTCCTCAGCTCTATAGAGTCTTTTTTGCAAACAAAGACATATGGGATGTTGATGGCAATTTTTTCAACAATAAAAGCACATTGGAGGGGATAGAGAAGGGCTCATACGCTTCTCTAAAAGAATATCGAAAGTTAACAAAGAATCTTTACAAAGTTGCAATTGAGAATTTTCTCTATACTGATTTTTCCACCTTTTCATCATGGTTAAAATTATTTAGCTCACTCTTTGTTCTTCCCCTCAAATCTTTCCTATCATTAGATCGTCTCCTAAATAGATACACAAAAAATGATCGATTAAAACAGGTGTTGGGGTATTGGTCTGTATTTTTGGGAGCATCTCCTAAAAAAATTCCTGGTATCTATTCGCTTATGTCCCATGTTGAGTCTGAGGGCGTGTACTATCCAGTTGGTGGTATGGGTAAGCTTGTTGAATCATTGAAGCTTCTTTGTGAAGAATACGGTGTTGAGATAAAGACAAATGTGTCAGTTAATAGGATTATAAGAAAGAATGGAAAAGTTATACTTTCTACAAAATCAAAAACGTTCACCGCTGATAGGGTAGTGGTCAATGCAGATTATCAATATGCTGAGCAGAAGCTGCTTCAAGAGCGCGATAGATCTTATGCTTTTGAGTATTGGAATAAAAAAACAGTCGCTCCAAGCATGTTTATTATGTATCTTGGCATTAAAGGCAAGGTCAAATCTCTCAAGCATCATAATTTTTACTTTACCGACAATTGGGATAAGCATTTTGATGAAATTTTTAAAAACCCCAGAATGCCATCTGACCCGTCCTACTATGTCTGCGCACCGTCCAAGACAGATCTTAATGTAGCACCAAAGGGTGATGAGAACTTGTTTTTTCTAGTACCAATCGCTCCAGGATTGGCAGACACAGATGAGATCAGGAAATCGTATGTCAAAAAACTTATCACGCATTTTGAAAATTTAATTGGCGAGAACATTAGTGAGAGAATCGTTTATGAAAGAGTTTATTCTGTGAGAGATTTTATGACAGACTACAATGCGTTTCAAGGAACTGCACTTGGACTCACGCATACGCTGCTACAGACTGCATTTCTTAGACCTAAAATTCAAAGTAAAAAGATACCAGAGATATATTATGTTGGACAATATACACTTCCAGGCATTGGTGTACCTATGGTGCTTATTTCGGCTCAAGTTGTTGCTGAAAAAATACTAAATAATGATAAGCAATAAATCAAAGTACCAAATATTCAAGAACGGTAGTAAGACATATTTTTACAGTAGTTTGTTTTTTCCACCAGATATTAAACGAGATGTGTTTACCCTCTATGCATTTGTTCGAACAGTAGACGATCTAGTTGATCAAATTCCACAAAAGAAAAAAGAATTCTATCAATTTAAACGAAGTTATCAATCAGCATTCAATGGATTAAAAATTAAAAACGAAATAATTACAGATTTTATTGAGCTTATGAAGAAAAGAAAATTTGAGAAAGATTGGGTTGATGATTTTTTTGACGCCATGGAAAGTGATCTGCGCAGCAATCCTGTGATGAGAAATATGGAAGATTTAAAAGAATATATGTATGGTTCAGCTGAGGTAATTGGGTTAATGATGGCAAGGATAATGTCTTTGAATATACAGGCTTATAACGCAGCAAAAATTCAAGGGAGAGCAATGCAGTATATTAATTTTATTCGTGACATTGATGAAGATAGAGGACTGAATAGGCAGTATATTCCTCAAAATATTTTGGAGTCTGTTGGTCTAAAGTCTCTGAAGAATGTTAAAGAACATAATGATGCATTTAGTCGTTTAATTCGTAAAGAAATCAGCGTGTATAAATCTTGGCAAGCAGAAGCAAATAAAGGATTAAGATTTATTCCAATGAGGTATAGAATTCCAGTTAAAACTGCATCGAGGCTCTATTCATGGACAGCAAATGAGATAGAGAAGAATCCATCTATTGTGTTAACCAAGAAAATTAAGCCAAGTGTTGCTAGAATTATAGTTACCTTGGCAAAATCAGTATTTATATGAATGAATTATTTAAACATAGGGAAGCGATAGTCGAAGAATTATCACTGCTTGAGTTAGAGTTCCTTTCTGAATATGGAGATTTGCCATGGGGGAAGGAATCAATATCAAAAATATTTAATTCTGCAAAGAAAGGGAAGCTACTTCGTGGTGCTTTAGTACTTTTTTCAGCTTCAGAATATGGTTACCCTCTTGATTCTCAGTCATATAGGCTGGCTGCTCTTATGGAGCTAGCTCACACTGGGTTATTAATTCATGACGATATTATGGATGAAGATGAAGTGCGTAGAGGTGAGAAGAGTATCTACGTCCAGCTTTCAGAAGATGCAAAAAAAATTGATAGTAGGAATTATCTTAAATCAGGCGAGTCGTTGGGAATTTGTGCAGGGGATATATTGTTTTTCATGGTCTTTCAAAGTCTTGCAAAGTTGTCAGTGAAGTATTCCTTAGAAATTGTTCAAGTGTTTTCTCGCGAGCTTATCTTATGTGGCTATGGTCAAATGCAGGATATAGTTTTGGAGATTAATTCACACGAAGATATTCTAAACCTGTATATGCTAAAAACGGGGAGATACAGTTTTTCATTACCACTTATGTTAGGAGCTATTTTGGCAGGTTCCAAGAAAGAAGAGCTTGATCTTATGATCTCATTTGGTAGAAAAATCGGTCCTCTTTTTCAAATTGCAGACGACAGGCTAGGGATTGAGGGTACGGAAGAGGAAATTGGCAAACCCGTAGGAAGTGATATTAAAGAGGGCAAAAATACTCTTTATTGGTACCTACTTATGCAAAAAGCTTCTGGCAGAGATAAAGATAGACTAAGTCAATTAAAGAATAGCACTCCTTCTAGTGAGGATATCGAGTTGATTAAGAAATTATTGGAAGAGTATGGGATTAATTCAGAGCTTAGTACTATTGAAGATACTCTATCTAAAGAGGTGAGCGATCTTATAAGTCAGATCGACATGAGTCAGTCAGGCAAAAAAATTCTAAATGAACTTGTAGATTTTGTAAAAAGGAGAAGAAACTAGTAGAGTTTTAAGATGCAATTCTATACATATCTATCTTTACTTCTTATTTCACTTATTGGATTATTTTATTTCGACTATAAAAAAAAGTTTGTTATATTTGCAAAGAATAGTAGTAGTCTTCGAGATATTATTTTTGCTTTATTATTATTTCTCATCATAGACATCATAGGTGTTACAAATAACATATTTTATTCTAATCCTAAATATATAATTGGAGTATATGTTTTTCCTGGAGTGCCAATTGAGGAGATATTTTTTCTTTTTCTCTTTTCCTATTTCTCATTAATTGTCTGGAGATTTTTTAAATGACTCAATATTTTATCCTTACATTGATTCCTTTTCTCATCATAGGTAGTTTTGATATATTTTGTGGATCACGTATTTTGCTAAAAAAAAGGTTCTGGAAGACAATCGGCGTATTAGGAATTGCGACACTTATATTCGATACATTTTTAACAAGCACTCCTATCGTTTTATATAACCAGGAAAAGATCTTAAGTATAAAGATCGGAACAATTCCAATAGAAGATTTCATATACGGATTTACATTTGCTCTGGCAGTTTTTGTGGCCCCTTCATTTATAAAGTATCTTCAAAATAATTGGAAAGTTATCCTTGCATGCTCAAGACCTTTCTCATGGATCAATACTGCATATCCATTTGCGCTTGCAGCATTTGTACTCAGAGGAAAGGTGGGTATAGAGGATTTATTGTTAGTTCTCTTTTTTCTTTTTCCATATAATCTTTTAGTTTATGGGATTAATGATGTTTATGATTATGAGACTGATAAGCTTAATCCAAGAAAAAACTCAATTGAGGGGGCGCTTGTAGAGCCTGTATATCACAAGCCAATTTGGTGGTTGGCAATGGCATTATGCGCACTCTTTCTCCCAATTATTTTTAACCTAGGTGGATGGGCGCTGTTACTGTTTTTTCTTATTGGAATACTCAATGCTATTTTTTATAGTGCACCCCCAATTCGATTTAAGGGAGTTCCAATTCTTGATTCGATTTCGTCGTCATTGCATTTTGTTTTCCCTGCACTCATTGGAGTATTAATAACAAATCATTTTTATGATTCGTTGTATGTGCTTTTTGCTTTCTTCTTGTGGGGAATAGCGTCTCATATCATTGGGGCTATCCCTGATATCCAATATGATAAAAAAGCAAAAATCTCAACTGTAGCTACATTTTTAGGGAAAAGATTCGCAGTCATTATCGCTGTATTTTTTTATTGTTTTTCTGGGACCCTTCTACTATTAGGGAGTGTTCCAATGATTTTTATTTTGCTTCTGTTGCCGTATTGTTTTAATGCCGCCTCTTTCCTCATGGATAAGCGATTTTTAATGCTAAAGCCATTTCGCTATTTTATGTATTACAATTTATTCTATGGATTTGTGAGTACAATATATATTATTTGGAGATATATTGTTTAAATGTAGCTACTTTTTCTAAGAGATGTGACTCTTGAATTGCCCAGGGTGAGTAGGTAGATGGTGACTCAGTGATCATCTTCATCCACTCAATCCAGGTTACCCATTTGATCTCATGTACCTCGTCAGGATTAGGAAGTGGAATTGCTTTTGTTGTTCCTACCATGACAGGACAAATTTCGTTCTCAACGATCCCATCTTTTTCAAATCGATATCTATAGGTAGGCAAGACGATTTCGAGTTCTGATGAAGTAATTCCTACCTCAAATGAAAGTCGTCTTTTTGCAGCATCGAGGACTGATTCATTGAGACTTGGGTGCCCACAGACACTGTTGGACCATGTCAGTGGCCACGTCTTTTTCTTAAAACTTCTTTGCTGAAGTAAGAGTTCGCCATTATCATTAAAGAGAAAGACTGAGAAACCTCGATGTAGTGGCGTGTCCATTGAGTGGGTAGCCAACTTAGGTGCAGTTCCTAAGACATTGTTTTCTTCATCAACAAGTACGACATGTTCTTCCACCCCCTTAGTATACAGCAGTCAGTATTAAGTATTAAGTATTAAGTATTGAATTGAAATTCCAGTTCATGCTTTCTACTATCTGCTAAATACCTTATACTAGATTTATGCGTTCTATCTCATTTCACGGTGGTTCAAGTGGCGAGGTCACTGGGTCTTCATATCTTTTGACTTCTCTTGCTGGTACAAAGCTCCTTGTCGATTTTGGCATGTTCCAGGGTGGAGATAAAGCTTCCGAATATAATTATCAAAAATTAGACTTCAATCCTGCAGAACTAGACGCGGTCGTACTTACTCATGCGCATCTTGATCACTGCGGCAGACTTCCCATGCTTGTTTTTCGAGGATTTAAGGGTTTTATCTTTATGAGTGAGCCAACTCGATCTTTGGTCGAAGTTATTCTCAATGACTCTGCCAGAATTGCAGCAGATGACAAGGCACACGAACCACTTTATCGAGAAGATGAGGTTGAGCAAGTTTTAAAGATGATAAAGACTGTGGTCTATGACAAACCATTAACAATTGGGGACTTGGTCGTGACTTTTAGAGATGCTGGGCATATTTTAGGATCATCAAGTATTGAAGTTGTGGATCAGAAAGATAAGAAAAAAATCGTTTTTAGTGGTGATCTTGGCAATACACCTGAGGATATTGTGAGACCTACCTATTTTATCGATGCAGCTGATGTCGTGGTGATGGAGTCAACTTATGGAAGTAGTAGTCATCCAGACGATGTCCCGACACAGATCTTACAGGAAGAGATCAATCAGACTGAGAAGACAGGTGGTGTCCTCCTGATCCCAGCTTTTTCAATTGAACGAACTCAAGAGATACTTCATCGGATTCACCATCTTAAGAAAGAGAAAAAAATCAAAGAAGATACACCTGTCTTTTTAGATAGTCCAATGGGCATCAGGACAACGATCATTTTTAGAGATTTTAAAGAATTTTATAATGAAGAACTGCGGGGTCACACTGATGATCCATTTAGTTTCGAAGGACTTGTGGTGTCTGAGAACTCAAGAGACAGTAAGGAGATCATTAAGGCCATGAATCCAAAAGTGATCCTAGCAGGATCTGGGATGCTCTCTGGAGGTCGTATCCTGCATCATGCTGCTAATTATTTGGGACGAGATACTACGCGATTACTATTTGTAGGTTATCAGTCAGAGGAGACACTTGGGCGCAAAGTTCTGGATGGCGAGAAGAAGATCGTAATCGACAAGCAGCATGTGACAGTTCGTGCGCATATCAGACAGATCGAGTCGTTCTCATCTCATGCAGATCAGCCAAAGCTAATGAATTGGCTTAAATCAATGAAGGGTGTGCAAAAAGTATTCTTAATTCATGGCGAAGATCCTCAAAGAAATGCTTTGGCTGCCAAGATCAAGTCAGATCTTAAGATCAACGACGTTATCCTCCCCAAGCTGGGCGAATCCTTCGAATTCTAGCCATAAATTAGAAATCAGGAGCTAGGAATTAGTTCCTAAAATAATATATCTCTTAACTCATCGTGGTAGAATACTTTTAATGAAGAAATTTTTCTCACTCCTGCTTTCATTTAGCCTCATATTCATCTTTGCTCACAAGGTGCATGCTCAGGAATTTATCAATAATTTTGATGTCGCCATGCAGGCACAGAAGAATGGTGATATCAAAGTGCAAGAAAGAATTGAGTACAGTTTTGGTAGTAAATATCGCCATGGTATTTATCGCTATATTCCATTAGTTTCAAGAGTTGGCGATCTCTATCGTGTGGTCGATATCACATTTACTGATGTTAAGAGGGATGGAAAGCGTGAGCTGTACTCATTGGATAGTTCAGGGGAGAGAGTCGAGGTTAAGATAGGGGATGCCGACAGAACAATTTCTGGACCACATCTCTATGAGATTAATTATGTAGTTAAAAATGGTATTGGTAGTAACTATGCGGATCATGATGAGATTTATTGGAATGTGACGGGAAATGGATGGGAAGTACCCATCTCATCTGCGTCAGTGCATCTGACCACTGATTTTGGCGCGACGGTTGGTAAGACTGTCTGTTTTACAGGAGCCGCAGGATCCACAGAAAGTAACTGCGATGTCGTCTTGAA
>CAZHKZ010000013.1:5195-25258 GCA_964533055.1 uncultured Gammaproteobacteria bacterium | reverse complement strand
TCCATAAATCTACAAGTGGCAACAATACAAAAGATACTGACTTTACGAGAACTGCAAACAGCACTTCATCAACGCTTACAAATGTTACAGCATCCAATAATCAGATAAGTCTTGATACCGGTGCTGTTTCCAACGCTGGTACCGGGACAATTACGACAGCTGGCCAACCAGCACTCCCGGCAGCGCTTGGAGCAGGTGCACTAGCAATCCTAAGGCCAGATGGAAAGTATCTCATCGTACGCGGTGCGGCAGTGACCACCATGTATCTTTATGACTCACTTGCAGGATCAATAAGCACGTTCCATCAAGTGCTTGGTGCTGGAGCAGGTGCTGGCTCTATTGCACTTCCTCGAAGTGATGGAAAATATCGAGTCGTTCATGGAAACTCAGTCACTACAACATCCTTAGTTGATCCAATGGGGGTTACTGCTGTCGGTGCATCAATTGCAATTGGCACTGCGCCATCAGTGAAGTCGACAGTAGCATATAGAAGACAAAATGGTAGGTACTTTGTAGCGATTGGTGGTACGACAGCAACATCAGTCTACAATCCATCACCAACGACAGAAACGTTTAGCGCAGGTCCTACTGCAAATACAACAGGTCTTGGAGCACTACTTCTACCTAGGCCAGATGGTTCTGCGTTACTAGTCAACGGTGGAGCAACCGCAACAACACAGCTCTACAATCCAAACAATGGAACTATAACTAATGGAGCAGCGATTGGATCTCTCTCATCAGGCCCATCTCTTCCTACAAACTGTGAAATTAACGGAGCTGGCTCAGTCGCAATTCAATTACCTAACTGGAGATATCTGATTCTCTCGAAAGCAAATGTCTCAGTTGAGTATGATGCGGTGACCAATACGATGGGAACGTGCAGAAATGTCGGGCCCGCAACTGCGCTTGGAGATGGAGCACATGCGGTCAGATATCAGAGTAGAAAGATTCTGATCATGGTAGGTGGTAACTCTACAGCCTCATATATCTATGATCCAGCTGATTTAACATATACTGCTCACGGAACTGCGATGACTGCAGTTGGTCTTGGAGCCTTTACGGTTATGAATCATGATGGAACATTTCAGGCTTTCGTCGGCAATGCAACGACAAGTAACAAAATAGACACAGGACTCAAAATGGGAGGGTCGTACATTTCAGAGGATTTTAATACGACTTCGATCAATATTAACTCTTCAATCATGTGGAGTATAGGGGCGGAGAATACATTTATTGGTACTTCAAGTGCGACAACTGATACACCACAGTCTAATGTCGAGTTCTTTGTAAGGACGGCCAGTACTCAGGGCGGGCTCTCATCTGCAATAGATAAGCCTATCCAGAGAAGTGGAGATCTTATTGGGGCAGTAGGTACAGATGCGTGGGCTAGAGTTACGATTAATATGCGACGACCAATTCCACAAAATATTTTGGATGAGAGATTTACATATTTTGGAAACGGCACAACGTTACTTCTCAAGGATTTTGCAGGACCTACTGTGTTTGACTATACAATAGATAATTCAACGGTTTTACGAAGAACAGCATTTAATTTTGTTAATGCTCAGCTGGGCACAGACGCGATGGAGGCATCAGCATCATCACTTTTGCGAGTTGTGCCACTTGCAGATCGATTAACTCTTCCTCTAGGTCAGGTTCCAGGTGACGCACAGATTAGTACTACTGGATATTATCAAGGGTTGATAGGCTCACATCCAACGGTACCGGTCAGTACAGGTGAAGGTACAGTTGTGATGTCCTTGCCAGACGGACAGTTTGGTGTCATTGCAACTGCCTCTGCAGCTGTAAGTTATTATCATTATGATCCTGCATCAAGCGTCTTTATCCCACAATCTGGTGCTGGTAATATCCCTACGACATATCCAGGAGCAGGGGCATATGCTCTTAAGCTGCCAGATGGACGATTTCTAATTGTTTTTGGAGCAGATATCGGTGGAACTGCAAGAACTACTACAAATATATATGATCCAAGAGCTGCATCTGGCTCAAGATTTATTGCTGGACCGGCGCTATCGGCAGCAGCTGGAATTGGCGGCTTCCCAATTAAAAATACTGATGGTTCGTATACCTTAGTCCATGGCGGTGCGGCTACTACTTCTACATCATTTAATCCATTTACAGACTTGAAGGGAAAGCCAACTCTAGATGCTGGTCCAACACTGACGTCAGCTGTGACGTGCGGTGGATGGGCAATTCCTACAGCGGGGAATTTGCTCGGCATGTATAGAGTATTTACTGGTGTAGCGCAGTTTGGAACAGGAGTGCAGACCACAATGATGTATGATGCAACGAAGAAGCAGTTCTCAGCATCTGCAAATTCAGGAGTTGCATTTGGCTGTGGATCATATGTATTCCAAAGGCAAGACGGTGCATGGATTGTTGTAGCGGGTGGTTCCGGAACAACTGGTGCTCCTTCGACGACGCTCACACTTTTTAACCCATTCTCAAATGTTTTTGGAGCAGCTGCAGGTCTGACAAACGCTGTAGGAAGAGGTAGTGTTGCTATCCCTCGTCCTGATGGCACATGGCTTATTACAAGAGGTCAGGGGCAGACTATTGATGGTACAACCGCCGCAAACGGCACAACAAATATCTATTCTCCTTTTGGAGGAACACAAATATTGGGTTATCCAATTGGAACCAATATAACGACAGGGCCTACGATAGCAAATACAAACGGAGCTGGCGCGCTTGCATTCCAGCGACCCGATGGTAAATGGGTTATGTTAAGTGGTGGTATGGCCGGTAGCAACAACGCGATGCTCATAGATGTTGGATATTATGCGGATGGACAGTCACTTTCTGGGCAGATGTATTCTCCACAACTATCCCCAGACTCGTCTTTATCATACAAATCGCTTCCTGATAACTTCCTTAATTTTGAAGTCAGAACTGCGCCAACGAGAGAAGCATTGATGACCGCTGATTATAAATCAGTCTATCCTGCCGATGGAAATATCGGAGCCGCAACCGGCGATAAATGGATACAAGTTCAAATTAATTTCTCTCGACAGTTCCCAACATATGGTGACGTCATGCAAGATGTTTGGATGGGTCGCGGAGCTTTGAACTGGAGAAATATCAGTCAACCAACTTTATTTGAGTATAAGATTACAAATGATGCCAATCTTTTGACTCTTCAAAGTGGTGGGCAGAATATCTTTAGAGTAAGTGGAAGTGGCAATATCTATTCTGGCCAGCAGGGTGGATTCTTTTCAGGTGGAGCCGATTTGGCAGAGAACTATAGCTCTGTGCAAGAGCTTTTGCCAGGCGAGGTAGTCATTGCTGATGCATTTAATCCTCAAAAAGTAGTTAGATCAACTGGTCAGTATCAATCGGGACTTATTGGCGTAGTCTCGACCGAGCCAGGCTTTGTGGCGGGTGCATTTACGCAAGATTCATATCCAATTGCTCTTGTTGGACGCGTGCCAGTGAAGATAAGTACAGAAAATGGATCAATTAAGACTGGTGACTATCTTACGTCAGCTTCTATCCCAGGTTACGCAATGCGCGCACTTCAGTCTGGCCGTGTTATTGGAAAGGCGCTTGAGGATCTAGACGAGAGTGCGCTAACTGAGTGTCCAACTCCAGGAGCAGGAGCAAACCCTCAGGCAAAGTGTGGCACGGTCATGATGTTTGTAAACCTTACCGATTATCACGGCGAGTCGATAAAAGTTGCAATGGCGCAAGCAAGCCCATCAGCTAGTATCAGTGGAATCAGCACATCGACTGATGAAAATGGTGTTGAGTCATACACAGGTATTCGGATAGGCGATCCTGAATATACAACTGTTAAGGATGAATTTGGCATTCTTTCCTTCCTCAAAGATTTAAAATCTAAGTCAGCTTTGGCGCCAACCTCAGAGATCTTTACTGGGAGACTTTCAGCTGCTTTTGACATCATTAGTCCTACGATCATCACAGATACGTTGTATGCAAAGACAATTAAGGCAGATCATATTGAGGGCCTTGAGATACTCACTAATAAGATTGGAAGTCTCTCAGCGTCATTGTACGGCCTTACACAAAAGCCTACCGAGCAGGTTGTTGCAACACGTTCTGCTGACCAAGCGACCTCAGAAAGCACAGGCTCAGCGCTCTTTAAGAAATACGATGACCTTATGGATCAGGCGCTTGCACGCAATGAGGGTCTTTTGAGACTTGAAGATATTGACGCTGCAGGATCTGCTACTGTTGGCGGTCAGCTAAGAGTTAAGGGTAACAGTCTGGTTGAAGGAATTCTTAATGTGATTGATACACTCTTTGCAAATAATATTATCGTAAATGGCACAGCGCACTTCTTGGGAGACTTATTTATTAAGGGAGATACGACCTTTGAAGGTCAAACAACCTTCAACAATGACACTGCTGGTTTTGCAGAGATCAAGAAGGGGGCGCAACAGGTAGAAGTTACCTTTGCAAAAGAATATAAAGATGCACCAGTTATTAACGCTTCAGTTATTCTCCAGCAAAAAGATGGAAGTACAGATGAAGAGATTGAAGTAGCTCGCCAGAAGCTTTTTGACCAGAATATTCGATTTGTTATTACCAAACAAAGCTCAAAGGGATTCACACTTATTCTGAATAAGGTAGCCCCAGATGACCTCAATTTTAGCTGGTCTGCGGTCTCGGTTAAAAGCCCGAATAAGTTTAGTGGATATATAGATGCAAAAGATAATCAACCAAAATCTAGGAAATAGTATGCGATACTTATTAATATATTTTAGTATACTTTGATACCCTTCTTTTTTGAAAGATATTTAAGTACATTAGTAGAATGTTTAGATCGAGGCGATTATTAATTCTCGTTTTCATTGTAACTCTCTCATCTAGCTTTGGATTTGCCTTAGCTAAAATTATCTCCCCTCAGCCAGCAGATGTTAAGAGTGCTCAAGAAAGTGGCGGATATGAAAATAGGCTCGGGGGATTTAAGTTTATAAACCCACTCCTTGAGTGCAATGTAGATCAATCAATTGGCGGAAGAGAGTATAAGCAACTTGAGAAGAAATTGACAGATTTTCTTGAGGAGAGCAAGAGGCTCGGTCAGATTTCTGACGCATCTGTTTATTTTCGTTCACTTAATAATGGTCCATGGTTTGGCGTTAATGAGAAAGCAGATTTTTCACCTGCGTCTCTTCTAAAACTCCCAGTCATGATGGCATATTATAAGGAGGCTGAGCACGATCTAAGCCTTTTAAATGAAGACATATTGTTTGATGGAGATGGAATTGTGCTAGAGCAAAATATTACTTCTGGGAGAACGCTTGAAAAGGGAAAAATGTATTCGGTTGAAGATCTAATAAGCTACATGATTACTGATTCAGACAACTCTTCGCTTGAATTGCTTGAGAAGAGAATGGGGGAGAAGAAGATAAATCAAGTTACCTATGATTTGGGAATTACTACTGCTGTTGAGACTACCCCTGAAGACTACATGAGCGTGAAAGAGTATTCTGCGTTGTTTAGAGTGCTTTATAATGCCTCATATCTAAACCATGTTTATTCTGAGAAAGCACTTTCAATTTTAAGTAAGTCTACATTTAATCAAGGACTCGTATCTGGAATACCTCGTGAAGTGAAGGTGGCTCACAAGATGGGTGAAAGAGAGCTGCAAAATGGCATTCGTCAGCTTCATGACTGTGGTATTATTTATCTAGAGAGTCATCCATACCTGCTTTGTATTATGACTCGTGGTTATGATTTTGAGAAGCTTTCAAAAATAATTTCTATGATATCATCTCAGGTATACTCGGAAATGACAAAAGAATGAAGATTGTTATTTTAATATTGTTCATTTTAAGCATAGGTTTTAACGTCTATTCATTGTTCGCCATTCATCAAGACCCAGTTGATGATGACAAAATCCTTAGGCAAAAATATCCCTTCTTGGCTACAAGAATTCTGCAGGAGTTTAACAGCGATATCCTTATCAACTTTTTGGATTTGAGAACCAGGTTGCGATCGCAAGTCGAGCCCTATAAGGATACTTATGCTTTTTATTTTGAGTACTTGCCAACAGGCACTTCTGTGGGCGTGAATGAAAAAGCTGAATTCCCAGCTGCGTCACTTTTAAAGGTGCCCGTTGTAATGGCATATCGCCATCAGGTTGAAAGAACGGGAGAGGACCCTGATAGAGAGGTCTCAATTCGATCAGATGAGATTGATAAGACATTTGGTACATTATATAAAAGTGGTGCAGGAGCAAAAATAAAGCTAAGCGAAGCTGAGAGGCTCGCTCTCGTGGAGTCTGACAACACAGCTGCAAGAGTGTTAACTGACAATGTTAGTGTTGATGACTTCTCAGAAATCTATGAAGGGCTGGATATTTCGTTGAAAGAAGGGGATTCAGGTGTGATTCTGACGGCAAAAAGCTATGCATCGATCTTAAAATCACTGTATTTCGCAGGCCTCCTATCGAAAGATAATTCACAGTACATCTTGGACTTATTAGACAAAAGCATATTCAACGACAAGTTGCCAGCGGGTGTTCCTAGCAGAGTTAACGTTGCACACAAGATTGGCGTTCTCGGCGATGATCTCTTTATGGACTGTGGCATAGTATATGTTCCTAATAGGCCATATCTTCTTTGTATGATCTCGGTGAGTAGTGAGGATGTAGCGCGAGAGAGAATGGTTAAGATGTCTAAGACTGTCTATGACTTTGTTTCATCACGCAAGTAACCTTGACAGGGTAGTCTGAGATTGAATATCATGAGATGGTGATCAAAGAAGAGCTGCATGAGGCTATCGCCCAGACTAAAAAAAATTCCATCCTCGAAAAGGTAAATAGTAAAGTGCTTTTAGGCGTGGTCGTTCTCATTATTGCTGGTGCACCTGGAACCTACTTCTTTCTTCAGTATAACAAGACGCAACAGCTTTTAAATAACCCAGCTGCTGCCTCAAAAGAGGAGATAAAGGGTCTTCTTGAGAAGATAAGTAAGCTTATGGTCTTGCCTTTAGATGAAAATCCAACGGTGGCTACAGTCTCTGATAAGTCGAAGCTGTCGGGACAGGCGTTCTTTGCAAAGGCCGAAAATGGAGATAAGGTCATTATTTATACTTCGTTAAGTAGAGCAATTCTATATAGACCAAGTCTCGATCGTATTATTGATGTCACCTCAGTCAATGTGAATGGGCCGGATGTGGCTGGTGCATCAACTCAGCCCAATGAATCAACGCAAGCATCTGAAGCAGCATCAACTCCTTCTCAAAGCCCATTGAGCGTTGCGATTCTCAATGGTACTAAAATCTCTGGTCTGGCGGCAAAAGCACAGGCATCTTTGCAGTCTAAAGTAGCTGGATTTACGGTAACAATCAAAGGTAATGCTAAAAACGAATATGAGCAAACGTTGGTCGTAGATGTAGCGGGTAAAAATCAAGCAAAAGCATTAGAGATGGCAAAGCATCTCGGTGGAAGTGTGGTAGCGCTTCCTCCAGGGGAAGATAAACCACAGACTGAAATTCTCATTCTGCTTGGGCCTCAGGCCTCCTCGCTTTAACGGCATTATTTATTTTTGACCGTGATTTCTATGGTTGGTCCAGACAATAATATTGAAGGCGCAAATTGCCAATAATGGTGCTATCTTGATGAAATCTCCAGATAGGGCAGATGCTGCTGCGAAAAAGAGCGA
The DNA here is from genome assembly GCA_964533055.1 of uncultured Gammaproteobacteria bacterium. GTDB lineage: Bacteria > Patescibacteriota > Microgenomatia > Levybacterales > UBA12049 > JACROF01. The sequence goes on along the minus strand of CAZHKZ010000013.1, from coordinate 17,606 downwards.
AAATAGCAAGATAAGCTCGAAGGATGCTGACAGGATGGCGTTGAAGAGGTGAGTTATCTTGCTGAAAAAGATATTGTGGTGATTGGAGTGGGTCAGAGCGATGATGAGTGGCTTTGATTCAATTGTAGGTATGAGTGAACTATAGTTAAATTGATGGAAGCCTCTCTTAGCTACATGGAGAGTGTATATGGCGTCGGGAAGGTTCTTAAAAGAAAAGTCACCCACCTGAGAACTAAGGGAGTGAGCGATGACATCTTGGCTTGTAAGATCAATAAGGTAGACAATAGCGCCTTGGATAGGCGTCTCATGTATTCCTTCTATGACCCTTCCACTAAATGAAGATATACCAGGGTTTTGTCTTAGGCTTTTTTTAAGCAGGTATTGAAAATACTTTGGAAGAAAAATTAGCGGAAGCTGTAGTTTTGCAAATAACGCTGTAAGAAGAAGGATTATAAAGCTGAATGAGACAACGAGAATTTGAACATCATAGAGTCGACTTGTTTTGGCAAGGTTCCCAAAATAATCTTTTGTTGCTGGGAAGAGTAGCTCAGTGAAGTTGTTGAGATTGTAGAGGTAAATGTTCACAAGATTAAATCTCTGTCCCTCGAGTTCAATATAAGGGTACCCATCTTTATCGCCGTCGCCGATGGTAAATTCAATTTTCTTTGATATGAAGTTGATATTACTGACTGCAGCAAGATATTTGCCTCTGGGCAGTACGATATCGACCTCTCCATTCTCATTTGTAAAGCTAGGGTTGTGGATCGATGTATTCTCTGTTCTGATCTGTTCAAAGCGGTTTTTACGAGAATTCCAAAGTGATATCAATACCCTTGTGGCCTCAATAGGCTTTTTATCATTTGCCGATACTACCTTCAGCTTCGCAAATATCTGCAGCTTGGATACTTCTTTCTCGGTGATATTTCCATGGATATCGCTAATTCGCAGGGTAACATTATAAAGGCCAGGAGCTGCTTTTGCGCTCAATTGTCCTCCAAAGATATCTGGACTGACTTCGACGAGGTCGACACTTTCTGTCTCAGCATAAGCTTTATATGAAAAAAGACCAAGAATATTATCTTTTCTTATGATAGCCTGCGCGAGGGCAATATTCTTCGAGTTCGGAATCGTGATTCTAAAATCGAACTTGCTCCCCTGAGGAAGAAGAATCTTTGGTGATGCCCCAGGAGATTTAAGTGAAGTTTGAAGGGGGGAAGTAAGAATCGTGTTGCCGCTGGAGACGACAAGCGTTGAGATGACTGGACTTATCTTATTTTCCTCACTTGCAGTGATAAAGGTATATATATCTGAAGTGACTGATGTTGAAGGTATAGCTATTTGGAAATAATATTTATTTGCACTCTCAAGACTAGTAAGATCAAGAATGGTATCAGATGTGGCTTGATTTGGTATAACTGAACTCGATAAATTTGTTGGAGATGTTCCATAGAGGAGCTTAGTGATAGTCGGCCTTGACGTCACTATGCGGACTTGAGCAGCATCTGATGTCTTTGTAAGTATCTCGACAGTTTTAATCTTAAGTGCTTCTGAAATTGTGGGAGAAGGTATGGCTGGAGTTACGCCCACAGGTGCTTTTCCAGATGTCGGCGAGGGAGGGCTGGTTGGGGTGGGACCATTTGTAGGGGTTGTTGTGCCTTGTTGGTCATATATAATGAAGAAGCTATCGATGGAGCTATTGGGAGTTGTGATGCCAGGTCCAGTTAGCGCAGTGCTGGCTGTGAAGGTAACTTTTCTTGAACTTGACACAGAGCTCGATGTTTTGAGTTTGAAAGTCACTGTTTTGTCCGACGAATTACCTGCGAGTGTTCCAATATTCCAAGTTATTTTTCTATTAATGGTGTCAATAATAGGCGAGTATCCTCCTTCAGCATCTGATGCGCTTCCTGCAACATAGCTTGCTGCATCCAGGCTTGGATACTGGTCACCTTCAAGTGTGCCTCGTGACCAAGAAGCCTCGATAACAACTGATGATGAGTACGATATAGAAGATCCATACGTAATAACATATGTTATCTCTTCATCTTTTCCGTGGGTAACTCCTGCGTCATCGCTTGAGAGTGTTGAGCTGAAGTCATCTGCCTTTGCCGGGACCGTTGCTGTGACTGTGAGTGAAGCTGCGTTAGCAAGTGGGGAAATGAAAGAGATAACAAGTGCAATTAATATAATAGAATTGAGGGCAGATTTTCGCATAGTTCAATCGTAGCATATTTGCAAATAGTCATAACTGATTGTATTATTGAGTGATGTCAAATCCTTCAGAGCAGAAGAACTCAGATTCAAATGTGCCCCTCATTATTGTTGGACTCATTGTAATTGTCCTCCTCTGCATCGTTGCAGGCTATTTTTATCTTCAGTATCAGAATACTCAGAATCTTCTACAGAATCCCACTAAAAGTGCACAAAAGGAGCTAGAGGAGCTTGTTAAGATTGTTGGCAAGTCATATCAATTGCCAACCAATGAGAGTCCAACGCTCGCGACAGTATCTGACAAGTCTAAGCTTCCAGGTGATGAGTTCTTTAAGGCAGCGTCGAACGGAGATAAAGTTCTCGTATACACAAAAAATAAGATTGCAATTCTTTATAGACCCTCTGTTCAGAAGATAATTTCAGTCGGACCTGTGGTTGTTCAGTCCACAGATCCAAAAGTAGTTGAGCCAACCAAGGCCGCAGCTTCTGATGAGATTAGTGTGGCACTTTACAATGGAACTAAGACGGTGGGATTGACTAAAAAAGTAGAGACGACGCTTCTTGGTATACGTTCATCCAAGTATACAGTCACATCTAAAGATAACGCTGCAAAAGATTCCTATACTGAGACTATTGTTGTTGATCTTTCAGGAAAAGATAAAGCCTTAGCAGAGGAATTGGCTGGAATTGTGAAAGGAAAAGTGGCTACATTACCACCGGGCGAAGAAAAGCCAAAAGATGCATCTTTTCTTATTATTCTTGGTTCATCATACAAATAATTACTTTCAAAATCCTCCTACTGTAAAACTATTCAGGTATTTATCCTTTAAAAGTAGAGTATTTCACGTCAAGTTTCCACAATTTCAGGTTCAAATGCTATATGCAATTTAATGCATTGATATATAAATATAAGCACTCTCTGTGAAAAGTTGACCCCTTCTTACCCATGCCTTTTAATTAGAGTAGAGATTAATATGCCAATTTTCACCATATGATCTTACCCATGAAAATGAGAATGAGTAAAAATTTAATAAGATCGTTCCTTGCAGTTGTTATCTTCTTGTCATTGCCAAATCGTGTCTTTGCTATCCCCGCCGATTATCAGCAGTGTCTTGTAAATCAAACGTGTACTATTGGCGAATTTCTTTTTGATGACACCTATACACCTATTGCGACAGCAGCATGCTCAATCACGAGTAGATACCCAGATGGTAATGTTTTTATAAATTCACAGTCTATGACAGCAGCTGCAGATGGTTGGTATTCATATGATGTGCAGGCGACAGGCTCTGCAGGATTTTATAGGTCTCAAGTTTGTTGTACAAGTGACGGAGAGTACATGTGTCTTGATAAGAGTTTTAAAGTAGTCACTGCATCTTCGTCATCTAGCCTCAGCCCTAGTGATATTGCATCTGCCGTTTGGGATGCATCTAGAAGCGCTCATACCACGGGAGGTACATTTGGTGAAATAATGCAAAACATTATTCCTTCAGCTGACGCAATTGCAGATGCAGTATGGGGTCATTCAAGTAGAACTTTGTCGGGATTTGGAACACTTGTAAGTGATATTTGGTCTTCATCATCACGATCTCTTACTAGCTTTACTGCAGTTGCTTCAGATGTCTGGAGTTATGCCACAAGAACTTTGACGGGCAAAGATATCTCAGGTGGTTCTTTAGCTACAAAGAGCGATATAGATGAAGTAAAAAGTGAGATTGACGCTTTAGGCGTTAGCACAACTGGATTAAGTACTTCAGAGAGTACAAGACTTGCGACAATTGAAAGGCTTTCTCAAGAGAATAGGCTTCTGCTTGAGCAGCTTGTCAAAAAACCAATCATCCAGAATTTCCTTGAAGAAGATTCTTCGCCAGAGTTAAGTGTTAAGTTAAAGGAGACTGACATTGTGGCTAGGCAAGTATATGTTGGAGTAAATAGCGTTGGAGGTAAGATAGGGCTTATCCCACTCCGATGGGAAAAAATGAGCAGTAAGGACGTACTTACAGTATTGAATGAACTAAGTAAGCTCATGGGGGATGATACATCTCGTACAAAAAGCACGATTCTAGGTGGTTTGACAGCGCTGAAAGGTGCGTGGGATATGGCGATGCTTGAAGATATGGAGCAAGAGGCGCAAGCATTTAAAGTAAGACTTGAGAGCTTGCAGGCAGAGATTCGTACTCATGGTAAATCAACTGCAGCACTTGATGATATGTCACAGCTTCGTCTAAATCTTACGTCAATAGAAAATATGCTCGGTTCAGAGAAAGATGAGTCAACAAAAGATACATTCTATGCAAGAATTCAGACAATTCATCGTCTTTCAACCTCGCTTGATAAGAATACCGTTAAGATTGACAAATTATTGGCAAAATGGAATTCATACAAGCCTGAGGAGATTAAGTCAAAGACAATTCTCTTGGCCGATGCCGTTAGCTCAGTTAATGCAATTCCTCAAGCTATGGCGCACCTAACTATAGATGAATCAAAAAATCAGACTAATAAGCAGTTGAAGAATAAGGTGTTGGGAATGCGAGCAGTCCTTGATGCCAATAGGCTTCTTCTTGCTCGAAATAGTGAAAAGCCATTAACCAATACTTGGCTGGAAGAGGGAAGTATCATTTTTAAGTCATTGGTCACGAACCCTTCAAAGCTTATCAGTCAGACTGTCCCACTTAAATACTATCTACCCAAGGAGGTTACAAAAGAAAGCATCGTAAGCGTGGATGAGGGACTTGTCGTTGAGTATGATAGTGAGAAGGACCAGCTTTATGTAGAAGGTGAATTCGTCTTGACTCCTGAGGCTTCAAAAACAATTTCGATCACAGTTGATGAATCTGTCTTCACAATACCAACTAGCACTATCGCTACGTTACGAAAACAGGCAGACGAGCTCTCAAAGCCATTGAAGAATACTGCTTACTTTGCGCAAGGAGTTACGCTTCAGAGTGATATTAATGTTTCATTGGACAAAATCGCATCTTTGCAAAAATATTCTTCAACTCCTGAGGCGAGGATCAAAGCATACCGTGAGTCTCAAATTGAAATTAATGCAGTTAAGATCAAGATGGAGAAGTTGAAAGAACTTGTAACGCAAGCAAGCTCTGCAAGTTCATTAGTTGGTTTTATTGGCGGCGCACAGGCTGTCGGGGTATGGGGGCTGATTATTATTATAGTTGCTGGATTTGGGATACTGATCCTCTACATGAGAGTATTAAGGCCTATTACTCTTAAAAATCATGACGATCAAGAGACTCATGCAGAACATCATGGGAACAACGAAGAGGATACTAATTCGCATAAGGCTCAGTCAAGGGCGATATCGAAGGGTAAGGGGGTAGGAAAGCTTGTACAACTAGCACTCATCATTATTGTATGTACTGTTAGCACCTCAGCGATCTCAGGCTTTGCAGTGTACAAGATCATGGCAGGATCATTGCCCAAACAAGATAGTATTGCCTTGCATGAGAATATCACTCCAGAATCTAGTAAGGAAGAAACGGTTATGGGGGTCAAAACTGAGTCGTCATCATCAGCAGCAGAGCTTGAAGAGGATGCTCAGATGAGCCCAGAAATAAGTGTTACGATTTTGGAGACAGGAACTGGTTTTCTAAGAGTTAGGAGCGAGCCTGACGGAAAAGAAATTGGAAGAGTAACTCCAGGTACGCAGCATAAGGTTCTGAATCAAGAAGCTGCATGGTGGGAAATTTCCCTAGAAGATGGAACAAGTGGATGGATTGCAAAGAAATTCGCGACAACCAGTAATTCTTCTGATCTATAGAGATATATATTGATTATAAAAGAAATGGATAATCATCGTTATGATGACCCCGAGTGGCAGAAGTCTCCGGTCAATTTTCGCCACAAAAAACATTGTTAAAATAGTCCCAGCGTGAAGTGCACCCGTAAACAATAGTCTCTGGATAAAGAGCATTGGAGTGCCTGTAGCATAGATGTTAAAAAGATAGAGTACGCTCTCAGAGAGTGTAAAGAAGATGCCAACAAGTATACCTAGCTGTATTTGCTGGCTTGTTCGTTTAATGGAGAGGAGTGGTAAGAGTAGACATGCTTTGGCGATTTCTTCTATGACGAAAGGGAATGGGAGTAGCATTTCTATTGGTAAGAGTGCAAAGGGGGTAATAAGTGCAAAAATTGGAAGAAGATAAAGAGATGGGTGTTTCATATGAGGGTTCATGCTGATGTAAATTTCCCCAGTCCTGATGAGGTGCTGGGGAAATTTGAGATAAAGACTTTTTGAGCAGGGATATTTTTATATGATAAGTTAAGTGCTCAAAACTACTTAAGAAAGATTATTTTTCGCCTGCTGATTTCTTAAATTCTTTAATTGCCTCTCCAAGACCGCGAGCGAGTTCTGGGAGTTTTTTTCCTCCGAAAAGAACGAGGAGGACTACTGCTACAACTATGATTTCTGTTGTTCCAATTCCATTTAACATACGTAATTCACCTCCCTTCAACTACTTCGAAGATTTCTTGACCTTTCTATTCAATAGTAACGTAATTTCAAAAAGGAAAGCAAGCGGAATAAACATGAGTGCAAGCGAAACGATATCGCTAGGGGGAAGTAAAACTGCGAATATTAGTAATAGACCATATGCGACCAGCCGTTGTTTTTTAACAGCGCTGTAGGCGACTACATGAAGGCGAATGAGGATGGTAATTATGAGTGGAAATTGAAAAAGTAAGCCAAGTAAGATACCTGTTGAGAATATCTGTGAAAGAAATTTATCAATATCCCAAAGATTTGAAATATCAAAATTGGATGATTGCTGGGCAAAAAGTGTAATGATGAACTTCATCATCCACATTCCAAATGACAGACCAAATCCAAACAGGAGCACACTGAAAGGCAAGAGTGATAGGAGAAGTTTGTGCTCCTTTTTGTGGAGCGCGGGTTTTAGAAAGGACATGATTTGATATGCCCCAAATGGGAGGGCGACACCCATACCAATAATAAAGCCGGCTTTAATAGCAAGATTAATGAACTGAAAAGGGGATGTGAACGCAATGTTGATCCCTTTTAGTTCATAGAGCCTTAGAATAAAGAGAATGATGGGTTGATAGTAGATAAATCCTATTACCCAAGCTACAAAAAAGATTGAGAAAACAAAAAGAAACCTCTTACGAATTTCATAGAGATAGGGAAGATATCGTGAGATCGTCGACCCAATGTTGGAAGCTGTGTCCTGATCCATAGGGAATATCTATTATTTATCGCTTGAAGATTTACGAAACTCTCTAATAGCTTCACCAAGACCTCTAACAAATTGAGGTATCTTTTTTCCACCAAAAAGAACAAAAATTACAATAGCAACAATAACAATTTCAACTGTACCAATTCCATTAAACATAGATAATTCACCTCCTTTACTTAGGCTTCTTTTTTAGGACTATCAAACTCTTTTTTAACCTTTTTTAATTCTTTAGAAGATTCTCCAAGACCACGAGCGAGCTCAACAATCTTTTTACTACCAAAAAGGAGAACGAGTACGACGCCAATAATTATAATTTCAGTTGTTCCGATACCTGCAAACATAGATAATTCACCTCCTCTAAATACTTATAAATAAATCAACACCATATTCATCATAATCTAATCTGAAAATGAAATGCAAGTAAGAATTGCCTATCTTTACTGGCTATTCATCACTTTAGAGATGCCAGAGTAGCCCGAGTCTTTGTGTCTTTAAGAGCTCTTCCCATTGTCCCAGCACTAATATGTCCTGCGAGTACTTCATCCCAGACTGCATCGGCGATCTCAGACGCAGATGCTCCACCAGCTTGTGACTCGATGTAGGACTGCGTTCCGGCATCAAGTGTATTTGCAGTTGTATTATTGGTGATTGTATTGCCTGATCGAGCAATCGTCCGCAAGACATCTGAGCCGATTGTGAGTCCATAAGCTGAATTTTTATAGATGAGGCTGTCCTCTATTCTATTGTCCGCAAGGCTAGTGCCCGAGAGTGAGACACCATTAACATTGTTGAAGATAATTCCTTTTGCAATTTGAGCCTGAGTTGTACTGTCGCCAATATGGATGCCGTCGCCAGTTCCTGATCCTCCTGATGACTCAATGACGCAGGAAATAACCTTGGGGTTAATTGAGTTTGAAATTTCGATACCATTGCCACGAGCATTTGCAATCCATGATTCTTTGATGGTGACATAATCTCCCTGTACAGTAATTGCATTCTGTGAGCCAGTTGCGGCTGTTCCTATATAGAGACCATTTATTTCGACGGAGTCTGCAGCAACAGTGATTGTTGGATCAGTTGTTGCGTTCGGGATAAGCTGGAAAACGTATCCAGGGCCACGTACTTTGAGTGTACTTTTTGTGATATTGAGCGTTTCAGTGACTGTTGTGATGCCTGAGGAGTGAGTTGAAAGGCAGAAAATGATGTCGTGTTTGCCAGCTGTTGCAAGTGTCTGCGCCTTATCAAATGTTAAAACTGCAGAGGACGGTGCTAAGCCCGTGTTGCTATCAGACCCACTGGTGGGATCCCAATAGAAAATCCCTCCCACAGTCTTTTGATCTTCTCGCATTGATGCAAGGAGATATTTAAGATTAGTGTTCTCACTTGATCCAGTTGAGGTAGCAATAGTTCCCGATGCAGATGACTGTTGGACGACCTGTACATAAGCTGATGCTGCGATAGGATTGCCACTTGGGCCACCAACAAGATTACCACCAGTTAGGAAGCACTGAACCGTAGAGGGCCCAGGTCGTTCTGCAAAACGGACTTGCCAATTGTCGAGCAACCGAACTGTTATGCCTGTACTGATACCGCCACCAAGATCATCTTTTCCTGATGCGTCTGCTATCTTAGTAAAGTTAAGTCCAAGCTCAAGCTCATCCTCTTGATCGCGGATCTGATTAATAAGATCCTGCATAGTCAGGGTGGTGTCGGGAAGTGGAACTTCGATAATGCTGTTGTAGAAATCAAAACTTAACGCCATAGAGCTAGTTTAACGAAAATGCACAAGGCTGGCAATGCAACGTAGAAATTAGGTGACGATAGTATCTGTTGTGCGAATTGCAGATGTTGAGAACCCAGTTGAGCCAAAGGTACCAGTAGTTTCGAAAGGTAGAATCGCGACAGATGCTTTTCTTCGAACACGAAGAAGGATGCTTCGATCTGAGACATAGATGACTTGAACAGTAACTGATGTCGATGATGCTTGTTCATCGATAAATGGTATATATGCTTTATCATCCGATGCAGTATAGTCTCGATCAAGGGTAGGTGAGACTCCTGAGAATGTCGAGCCAGACCATGAGGTGTATGTATACCTAGTTTCACGCGTTGAAGTTAGATCGCTGGTGTCAACAAGTCTGATTGATCCACTTGCAGGGGTATCATTTGAGATTGCTCCAGATACCAGAATCTGACTATCACCTGTACCGTTGTTGCCACCACTTTGAACACCGAGTGAATACATAGCCTTATCGATAGTAGTACCAGATGTTGTTCGGAAAACACTTACACGGTCTCCTGAAAGGAGGTTTGTGATTGTGATGCTTTGCTTGTTTGGCGGAGTTCTTGTGGTGCCGTCAGAGTCAATGAGTTGGAAATTCTGGATATCGGCAGCTGCCATATTCTCAATCCAAACGCCTTGCGCACCGAAGAACTTTCCTCCAGCGAAGGTGCCAAATGGTGATGCCTTTACAGGGGAGAAGGTGTTATCTGGAACAGTCTGGTTATCTTCATGAGCTCTGATGTACTGCTGTCCTTGAAGCGCCGTATGCGTGATCGCTCCTCCTTGAGCCTTGGCTGTCGGATAGGTGCTAAATGTTGATCCGACTCTTGTTACATATTTAAAATATTCATAGACTTCAGTCAGCACTCGAGTAGCACAGCCAATTATGACCGAATATGGATACGAAGAACCTTGCTCAAAGTTCTTGCTCATCGTGTATGCCTCAGTTAGCGTGGAAGAAGATGTGGCAGTTTCACCAGATGTGCCGCCTGTTATGACATGGGTATTGTCAAACGTTCCAACAACGTTTCCAAGTGTCATTGTGCCCGCTCCGGTGGTCGTTGTTTGGTAGAGGAAAATGCCGGTTGCGCCCGAGGTGGCTTGAGTTACTGTTTCTAGATTGGTAAATGATCCAGAGATAGCGCTATAGGTTATTGTCCCATTGACGAAGGCGATGGTGACGTCATTATAGCCAGAGACCGTTCCTGTTGCAGTAAGGTTGTTAAGATCTGGTGATGTAGCTAACGGTACGGCATTTCTACCGCCAGCCGTAAGATCGATACCAAAATGGTCATAAAGGTCGGCATTACCACCTGTGGGATAATGACGTAGAAATACGGTAATGACTCCGTTGGCTATTTCGGTTCCAGCCTCTTTTGTCTTAATGAGTACGTCTATCTGCTGAGTGCCGCTACCGGATTCAGGCCACCACTCGGTGAGTCTACTGGCATTTTGAATGATGTAAATCTGCTGCGAATCATCTTCCTCGATAGATCCAAGAGTGTAGACATTGGGAAAGAGATCTTCGCCTGTTGCCACACCACTACTTGAGGCTATCGTGCCGACCCCCGTGCCAGATGTGATGGTGAGGGCATCGCTATTGGCGAACGTAGTGCCAACTTTTCGAATCCACCATTTGCGCGTTGTATTATTGTAGGCAAGCAGAACACCAGTGTGAGTTGACCCATCTGTTACAGTCTTACCAATGTCTCCAGCTATTGCATTTGTATAGCCACTTGCTTGAAGAGTTAGAACATAGACATCGCCAGTGTAACCGCTTGTCTGAATAGCTCCACCCTTGAGGTACTGAAAAGAGGTGTCATCCATGAACCAACCATTAATGAGGGTGTAGTCAGTAGGGGTCTGAGCTGACATCGGGATGGTGTCATCCATCTGAGCTAGCTCATCGAAAGTATCTTGAAGATAGGAATAGAGCGCGTTTACCGTGTAAACATTGCTGTTTGCTGAGTGGTAAACTCGCTTATTGACGTAGTCGATTGTGAAGTCTGATCCAATACTTGCCATCTTTTTTTACCTAAAAAACCTCACCACGTCTGGGCAGTGAAGAATATATAATTAGTATAGGAGTCGCTTTTCTGGTGTGTCAAGGGTTTTTGAGAAGTGATATAGATGAGCGCTGAAAGATCTATTTACTCAACTAATTTTTCAGCGTCCTTGGGAGAAATATGATAATTCTCATTAAATGCAGTGTGTAGCCCATCAGTACAATCACACTCACCGAGTGGATTCCTGGCTCTCCAGCATCCGGGCGTTAAACACTTTTGCTGTTGCGTCGCGGTGAGTCCACAGCCTCCAATGCAAACAAAATGAACCTCTGGCTTAATTGTGATATCAGCTTCCATGAGTATTAATCTAGCACTTGTTCAAATTTGATGTCAATACAATGTAAATTCTCCGATACATCTACAGAGCGTAATAGATGTGGTCATCTCGTCAGTACGCAATAATAATATTATAGGGGAGCTTGAGAGCTTTAACCGGATAGATACTATCAAGGGTCCTGAGAAATTCGATTTTATGCATCTCTGTTTTTTTATCTGGGAGGAAGAGCTGATTGAGGAGAACGTGGTGGGAGATTTTCTTAAGATTCTCTAGGAAGCTGAGTGTTTTCATATCGCTTGGTTCTGAGTCCCCGATGTAGCAATCAACTATCACGAGGTCAAATGACATTTTCTTCTCTAGACTTGCGATATACTTAAAACCATCACGCTTGGACAGATTTACACCACGTAGATGCTCTGGGAAGTAGGTGTGGGCGATTTTTATCATTGTCTGATCGATCTCTACTGCCGTGACAGTACTTTTTGGCCAGAATTTCCGCAAAGGATTCATTACAGATCCAGCTCCAAAGCCTAAAATGAGGATTTTTTTGAGAGGTACTCCGGAGAGTAACTTTGTAAATGCTTCCTCCCAGAGGATTTCTAGATCGGGTCCTGATTGTGCGATCTCATCTACCACTATGGAGTAGCCGGTCCTCCCTTTAACGACTTCGATTGTTCCATTTTCTTTAGATGAGTAGGTGGCTATGACGTGTTTTTTCACTGAGCCAACTCTACCGTTTGGATTGAAGATTTGTCAACTAGACGAGCCGTAATTTGAGCGTGTGATCTCTTGTCTCTTTTTAGCTTTCTTGTTTATAATGGCTTATGGCAACAATAACCATCGATAGAAGCATAAATGCAGATGATG
>CAZHKZ010000013.1:2256-5095 GCA_964533055.1 uncultured Gammaproteobacteria bacterium | reverse complement strand
TTATAATGGCTTATGGCAACAATAACCATCGATAGAAGCATAAATGCAGATGATGTATTTTCGATGTCTGGAGGAATTAATTTTATTGCTCTGCCTTCAGGTTCTGCAACGTATCAGACTCAAGCTACCGGTATCGCCACTTGGGTCACGGCAACAATTGTTTCCTCATCTGCTTGGCAAGCGGTTTGCTATGGTAATAATATCGTAGTTGCCGTCAGCTCTACCTCAGGTACCATCGCTGCATCTTCACCAGCCGGTGTGTCAGCTACGTGGACACTTCGCACCATGCCAGCTACAGCTTCCTGGTACTCGGTTAAATATGGATTAGATAGATTTGTTTCCACAGCTGGTGGAGCTTCAACTGCGGGTGCTTATTCCCTAGATGGTGCTAAATGGACATCGATGAGCGCACTGCCAGTGAGTGGCGACTGGAGAGCTCTCGAGTTCGGTAGTTCTCGCTTTGTTGTTGTCTCTTACGGGAGTACAGACTCGGCATACTCTACCAATGGTACGAGCTGGACCGCTGGAGGTGCACTGCCTGCATCGCGCAATTGGACAGATATGGCCTATGGTGAAAGTACCTTTGTCGCTATCGCATCAGGTACTGACAAGGGTGCCTATTCGACTGATGGAGGAGTCTCGTGGAACGAGATGACGATGCCTTCATCTTCGAACTGGAGGTCGATTACCTATGGAAACGGCACGTTCGTGGCAGTCAGTAATACCTCGGGAACTGTTGGAGCTTATTCACTTGACGGAATCACCTGGAATGCTGCAACGATGCCGGCTACGGCTGCTTGGGTCGGTGTTGCTTTCGGGAACAATCTTTTCGTTGCCGTCTCGACTTCATCTACCAACTCTGCATATTCGTATGACGGGATTGTTTGGCGTGCAAGTACTCAGCTCAGTCAGGCAGTCTCTTGTGTCTGTGCGACTCCGACTACTTGGAATTCCAATGACACGTTAGTTATTACGAATAACTCGACTGTAACGGTAAATACTGATCAAGAAAAATTCTGGACAGCGATCACGCTGACGAATGGTAAGCTCGCAATTACCAATAGCTCGACTTCGACTGGTATCCGCTTTGTCATGGGTCGTGCTACTGGTGCGGCAGCTGCGACTATCACACCAGGATCAGGTATCGGCGATATCGAAATTACTGGTAACTGGATCGAGCTAGGCACGGGAAGTGGTTCATCGGGACAGACGATGACTGCTCCTTTTTCAGACTATATAGCTGCATTATGGGTGGAGACTGCATCTGGGTCTGGGGTCTATGAGCAGTGGCTTAATGCTACTGGATCCTATGGTGATGCATCGCCAATTCTGCTTGAAGGACTGTCTGCAGTGGGGTCGGGAAAGAGGGGTAAATTTTTTATACAACAAGCAGCATCTGCACCATACGGACCAACTATTATCAATTGCACAGATGGAAGTCTGGCGCAAAGATTATTGACTGTTACTTCAACTACTGGGCTATATCCAGGGGCTTCAATTACTGGTCCGGGTATGCCTGCGGGACCAGTGGTTAATCGGATTATTTCCTCAACATTACTTGAGTTAAACAACATAACTACGACTGAAGTTTCAACGAACTGGACGGCCGTCTGCTATGGAAATAGTACGTATGTTGCAGTCTCGACGACGAACTCAAATATCGCTGCAACAAGTAGTGATGGAGCGACATGGACCAAGCGTACGCTTCCATTTGTGGCTGATTGGACGGCAGTTTGTTATGGGGCTACGACGGGCTTATTCGTGGCTGTTTGTTCGGACGGTATCGTAGGATCCAAATTTTGTGCTACTAGTTCAGATGGGATTACGTGGACTCAGCGCTCCATGCCTTCCCAGCAGAATTGGACTGGTGTTGCTAGCGATGGAACGACCTTTGCTGCTGTTGGAAAGACTGCCGCAAATGCTGCCACAACCGTTGGGGCATCCTCGACCAATGGTCTGACATGGGTAGCAACGACGATGAGTTCACAGGTTTGGAATGCAGTCTCATATGGAGGGGGAAGGTATCTCGCTGTCGGTACGGGAACTGTGAGTAATTACGATGCCGATGGTGCAGGAACGTGGTCTGTGGGTGCAACGTTGACGAGTGCGACGTATACAGCGCTCACATATAGCGGATCGCTCTGGATGGTGGTCTCTGGAAGCTCAACTGGTAATCAAAATAAAGCAGATCCAACCACGGGTGCCTTTACGGCTGGAGGTGCGTTGCCCAACAGTACGAGTAGTGGTGTGGCTTGGGACGGGACTAACTTCGTCGTGGTCTCAACGACCATCTCTTCTCAGACCGCACGATCGACCAATGGAGTCTCATGGACAACAACAACACTGACCGGAACTCAAATTGGTAGCTGGACCGGAATTGTGGCGAACGGAACAACTCTAGTAGCTGTCTCAAGTTCTTCAACTGCTGTGACAGCTGTCAGAAGCTATGCTATGACCTCGACGAATTCAGGGACTTCTTGGACTATTCAATCTGGCATGGTCAAAGATGTCTCATTGGTCTGTTTTAATCCATATGAGGCTCAGCTGACGAACACGGTGCAGTTCGGAGATAACGTAAATGGGAATAAAGTCCCCACGGGTGCGAAGGTAAGGTGCCCAAACATCATGATTACCAATCAGACTCCCGCCAATCTTCAGACTGCCTCTAGAATTGTGGGTACGAATATGGTGATGACGGCAGGAGGGACACTGACGGCGAGTATCTGTCTTTTTGATGAGTCATATAACACCTTTAATCAGGCCGAGGCTATTTCGCTTACAAACGTTGGCTTCTCTCTACCCCCACTAATTAATGAGTGTTATGGTGTGACGTTTAACA
>CAZHKZ010000013.1:0-2156 GCA_964533055.1 uncultured Gammaproteobacteria bacterium | reverse complement strand
GTTGGCTTCTCTCTACCCCCACTAATTAATGAGTGTTATGGTGTGACGTTTAACAGTGTTGGCTTTGCACTAGAGCCAGTTAGGCGATACTCTGTTCTTTCGGGTACGGTCGGTTCTAACGGATGGTTTACCCGTGATACGAGATATGGAGCAGGAACAACTGTTTGGAGCTATATGAATAATGCAACTATTACCGATTTTAATTACTGTATTGGTGCTCCGAAAGCTCTTCAAGTTGCTGTTTCGACAGTGACCAGTCCAGCAGCGATGCTCTCGATATCAAATACGCAAAATTCAACGTGGAACTATGTACGGTTCTATGCGCTTAATACCAATGCCTCATTTCAGGATGCTTTTAACTTTACAGCCAATTTTACCTCAAATACCATGAGTAATCTTGAGATATATGGAGTAGCCCCGATGTTGATTCAGACTTCAAGTAATAATACATTTACCAATTTACGAATAGCTGAAGATATGTTTCATGCCTACAAGAGTTACGCTATTGCCGCCTCTACCTCACGAATTGGAAATGATCCAGTTGCTGGGGCAAAGCTGGTCAACAATACCAAATATTATCTTAAGGTAAGGACCTTTTATGATTGGAATAATTTAGCCATCTATTACGAAGGGCGAACTGTGTCTGCTACACCATTTATTGGAAGTCAGTTTTTCCCAGCTTACTTTGGAGCATATAACAGTGCATCCCGCACAGTAGTACTTACTTGGACGAGGCGTGATCCTACACCTAGTGCTGCCGGTCAGACGTCCTATCAGATCTTTAGGAGTACTTCTCCAGGTTTTACCCCAGATTCAACCAATCGTATCTATGACACGCTCGTACCGGCAACAGTGTCATATTCGAATGGATTTGTTGCGACGATTACTGCGACTGCTTCGCCTGCAAGAACGATCACTTTTGCCCAAGCAGGAAGAACGATTACACTCGGTGGTGCTGGAGCAGGAAGTTTTACCAATGCAGGTTTTGTCGTTGGAGGAAATGTAGTTGTAGCTGGAACTGTGTCTAATAACGGTACCTATACCATTTTATCCTTTACAGCTACAGTTATTACTCTTACCACCAATCATACCAATCTCGTCAACGAAACTGCACCTAATGGCGCAACTCTTGATGGTCAGCCACCAGTCAATGGCACGACGTATTACTACAAATTGCGTAAATATGATGGGGTACTTTCAGGTATCACCAACGCAGCCGGTACAGTTAGTGGTACAACGTTGACTATTCCTTCGGGGAGTTTTAATACAGGCCTTGGAACTGTGATTAACTGTCAAGGCATCTCTGGTCAGACAAAGATCCGTATACCTGTCGGTTCAACTACTAACTTCTTAGCAGCCAATGTCTTCCCCGGGCTTCAGATTGCTGGTACCGGTATTGGGTCGAGTGCCACTGTTGTCTCAATTGATACTCCATGGCAGATAACAGTCAGTGTGGCAAATTCATCTACCTTTACCGCTACAACGGCCACACTTGGTGCTGCTGCAAATATGTATGTTGTGGGTCCTGGTATTGCACGTCCGACTAAGGTCGTGTCTGTTGACTCTGCTACGCAGATCACTGTTGATACAGCCTTCATAGCGACTTTTTCAGGTCAGACTGTTTATTTTGAAAAAGGCAATGATAGTTCTGAAGTGGAAGTGGCTGTTACCGGTCCAACGACTGCAGCTTTCAATCTTTTGACTCAGTCAAACAATTTTAATTCAGCTAACTGGGTAAAGACTAACATGTCGGTAACTGTCGATGCGGTAAGTGGGCCAAATGATATCGGATTTGGTATTGCCGCAGTACCTACCGCTGATCGCCTGATCTCAACTGGTCCAACGGCGACTGCTGTACAGACTATTACGTCTTACCTCAAATCAGGCTCAAGCTACACCTTCTCGGTCTACGTTCGCATGGATCCACAATATAATCAGATTAATGTAGCGGGGAGAATCTCGATAAATACAAGCACACCCACTGTCCAGACATTTACTGCAACAGGTGCATGGCAAAGAATAGCAGCAACATTCACCGCTACTTCAACTACGCATACATTTACTGTTCAGATCGATACTGAGGGAGATTACATCTATGCAACAAGTGCAAATCTTCACTATGGCTCGTCAGCACTTGCACCTGTAACGACAACAAC
>CAZHKZ010000012.1:0-27423 GCA_964533055.1 uncultured Gammaproteobacteria bacterium | reverse complement strand
AAAAAACAGCCTCGAGTTGAGGCTGTTTAAGCGTGGTGGAGATGTCCGGGCGTGACCCGGAGTCCGAAAAAGTTAAATAAGAACGTCTACAAGCATATTTGATATTTTTTGAGTCGCTTTCCCGTGGCCTATCAACAGGTATAAGAAAGTCTATGTTTTAAAGATCTGGTGTCACACAAAACAAGATGTGATCCTTAACTCAACTGTATAGATATCCAAGCTTGCCCGTTGAGAAAAGCTTACTTGAATAGATCAGACTAAGGTCTTAAGCAGCTAAGAAAGCTGGTTGGAACCCAGAACTAATCCCATCTACTTGTCTTGCGACAAATTGACGGACGCTTTGGATTGTATCCGTAGCATTTATTTTTTGACACAGTTTTACGACAATGTATCGGCGTCGGCTTGCAGTTATTAAAGAACGTATCTCGTCGAATCAAGTCATCCCCTTTAACCCGCCGTAGCCTTTATGAAGGAGGGCTACCTCTGGTAAAAGTCGATATCGATTCTAAAGATTTTTAAGGGTCAAGAGTAGGCTTTTACGGCTCGGTCTAGATCTCGATCTAAGTCTCTTTTTTTGATCTTTGCCTTCTTGTCGAATTGCTTTTTAGGCTTGGCAAGCGCGAGCTCTACTTTGATGAGATTGTGCGTAGTATATATGCTTACAGGCACGATTGTCAAATTAGATGCATCCATTTTTGACTTCAAAGAGAGGATCTGCTTCTTGTGAAGGAGTAATTTTCTTGTTCGACTTTGATCATAGTCCTCGGTCCTCGCAAACTCATATGGGAAGATTTTTGCGTTGATCAAATGCACCTCACCGCCAATGATGCGGGCATAGCTACTTGTAAGATCTGCATGACCAAGTCTGATTGCCTTTACTTCTTGGCCAAAGAGATTGATGCCAGCCTCAAATGAGTCGAGAATAGTGTAGTCAAATGTTGCACGTTTATTAATGATTTTCATGGTTGAACACGCTCACCATTTTAGTAGAGAACATGATGTGGTTATGATACTGGAAAGAGGGGAGATTGTATAGATTAGAAGCTAACTTTAAAGACTTTCTTATCACTCAAGATATAGCCAGTCTTGCCATCCTGGCTTAAAGTCATAGCACTTGCAGTGGAGAGAGTTTTAGATTGATATTGTTTTGCAAATGAACCGTCTTTATTGAGCGAGACAATGCGTACGTTTTTGGGATCAAGAATATAGACTTTATCAGCATCCTCAGTAGTCGCAATTGCGACTGGCGAGGAAAGTGCGCTTGTTAGTCCTGAGATGGAGAAGCTATCCTTAGTGCCTTTTGTGAACTTGGAGACTGAGCCGTTCTTAAAGAGGACGTAGATTGATGAATCAATGGTCATGCTTATCGCATCGGTGAGATCGACCTCATCTTTAAGGTAGGTTGAGTCTGTGTAAGTAGACCCTGTGGGTACGAGCTTGACGAGGGAATTTTTGTCTAGAACATAAAGGTTGGATCCAAATGCTCCAATACTTTTTGCACCTTTCCAAGTGTCATCATTTTTGATGATGCTTGTAGTCTCAGTTGAGCCCTTTTCGATTTTGGAGATCCCTGACTCTGAGAGTAGGTAGGCATTGCCTTCAAGTTCAGTCGCTGCAACTATCTTTGTGTCATTTGTCATGGCTGAAAGTCCCGGAGAGTCATTTTCCTCAGCCTCGGTTGTATTTATTGACTCCTTTCCCTCAGTTCCACCGAGAGCTTCTTCCACTTTTCTTTTGAGATCATCTATTTGTTGTTTTTCATCTGAGCCATCCTTGAATTTGCCGTCGGCCTTTGCAAGAGTTTCTTGTGCGCGCAGGAGATCATCTCGTGCGAGAGTCGGATTGAGACTTAGGAGGTCGCTACCAGCTTCAAAGTCATCTTTTGCAGAGGAATAGAGCGTGGTGAAGAGTGCCTTATTTTTTGTTGATTCTTGATTGGCGCTGACAAAAATAATGCTTCCAACCAAGATTAGGATCAGAAGGGCTGCCACAACTAGTGTTATTTTTTTTCTAGGTTCAAGTCCTGATATAAGTGGAATTTTTATATTTGAAAAGATAGAGCTTATCTTTTCAAAAGGCGAAGTTGCTGGCTCACCTTCATCGACAGGCTGGTTGATTATCGGTCGAGATGGCTGCTGATCATTGGTATGCATTATCGGCTCTGGCGACACCGGCACAGTCTGTTCATGCGTGGCTGTATCAGCTAGCGTTGCAGTCTCAGCTTGTGCGAGTGACTCATCCTCATCTATGTCATGAGCTCGCGACACACCTTTGTATGAGAGTATGATGAGTGCTGCGCCACCCTCCTTTTCACCATGAACGTGAGGCGAAATAGTCTCCGCAATGTCATTTGGAAGGCCATACTCAAGTGCTTTTGTTACTGTCTCTTGAGGAACGCTGCGGGCAAATTGAGCAGTTTGGATAAGTACAAGATCGTTGGTGTCCAGATATCCTGAGCCGCCCGTTGGAGTAGTGATTGGTTCTATTATTTCTAAAATTGGTCCGATCTTCTCGCCCCTTTTTAAAAGTATGGTTCCAGTGCCAAGCACAAATGCATAGAGAGCACTTTCCTTAACGAAGCACAATGAGAGGGAGGGTATAACTTCTGGTGGGAGTTCTTTGACTGAAATGAGAATAACTTCATTTATTTTGGCAATATTCTTTTCTTCTAGTCCATAAATTTCAGACTCTAAAAGTCCAAGAACAGTTTTGCCAAGTGAGGGAAGTTGTCCCTGCTGGTTCTCATCAGTTGTTGAGAGCGCTAGAGTAATGAAGAGGCTGCCCGAGTTGTAGGCTTGGGACCAAGCAGATTCCGTAGGAGTAGCAGCGATTTTAGCAAAGCTAAGATTCGTGGTAGGCATTCTCTATAGTATAGCAAGTGCAAGCAAGAAAAGTGCGAGTGTCGACAGGATATAAAAGAAAGCAAGAGACTGAATAAAAGGGGAACCAGCTACCTTGTTAATGTAAATAATTTTGTTGAGAGATCTAATTTGATTAAATATAATTATGACAAAAATCCCATATAGTCCGATGAGAAATAGAAAGATAATCTTAAAGATTAAAAACAGGTCTGTTGAGATAATGTTCGCAAAATCCATCAAATGCTCCTTCCTGCAACGAGATCGCTTACTACGTCGGCTACTTTTGCTGGGTGAGGTACTTTAAGAAATTCGAAATTTTCTCGGATGCCCTCGGTTTGGATTACGACATCCCCATAATCGAATAAACTTTGGAAAAATCCTTTTTGTGAGTAAGATACATCTACGATGTCCCCAAGAGTTGTTGCTGAGACATTCTTGTGCTGAATGTTTGAGAGGTCCACATCCACTACTCGAAGTTGAGTTACAAGTCCAATATTGTAAAACCAAGAAACTGAATTAACAAGATTATAGCCAAAGAGAATAACGTAATAGAAGAGAGCTCCAACGAGAAGATAAGAGTAGGGTAGCTCGGGGAAAAGAAACAGTCCAGATGTCTGAATGAAAAATATGAGAAGGGGAATGAGGGCAAGTGAAAAACTTGAAGTCACCCAGCCAATATTTGTAATCAGATGCCTTCTCAGAAAAAGGTGAATAATCTCGTCCTTCTCCTGATTCTCGAAAACAACTCCTTCTGGAAAAGTATGGAATGTAGAGAAGGGGTGGAGTTCTCTTTTTTGAATTGTGATAACACCAGTTGTTGCAGGTTTTTTTTCTTCAACCACTTTAGTTTGTTTTGCGACAAAAAGATCTGGCATAACATTCATATTATACCTTATATGCGTCTTTTGAGCTAAGAAATTATTTACGCTCTACGTTAAAGAACGCAAACCCGCTTTGGGGAATAGAGAGGCGGCCAGGAGCGCGGAGGTTAAAGGCCTTTTTAAAGTCAGCCCCTGACATGCTAACTCCGTTTATAGTGACATTATTGGTTGATCCATCTCCTTGAGATACAGATACATTTGTTGCACTACTAATTCCGCCGTTACCTGAAGTTAAGTTTCTTAACTCATCCATGCTGTATGGATTTCCTCCCCAGCATGAGCTCACCGGCGTAATTCTTGAGGTATCAATCCCACCAGTCCTGAGGGCGATGGCTGCATTTACAATATCGGCCATTTCTTGCGGGCTGAGCCATGGGCTTGATCTGCCACACTTATCTGAGCTTGTGCTATATCCTTCCGTATACCAAGCTTTGTAGAGCCAAGGAGAGCCTCCAGCTTTCTCCCAAGTTTTTTCGATGAAGTTACCGCCACCAGATCCATCACTTGTGTCCCAACCGATCGGAGAGGCGAAACCCCCATGAGTAGAGGCGTAGTATGTGACAACATCCTCAAGGATTTGACCCTTTGTCTCCTGCACCGCTTCCCTCCACGCTTGAGGGGGGTTATCTGCCTTACTTGAACTAAAGACTTGGCAAGCCTCAGTGGTGCAGATTGATGTTCCTTGGACTTTATATCTATAGGCGTAGGTTCTGGCAGCAATTGCCTGGGCCTTGAGGGCTTCTTTTGGCCAAGTTGATGGCATCTCGGCAATCCCTAAAAGATAGCGATCCTCAAAGCTCATAGATCCAGCACCAGTCACCTGAATGTCTCCTCCCGTATCTTTACTAACTGGCTCTTTGCCGTAGTATGCCTTAAGAATAGTTTTTGCATCTTGGCCTGCCTGTGCTCGTCCACGCGCTCCATACTGACTCATGCCTTTTCTATGGGTAAATGCGCCAAAGGAAAATGCTGCGAAGTAGCCGCTTGGTGCCGCTTCTCGAAATCCTTTAATCGATGCATTATAATCATCTGCCAGGTCACTATCACCAACATTTGCAGTGAATCCTCCTGAACGGGAGTTAATAATTGACTGCTGTTTCGCTGATAGATCAGCCAATTTCCCAGAGACTTCAGATTGATACGATTTAGCTCCGCTTACAACTGTGTCAAGCTTGGCTGACTGCTGGTCAAGAGTTATTTTGAGGGCAACGAGTTTTTTCTGTTCTTGCTCAAGTTCAACCTTTCGCTTCTCAAGATCTGTGATAGTGAGGGCGATATTGGTGATGACTGACTTATCTTGATTGGTCTTAACCCTCTGATAGGCCAAGAGTTGGGTGATCTCAGTTGCAGATCCTGCTGATAAAAAGACTGAGAGCGGAGAGTCGTAGTAGCTTTTTATATAGAAGCTGCGAACAGATTCGCCAAATGTTTTTTCCTTTTCACCTAGTTCTTCATAGCCTTTGTCGATGTTCTTCTTCTTAATGACCATGTCAGTTTCGATCGCACTGACCTTGTTTTTTATTCCAGCAATTTGCGTCTTAAGGTTATTGAGTTGAGACTCAAGTGGCTTGGTAGCTGCGATTGATTGTGTGAGAGCAGTATTAAGTTCATTGATTTGTTTATTGAGGTCATCAAGCTCATCTGAGTAGGTGGGTCCAACAGGAAGCGCTATGAGGAGAATAACGATGGTAATGACACCTAAAAAAATCCGCTGGAGAGTGGGCATAAAAATATTATAACAGATGCATGCAAGAGATTGGACTGTTAATACTTGCAAATCGTTAAATCTATGGTACACTTCAAATACTTCGGGTATATGCCTGGAGGATCAGGCAGTTATGGATGAACAGTTCACGGCATTTAGTCCGAATAAGCAAAACACTCCAAATAAAAAAATGCGCGCTTTCCTTTATGTAGGCGTATTCATTCTTATCATTGCAGGTGCAATCTTCCTAGGTAATCAACTTTTGAGTTCTTCAAATGAGCCAGAGGTGACCCCAACTCCAACAATGGAAGCTACTCCAACTGAGGAGCCAACTCCTACTGAGGAAGCATCAAAGTCTGCAGAAAAAGATACTACCCCAACTCCAACAGCAAAAGCTAAGACAACTCCAGCAGTTTCTCCAACAACAAATGCAGCGACAACTCCAGTAGCAGGATCACTTACAATAAAAGTTCTTAACGGATCCGGTGAAAAAGGAGTTGCAGGGACAGTTGCGACACTCTTAAAAGATAATGGCTACACAGTGTCATCAACTGGAAATGCAGATAACTTTGACTATACAGATACAGTAATCCAAATTAAAAAGAGTAAGCAGGCTGGACTCACTAAGCTTAAGAGTGCACTTTCAGCAGATTACACCGTTTCTGCGAGCACAGTAACGCTTGCCGAGACAGAGGATGTAGATGCTATAGTTATAGTAGGCACGAATTAACTTCGAGCCTCTTTTCTATGCGCACAACTGTCCTGACCCTTGGTAACGCCGTACTTGATCTCTTCCTCCAGATTCGCCACGAAGAGAGTGTTGTATCTTACGACAGCGAATCTAAAAGAATATGCCTTCCACAAGGCGCAAAAATCCTTCTTGATAATTGTGACCCATTTTTGGGTGGAAATGCTGCAAATGTTGCAGTTGGTCTTAAAAGACTTGGAATAGAGAGTGGCATCATGGCCGAGCTTGCAAAAGATGAGTTCTCGCAAAAAATTAGTAATGATCTAAAAAATGAAGGGATTCAGACTGAGCATGTGCTCTTTTCAAATGGGCAGACTTCTATCAGTATCGCGCTTAATTTCCACCAGGATCGTACTCTCTTCACAACGCATCAAAAGCATGAGCATAATTTTAACTTTGATTTTGAGACAGAGTGGGTATACCTTACTTCACTAGGCGAGAGCTGGAGGCATGTGTATGAGAAGATTGGAGCACTTGCGCAAGAGAAGAAAATTCGTCTCGCTTTTAACCCAGGATCAGTGCAGCTTGAGCAAGGCTTAGCATCTTTCTCTCACATCCTACCGTTTGTCGAGATACTTTTTGTAAATAAAGAAGAGGCGATTTGTATTGTGGGTGAGCATAAAAGTGATCTAGATTTGGTAAGAGCATTGCTCCATAAAGGGGTAATGCTCCCCGTCGTCACAGATGGGGAAAGAGGAGCTTACTCAGTCGATGAGACAGGGAAGTTTTTTCATCTCGGTAGCAAAAAGGCAACAGTTGTTGAGAGAACAGGGGCAGGAGATGCCTTTGCATCGGGATTTTTGGCTGCATATATCCTCAAAAAGCCAATTCGTGAGGCAATGGAGTGGGGTATGTATAATAGTGTTGGAGCCATTGGAAGTGTCGGTGCGCAGACTGGATTGTTGCACAGGGAGCGGATGGAGGCTCAAGTACGATGAAATTATATCTAGGAGCAGATCATAGAGGTTTTGAATTGAAAGAGGATCTTAAAGTTGTGATAGCAAAATACGGCGAAGTGATTGATGTGGGGGCCGATTCTATGGCAACGGGTGATGATTTCGTTGATTATGCAAAGAGGGCGTGTACCCACCTGGTCGGGCAGCCAGAGGCGAGGGCAATTCTTATATGTGGGAGCGGTATTGGAATGGCGATTGCAGCAAATAAAATTCCTGGTATACGTGCTGCAGTTGGTCACGATGTTGATGAGATACGAATTTCCAGACATGATGAAGATATCAATGTTCTTTGTTTGAGCGCAGATACGAAAGGAATTGAAGATGCGCAAGAATTCGTTGAGGCCTTTTTGACAACCGCATTTTCAATTGACGAGAGATATTCTCGAAGAATTGCAAAAATTAAGGAGCTTGAAACTCATGCATGAAGTTCTCCCAGGAGTACTGGAGAAGTCATGGGAGGATATTGAGAAAAGACTACATCAAGTTTCTTCATTTGCAAAAAAGGTTCATATAGATCTTATCGATGAATCTTTCGCAGACTCTAGGAATTTTTTTGATCCAACTCCGTTTACGTCATACTCTAAAGACATTTTTTTTGAACTTCATATGATGGTTAAGGATCCAATCCAGTATCTAGATGCGTGGAGTGGGTCAGGGATCAGACGATTTATTGGTCATATTGAGCAGATGCCTGACCAAGCAGAGTTTGTTGCTATAGCTCAGGAATTAGGAGAAGTTGGACTGGCACTAGATATTGATACACAAATTGATGAGATTAAGGTCTCTTATGAAGATTTGGATGCAGTGCTGATTATGATGTGTAAAGCTGGTCTGTCAGGGCAGTCATTTCAGTCCCGAGCACTCGACAAAGTCAGGGCACTTAGGCAGAGGAATGATTTTCTAGAGCTAGAAGTTGATGGAGGGATCACAGATAAGACGATTAAGGAATGTTATAGTGCTGGTGCAACTCGGTTTGTGTCAACGAGCTATCTTTTTTGGCAAGAGGAAGATCCGAAGATCCAGTATCAAAAATTGCTTCGAGTTATTGAGTCTTAGTTGGAGAGATAGTTAGAGACGGAAAGCTGAGTTTACATCCAGAGGTATTTTGCGTTCCCGTTAAGAAGTACTCAGTTCTTGCTCCACATGGAAGTGCCACAACATCGCTTGGCATCTCAGGCTTTGTTGATGGTTTGTCTTTTAGCATCATAACCATAAGTTGATTCCAAATAGGTGCTGCTCCAGTAATGCCAGAAGCCAGAGATGGGTTCATGGGTGCATTGTTATTATTTCCGACCCAGACACTCACAACGATGTCTTGTGTATATCCGTTTGTCCAGTTATCGCGCTTGTTGTCTGTAGTACCTGTTTTGACTGAGACTGTTTGACCAGGAATTGAGAGCGGAGAGTTGGGTCCGAAGGCGAGTGATCTAGCCGCATTGTCAGCGAGAATATCATTGATGATAAAGGCAACGCCCTGTTGAAGGATTTGTTCACCCTGCATTGGTTTTTTCTCCTCAACAACGTCTCCCTTATAATCAGTGATTTTAAGAATTGGGTTTAGCGGAATCTTTCTCCCTTCATTTGCGAGAGTGCTATTGATAGATACCATATCCAGCATTGTCACTTCAGATGACCCAAGTGTTGTTGAGAGTCCATATGAAGAGTCGGGTTCATTCCAGCTTGAGATACCCATGTCTCGAGCAAGTCTGATCATTGTTGGAACTCCAACTTGCTGTAGTGTTCTTACAGCAGGAATGTTAAGTGAGTTGGCAAGGGCAAGTCGAAGTGGAACTCTTCCTCGATATTTCCCATCGTAATTTACGGGGGAGTAGCTCTGCCCGCCAGGAACTGTATATGTGACAGGAGTATCATCCAGAACTGATGCAGCGCTGAGTCCGTTTGATAGTGCAGCCGCATACGTGATTACTTTTACAGTCGATCCTGGTTGGCGTAGTGATGTGGCGAGATTGACGTTTCCACTCTCTGCATCATAAAAATTCTTACTCCCCACCATCGCTAAAATATCTCCAGTTTTTGGATCTGCAATTACTGCTGCGCCATTGCTAATGTTGAGGTATCCATCCTTACCAATTTCATCTGCAACAATTCGCTGAGCTTTTTCCTGTAGCTTAAGATCAAGACTTGTTGTGACGATAAGTCCGCCCCTTTCCACAAGGGCAAGACCATATTTTTTGATTAAGAAGTCTTTTACGTAATTTACAAAGTGGGGTGCCTTAAGTGCGACTGTTGGTTCATTAAAGGCCAATTTCTGCTTTGATGCCTCATCCGCTTCTCTTTGTGAGATATAGTGGAGTGCGACCATACGACTAAGCACTTCTTTTTGTCTATTCTTCCAACGCGACTCGTCTTCTGTGAATGGAGAATACTCACTTGGGGCTTGGGTGAGTCCGGCCAAGAAGGCTGATTCTGCTAGGTTGAGTTGATGAACTGATTTATTGAAATAGACCTCAGAGGCAGCTTCAACTCCCCAAGCCGTTCCGCCATATGGGATTTGATTGAAGTACATCCCCAAGATCTCATCTTTGCTATAGAGGCGCTCTGCCCAGAAGGCCAGGACGATCTCTTTTAATTTTCTTGTAATACTCTGTTCTGGTGTGAGCATTGACGACTTAATCAGTTGTTGGGTGATGGTAGAGCCTCCTTGGACTGCTTGGCCCTTACTGTTTTGATTAATTGCTCTCAGAATTGCTGAGATATCAAAGCCTGGGTGTTGATAGAAATTCTTATCTTCAATCGCAAGAGTGGCATTTTTAAGTGATTTTGGAATTGTCGAAAGTGGGACGATTGTTCTATTTTGATTTGCGTAGATTTCATAAAGCAGCGTTCCATTGCGATCGTAGATCTTTGATGTCTGTTGAATTTGTCTGGTTGAAAGTTCTTTTGGATGAGGAAGCTCTTGCAGAAAAAGCATTGTGACCAATGGAATAAAAATGAAGAGGCATGAGAAAACAATTCCCACAACGAAGTAGCGAATCTTTACCCCAACTGACATTGCTGTTTTTTTCTTAGAAGATTTCTTTTTCTTTGTTTTTTTAACTGGTACTTTTTTTGGAGTTGGTTTTTGATAAAGGGTCACACCTGCATTCGTATACGAGTTATAGTAGGCACGATTTTTCTTAGTTCGTGGCGATACCTTCTTGGAGACTTTTTTCATCAATGAAAGAGATCTCTTGTGAAAGAAGCTGATTGTAGCTATGACAAGATCTCCAATACTAATAAAAAGCATGGCTATTTGACTAAGTAAAAAGAATATTGGATGAAGAATAGTTTTTTTCATATACTTTACGACAAAAAAAGGCACAACTGTGTCAGGACACGGGTCTCGGACAGGGATGGCCAGATTATACTAAAGGACGCATCATTTGAGAAGGGGCTGAAGTATTTTTAGAAAGAAAGTATTTGTGAGAGAAGGAGGAATGATAGTGTAAGGCAGAGAAGCAGTGCCACAATAATTCCGGCTATAAGATACATTGATTTCTTACTTTCACGCGCATTAAGAGGCGTTTCTGTTGGAAGTGATGGCTCTGTTTGAGTTGATGGAGAAGTGCTGGGTGTTTCCATGACAATTCTATGGTAGGAGGCGGACGGCTCACTGTCAAGGATTGGGAGTCGTTCTAGCACAAGACGTACAGTATTTATTGCCAAGTGGATCTGTGATGATCATCTCTTCACGCTCTTCAACATTATCAGTTTGTCCGGGTTTTGCGATATCCCCAGTGCCCTTATCGATAAATACTTTCTGTTTTGAGGCATCGAGCTTTTTTGGCAAGGAATTTTTAAGGAAGTATTCAAACCTTGTTGGGCACCCGCCTGTACTTGGGATGAGTCCTGAAGTGGAGCAGATATTTTTGCCGATGACATCGTCTGGAATTGACATCTCGACTGCAGGATAATGTTCGAGCATAAACGTGGAGATTTTGTGCCAGATTGGTGCTGCTCCAGTAACTCCCGAGACAATGTTGCTCATTGGTGTATTATCGTTGTTGCCTACCCAGGTTGCTACGACAAATGATGGAGTATAGCCAATTGTCCAGTTGTCTCGATAGTCATTAGTTGTACCCGTTTTGACCGAGACTTTGACATCTTTACCCATGAATAGCTGAGAGTTGGGTCCAAATGCCATGGTGCGAGCCTTATTATCAGACAGAATATCACTGATGATAAACGCGACGCCAGATGGTATCGCTCTTTTGCCAAAGATCGGGCTGTCTGGGGGAGTGTATTCTTCAAGAATTCTGTTTTGATTGTCGGTGACTTTGAGAATGGGATGAAGATCTATTCTGTAGCCCAGATTGGCAAAGACACCATAGGCCGTTGCCATTTCAAGCATCGTCACCTCACCTCCACCTAGAGTAAGGGATAGACCATAGTCATCCTTATTCTTGTACGAAGTAATTCCCATCGCTGAGGCAGTTGCTATCATTGCATCGATACCATTAAGTTTGAGCATCTGGACTGCTGAAGTATTAATTGAGTTTGCTAGGGCAAATCTCATCTGCATCACACCATGATATTTTCCATCATAGTTTTTGGGACAATAGGGCTTTTGTGGTGGATTTGGAAAACATATTGCTCGATCGACAAATGGTGTTGCAGCAGTATATCCCTTGATCAGTCCCGTAGCATAGTTGATAGGTTTGATAGAGGATCCAGGCTGGCGATGGGCAAGTGTGACATTTACATTGCCATCATGTGAATTGTCAAAATAGTCTCTACTCCCAACCATCGCCAGGATTTCGCCAGTTCCTGGATTGGTAACAACGGCAGCTCCGTTGCCAACAGTGAGATTTGATAGACCATCTATCTCGTCTGTGACTGTCTTTTGTGCGAAATTTTGCGTGTTCATATCAAGACTTGTTATGACAGTCAGTCCTCCTTGCTCAACTGTTTTTACCCCGTACTTTTTAACGAGGAGATCCTTGACGTAAAGAACAAAGTGAGGAGCTTTAATTGGATTGGTGATTTTTTTATAGGCAAGTGGCTCTCTGAGTGCTTTATCCCTCTGCTCTTTTGTAATGTATTTTTGTTCAAGCATCGCATTTAGAATCTCTTTTTGTCTTTGCTTAGCATACTCAGGATGGGAACCATATGGTGAGTATGTTGTCGGAGATTCTGGCAGTCCGACCAGGAGTGCGCTCTGTGCGAGGGAAAGATCCTTAACGCTTTTCCCAAAGTATGTCGTGGCAGCAGCGTCTATGCCATAGGATGTCCCTCCATAAGGTACCTGATTTAGATACATCTCCAAAATTTCATCTTTGGAATAGAGCAGTTCGGTTACAAAAGAGAGGACTATCTCTTTTACCTTTCTTTGAATCGTTCTCTCAGGCGAAAGTAAAGATGTTTTGACTAGCTGTTGGGTGAGAGTTGATCCGCCCTGGAGATCTTTTTTAAAGAGTGTTGCATATCCAGCGCGGACAATTCCACGTAGATCGATAGCTCCATGTTGATAGAAAGTCTTGTCTTCAATTGAGATAGTAGCGTTACGTACATGAAGTGGGATGTCTGAGAGTTTGACGAAAGACTGATTTTTTTGTGAATAGATCGTATACAGTAGTGTGTGGTTTCGGTCATAGATCTTGGTTGATTGAGGAAGTGATGCAGTTGGTAGTCGAGAAGGCGAGGGGAGATCTTTGAGGATAAAAATATAGAAAGGTATAAAGAGAATTCCAAGTAAGATAAGTGGAATGAGGAACTTTTTGGGAAGCCGAAAGTGGACTTTATGAGCTTTCTTTTTAACGATGACCTTCTTTTTCATGGATATATTTATGATAGCATTATTTGCTTAAATCACGATGATTGCTGGATATAGGTTGATGCTTCTCATATAATAGGATGACATGAATGTCGTACTTGATCTACTCGCATCTTTCTCAACCCTGATCACGTCATCTCTCTCGTACAGTCTGTTTGGACTTAATGCAATTGATATTGTTATCGTGGTAGTAATGCTCTTCTATCTTTATGAAGGGTATGCGCTAGGATTTGTCTTGGCGGTGATAGATTTCTTGAGCTTTGTTCTTTCATTTGTTGCCGGCCTTTTACTTTTTGGAGTAGTGGGTTCATTTATCGCGTCACATTTTTCACTTGCCCAAGGATTTGCTAATGCGATAGGATTTTTCTTGGTGGCTCTTATTAGCGAGATTGTTTTTACAATTCTTTTGCGAAAAGTGACGAGACTCACGCCATTTATCTCACGTAGGCAGACTCTTCAAAAAGTCTCGACCAAAGCCAATCATGTTTTGGGGATCATCCCAGGATTTTTGTCTGGATATATCCTCCTCTCATTTTTATTGACGCTAGTCATCGCACTTCCGACCTCAGCTTTTCTTAAAGAATCAGTCACTACTTCACATTTAGGTAGTATCCTCGTCTCGCATACAACAAGCATCCAGCAATCAATTCATGGAGTTTTTGGTGGCGCACTTGAGGAGACGCTCAATGTGATGACCATTAAGCCTGAAAGTAGTGAGACCGTGAAGCTGCATTTCTCTGTCGCCAATCCAACTGTTGATAGTGAGGCAGAGGATGCGATGCTCGTACTCGTTAATAAAGAGAGAAGAGAAGCGGGATTATCTGAGTTAGCGATGGATGAATCGCTACGGACACTCGCGCGCTCATATTCAATGATGATGTTTCAGAGAGGATTTTTTTCACACTACACCCCAGAGGGCAAATCTCCCTTTGATAGGATGGATGAGGCAGGGATCGTCTTTCAGAATGCGGGTGAGAATCTCGCGTTGGCTCCAAGTGTCCAGCTCTCTCATCAAGGACTCATGAATAGTCCAGGACACAAGGCCAATATCCTCTCAAAGGACTATCATAAAGTCGGCATTGGAGTCATGGATGGTGGGATCTATGGCAAAATGTTCTCCCAAGAATTTACCAACTAGTCATTAGTTATTTGTCCTCAGACAGTATCTCCCTCAGATTCCTCTATTAAAGCAAGCGACCAGCAACTAAAGGCCAAAAACTAATTATTAGAGGGCGAAGAAGAAGATGGCGCCAAGGATCGTTAGGAGTGTTCCTCCGATGAGCGCAAGAGTCTGCATTGGTGATCCAGGACTGACGATAGTTGGAGTTGGCGTGAAGGTAGGCTGCCCTGGTGCATAAGTGATCACGACCACAGGTGTACTTGTAGGTGGTACGACAGCAGTCGTCGCTGTTGGTGGTACGCCAGTCGGAGGTACGGTTGGCGGTACCGTAGGTGGAACTGTTGGAGGAACAGTCGGAGGTACAGTCGGAGGTACGGTTGGCGGTACCGTAGGTGGAACTGTTGGAGGAACAGTCGGAGGTACAGTTGGTGGGAGAGTGACAGGCACAGTTGGAGTTGGGGAGACTGCGCATGTCGCAGTGGCAGATCCAGGCTCTCCAGTTCCGCACTCATTTTTTGCAGTGACATCGCAGGTATAAGTCATGTTCGGGGAGCTTGTGAAGTTGACACTCGTTGCAGGGGATTGGACATCTCCCTCAAGTACGATTGACTCACCTGGGATTGGTGTTGCTGTTGGTCCAGATTCACTCGATGTTCTCGTGATCTTGTAGTGATAGCTCGTTGCGCCAGCTGTCGCATCCCATGAGCATGTTGAAAGATTCGCTTGGCAGACTGGCTCTGTTGTTTGGTGAGGGAAAGGTGCGTCAATAAATGTGATCTCGCTTCCAGCAGCTTGTGTGTTGGTGACCTCATCGGTGAGAGTTCCATCAAAGTGATAGAGCGCATAGTCCTCTGGATCAGGCGTTGAAGCCTTCGTTGGCACAACAAGTTCCTGGTACGTCTTTTTGGAGAATCGAAGTTCGTCTATCTGGCCATTTACTGCGAATGGTTCATCAGATTCAGGATTGTCATTAACTCTACCAATAAAGATGTCTGAATTAAGGCAGAATGGTTTTTCATTAGGCAGTGCAACTGAACCAGCATTGACGCCATTGATAGCCAGAGTTGCAGAGTTGCTACCTGCATCAGATGGCCAGCCAATAAGGAGAGCTATATGTGCCCATTGACCATTCTTAATCGGGAGCGAGGTGCCATTAATTGAGTAGCTGATTGATTGATCTACGAGATCTTTCATCATCACATTTATCGTGTGGCCATCAGATGTTGGTGTAGCGACTATTGTAAGTTTTCCACTGCACGACGGAGTGGTAGACTCATTACCAGAGTTGAGGAGCATCTGGTCACCTCTCTCTGAGGACTCAAGTTTTGCGAAGAAATCAATTGCGATTTTGCCGTCGTTAAACGATGCATTTTCAGACGGGATCTTAATAACTGAAGTGCTACCATTAAAAGAAGCTGCTTTTTCATTGACCACGACCTCGGACGCTCTTTGCCTAACATCTTGCTGCTGTTGTGCAAGAAAGACTGTCACTGCCACGCCAACGACAAGGATGATGCCGGCGAGTATTAATAATAGTGCTTTTTTAGTTATTTTCATTGGTTAAGACTACAGTTTGGACAGGTTATCTTTACATTAGCAACTTTTGCTGGAACAACACATGCTGGGATTGTTGGCGTAGGTGTTGGTGTATCCGTCACAGTTGGAGTTATGTCTGGAGGTGTAGTTGGCGTAGGAGTTGGCAAATCTGTCGGAGTTGCCGTAATAGTTACGCCAGGAACAGTTGGCGTAGGTGTATTTGTTGGTCCTTTTGGCGTTGGCGTGACAGATGGCAATACAGGGATGTCAGGCTTGCAGAGTTCTGGGTTGGCGACATTGTAGGTTGGATAGAAGTGGTACCAGCCATCGATATAGCGAATACCTCTATATGTGTTGCGGTTTGGGTGAAAGGAGAAGGGGAGGTTGTTAATAAAGAGATCTGCCTGCCATGCACATGGCGGGACTT
The DNA here is from genome assembly GCA_964533055.1 of uncultured Gammaproteobacteria bacterium. Classification (GTDB taxonomy): domain Bacteria; phylum Patescibacteriota; class Microgenomatia; order Levybacterales; family UBA12049; genus JACROF01. The sequence goes on along the minus strand of CAZHKZ010000012.1, from coordinate 11,416 downwards.
GGGTTGAGATGAACATTGTTTGGCCATTAGCGACTTGTGCCTTCTTTGCCTTGTAGAAGATTTGAGTCCATGTTTGGATATATTGCTCAGCACAATCTAGCTGTGAGCAAGTAATAGCCTTCCAAGGATAGTATTCTTTGTATGAAGCAAGCGCAACAGTGATGGGTGAGCCTGAGTTGTTGGTGACTTTGCCTCTTACAGTTCCACTAGCATCTCTGATCTGCTGAACACAGCCCGTTACACCGGGGAAGTTGATAGCTGTGCGGACAGGACAAGGCCATTTTGTGAAGTCAGCGGGCTGTGTTGTCGTAAAGCTACCACTCTCATCTGCTGCTGTAAAAGGGATAACTTTATATTTGATAGCTTGCTGATTATTGTCGAAACTTGATTCATCTACATGCTTATCAAAATTGAGGATTATTCTAGCTGTATATTCGCCAGCTGCGGTTCTCCTCCAGGAGTATTTTTTTACTGCATCATCCTGATATGGAGTGGTAGTGTACTTTGCTTGTCCTTCTCCATTCAGTCTTGAGTCATAACGAAGTTGAGATCCAGATCCAAATTCGCCATTTTTAAGTGAGATATCGACATCAGAGACTTTATTAAATGAGATAGGATCAGCACGATTTGAGAAGATCTGACTTGTTGTGATGCCATCAACAGAAGTAGCTTTCACGCCACCGCTGTTGCGAATAATCACGCTGACATAGATATCCTCATTCTCATAAAAAGTTGTGCGGACATTGCCAGCTGCATCAGTGAGGCGGAACATGCGAACTTCAAGATCTGGTTTGCTGGCAGCTTGCTGGCGAACATCCTGTTGCTGTTGGGATAGGTAGACACCCACAGGCACACCTATTGCAAGGAGGAGAACTGCGATTGCAGAAAAGAGGGTCTTTTTTGATTGAAACAGGCTATTCACAAAAAGTTATCTCGAAAATTCGAGCTACATCTATAATACGCACAATGAAATACCCTCGTCAACAAGGCATTAGTATTGTCAGAAATGCTTTGACCAGCCTATACTAGAGATATGATCAAGGTCGCGATTAATGGATACGGAAGGATAGGTAGGATCGCTCATAGGGTTATCTTGAAAAGTCATCAGGATGCACTTGACGTGGTAGCGATTAATGCAGGCAGCTCCACAGACCTTGAAGGCTGGATGTATCTTTTGAAATATGATTCAGTCTATGGTCCGCTTGACATGGAGATCTCGACGATGCCTCCTTCAGACGGATCAGCTAAGGAAATGCTTGGGTATGTCATTATCGGTGAGAAGGAGATCCCGGTCTACTCTCAGAAAGATCCAGCACTTCTTCCCTGGGCAGCCCTTGGAGTAGATGTTGTTATTGAATCAACAGGACATTTCACAAAGATTGAGGATCTTAAAAAACACATTACAGCTGGCGCGAAAAAAGTCGTACTCTCAGCGCCATTAAAGGATGATCAATCAAAGACTATTGTTCTTGGTGTAAATACGGATACGTATGCACAAGAAAACGTGATTAGCAATGCATCATGCACCACAAACTGTATTGCTCCAGTTGCAAAAATAATTCATGACTATCTGGGCGTTGAGAAGGCTATGATGACTACAGTTCATGGCTATACATCAGATCAACGACTCCATGATGGGGGTCATAAAGACTATCGTCGCGCTCGTGCAGCAGGTCTCAATATTATCCCAACTTCCACTGGCGCAACTCAGGCTGCTGCAAAGGCAGTGCCAGATTTGGAAGGAAAATTTTCTGGGCTTTCACTTCGCGTTCCTGTGCCAGTTGGATCCTTAGCTGACTGCACTTTCATTGTCTCAAAACCAACAAGTGTTGAAGAGGTAAATGCGATTTTTGAGAAAGAAGCGATCTCAGCTGTATATAGTGGCATCCTTGAGGTGACTCATGAGCCGCTCGTATCAAGCGACATCGTTGGCAATCCTCACTCTTCAATTGTCGACCTCTCCCTAACGCAAGTGGTGGGTGGGACGATGGTCAAAGTTGTTGCGTGGTACGACAATGAATTTGGCTATGCGAATCGACTTGTTGAAGAGGTACGGCTCTTGGTATCCTAGCCTCATGTGATATACTGAGTTTTCTTTATGGACTCACAACTCTCCCAAGAAATTTCTGAGCAAAAAAATAGAAGCGTTTTGCTTGTCCTCACAGGGCCTACTGCTGCTGGAAAAGATACTGTTATCAATGAGCTTGTAAAGAGAGATCCTTCAATTGTGAAGGTGATTACCACAACGAGTCGTCCCATGCGTGATGGTGAGAGCGAAGAAAATCCTTATTATTTTCTTCCTCGGCAAAGGTTTGAAGAACTAATTTCGGAAGGTGCATTTTTTGAGTGGGTAGAGTTTAGGGGAGAATTGTATGGTACTCAGAAAAAAACACTTGAAGAGGCGTTAGCTAAAAATGCTACGGTAATTTGGAAAATCGAGACAAAGGGCGTGAAAAATATCCAGGAAAAAATTAGAGCTACCGTTCCTAGGTCAGTTTTTGCTTTTATCACCGGTTCGTCGTTAGAACAGATGAAGAAGAGAGTGATAAAGGGCGATACTGCCGATAATGCAGCCCTGACACGTTGGAACGAACCACTCGTTATCTGGGAGCTAAAACAATTTGAAGACGCAGACTACCTAATTATTAATGAAGACGACAAGCTTATGGAAGCAGTTGAACAAATTGAAGCTATTGTATTGACAAAGAGACTAGCGATTAAGCCTCAATAAGCTTGCAATCGAGACTATCTCTGCATTATGATGGCTATGATTTATGCGACGACTCTTACTCGCCACTTTACTTTTATTTCTTGTTGCCACACCCGTTTTTGCACTCTCAACAGATGAAGAGCCAAATGTAGCTTCACCTTCTGGCACTACAGTTCAGAAAAGTGATTACATCCTCGTTTATCCCGGCATTCTTCCTAATAATCCTCTCTATGGTATCAAGATGATTAGGGACAAGATTATCCTTCTCCTGATCACTGACCCGACGAAGAAAATCAAATTTAATTTGATCCAATCAGATAAACGACTTGGTGCAGGGATTATGCTCTGGGAGAGTGATCGCTCTAAGGTTGAGGATGCGATAGAGACTATCTCCAAGGGTCAGAATTATTTTGCCTCAGCAGTTGCTGACACCAATAAATTAACAGGTGAGGGGCGTGATACATCAGGACTTCGAAATGATCTCGTAAAAGCAGCTCAAAAACATAAGGAAGTTCTTGATGATTGGATCAAAAAAGTTCCTGAGAAAAATAAGCCAATGGCCAAAGCTCTTTCATCTAGAATTAACGCTTTTAGGCTCCAGGTAGAGGGATTGAAGTAATCTTTGTAAGAAAAATCAATTCTTTGAAGCTCCCGTAAACCGCACTTTACCCGATGATCCATTTTGATACTCTAGGGGATATTGACATGGGGTATGTAGTGCAATATCCTTTTGTAGGACACTAAATCTAGGAAAGAGATTTTCACAGAAAGAAGAATACATATGCATTGTCCCTATTGCGGGAGTACAGAGTCAGAAGTAGTTGAGACAAGGGACAGTGAAGACATGGACACGATCAGGCGCAGGCGTTCATGTTTGACATGTCAAAAGAGATATACGACATACGAAAGGGTAGAGTCTGTCAATCTCGTAGTAATTAAAAAAGACGGCAGGAGAGAACAGTTTAATCGCGAGAAGTTAAAATCAGGCATTTTAAGATCTTGCGAGAAGACAACGGTACCAGTCGATGTGATAGAGCGAATCGTCACTCAGGTAGTGCAGGATTTGCGAGGAGGAGATACTGTTGAAGTATCAAGCGACAAAATTGGTGAATTAGTTGCAGATCACTTGAAAAGCGTTGATAAGATAGCATATATTAGATTTTCAAGCGTTTTTAGAAGATTTGTAGATGTAGAAGACTTTGAAAGAGAAGTCAAAAAATTAATTATTAAATAAGATTATGGCAACAATATTAGAAGGCGTTAGAAATAAAGTATTTTTAGACAGATATTCTCTTAAGGATATCGAAGGTAAGCCAACAGAAACATCTCCAGATGAGATGTGGGCAAGAGTTGCAAAAGGCATCGCCAGCGTTGAGAAGACACCAGCTGATAAAAAGAAGTGGGAAAAGAAATTTTATGATGTCATGGATGGATTTAAATTCCTCCCAGGTGGTCGTATCCTCGCAGGAGCTGGAACTGGGTATGATGTAACGTACTTTAACTGCTTTGTGATCCCAAATCCCCCAGATAGTCGTGGCGGCATTATGGAAAATCTCACAGACATGATTGAGATCATGGCTCACGGTGGAGGAGTCGGACTCAATCTCTCAGGTCTTCGTCCTCGAGGTGCTCGCGTTAAGAAAGTAAATGGCTTCTCATCTGGTCCTATTAACTGGGCAGAGCTCTACTCCCTCGCTACAAAGGATATTGTTCAGCAAGGTGGCTCACGTCGTGGCGCTCTCATGCTCATGCTTCATGATTGGCATCCAGATATCGAAGAATTTATCACCGTAAAGCGTGATCTCACCAAGATCAATGGCGCCAATCTCTCTGTCTGTGTATCTGACGCGTTTATGGAAGCAGTTAAGTCAGATAGCGATTGGGATCTTGCCTATGCAGATCTCGATGACCCAGATTATGACAAAAAATGGGATGGAGACCTTGATGAGTGGAAGAAAAATGGTGGCAAGGTCAGAGTATATAAGACAGTAAAGGCAAAAGAGCTATGGAGACTTATTTGTGAGGCTGCGTGGACCTCAGCTGAGCCAGGACTTCACTTCCTAGATCGCTCCAACAAGAGATCCAACACATGGTATTTTGAAAAGCTGCTTGCGACAAATCCTTGCGGAGAGCAGCCACTAGGTGCATGGGCTGTTTGCAACTTGGGTGCTATGAATTTGGCAGCATACGTTAACGACGAACAGTTCGACTATGAGAATTTTGGTAAAGATGTCCAGGTTGCGATGCGCTTTTTGGACAATGTTATCGATGAAACTCATTACTTTTATGATCAAAATGAAAAGGTCGCAAAAGATATTAGAAGAACTGGACTTGGTATTCTCGGACTTGCGGATGCACTGATCAAGATGAAACTTCGTTATGGAGCAGAGGAGTCCCTCCCAACAATCAGAAAGATTTTCCAAACTCTTCGAGACAATGCATACATCGCTTCAAGTAATATCGCAGTTGAGAAAGGTTCATTCCCTAAATTCAATAAAGAAAAGTACCTCCAAGGTTTCCATATTAAGAATCTCCCACAAGATATTCAGGAACTGATCGGCAAGCAGGGCATTCGTAATGCAGTTCTTTTGACGATTGCACCGACTGGTACGACCAGTCTTATCTCAGGAGTTTCCTCTGGTGTTGAGCCAGTGTATGAGTTCGAATTCATTCGACGAGATAGACTTGGTGAGCACAAGATGTTCCACCCTCTCTATGACGCTTGGAGACTTGCCAATCCAGATGCTCCACGACCAGATTATTTTGCTTCTGCAAATGACCTTACCCCAGAGGATCATGTTAATGTTCAAGCTATCGCTCAGGAGTACATCGACTCATCTATCTCAAAGACAGTAAATGCACCTAGCAATCACACGATTGAAGACGTTGAAAGACTGTACATGATGGCATACGACCAGGGTCTTAAAGGTGTGACCTATATGAGAGATGGATCTCGTGCTGGAGTACTTAGTCGGGTTGAGGAGCCAAAGAAGGAAGTCGTGGCTGAGAAGCCAGTTGTGCCAGTTACCCCACGAGTGCCACGCCCAATGGTCTTAAATGGCACCACCTACAAAGCGGAGAGTCCAACAGGCAAGTTTTATGTGACCATCAATCAGGATGAGAATGAGCAGCCATTTGAAGTCTTCTTGAACAATGGTAAGTCAGGTTCTGATGTCATGGCGATGGCTGACGCGCTTGGCCGCATGATCTCATTTGTGCTTCGCATCCATAGTCCTGTTCCTGCCCGTGAGAGAATACGGGAGATTGTCTCAGAATTAACAGGCATTGGAGGCGCAAGAAGTGTCGGGTTTGGAGAGAACCGTGTCCGCTCTCTTCCCGATGCGGTGGCTAAAGTGCTCGCAAGGCATTCTAACTTCCGAGTTAACGGTAAGGTCGAGGATCGACCAGTCACACCTATCGCTGCAGATAGCGAAGTGAATGTTGAGGTTAATGTTGAAGTGAATGGTAACGGTCATGCTAATGGCGAAGCAAATGGTAATGGTCATTCTGCAAATGTTCAGGCAGCTTTCCTTGCTCAAGTTGATGGGGGAGAGATCGATGCTCAGCAGCTCTCACTAACAGCAACAGCTCCTGTAGGTGGAATGGGAATGTCCATGCCTTCAACGAATGCCTTTGACATATGTCCTGAATGTGGAACAGCATCATTTGTACATGAAGAAGGTTGTGGCAAGTGCTACAGCTGTGGCCACTCAGAGTGCTAGGCACCTGATGGTAGGTTTTCATTACTATAGAATTTACAAATTAACGAAACGTATTGGTAATCATGGTGAAAGTCCATGGCTATGCCGTAACTGTACAGTCAGAAAACAATGCGTCCGTACTCTCCCGAGCAGGAACCTTTGTTTTTTATACGCTATAAAACAGGAGATCCTCCTTTGGGAACAGGGAGGATTTTTTTATGGCTATTTATACAAGAACTGGCGACAAAGGCAAAACATCATTATTTGGAGGCAAAAGAGTTCTCAAGTCAGACCCACGTGTTGAGGCATATGGAAATGTCGATGAGCTCAATAGTGTGATAGGGCTCGTTGTCGCTACACTTTCTTCAAAACACCTCAAGATCAAAAAAGAGTTAGAGAAGATACAGCATGACCTCTTTGCAATCGGCTCATATCTGGCTAGTCCTAAGGCAGATCCCGTCTTGTTTCTTATCAAAAGAGCCACAGACTTCGAGTCGATGATTGATGGTCAGGATAAGATCCTTCCTCCTCTAAATAACTTTATATTGCCAGGTGGAGGAAGAGCTGGGGCTAGTCTTCATCAGGCACGTACTGTTTGTCGTCGGGTTGAGAGAGGTCTTGTAGCTCTCATGCAGAAAGAAGAAGTCGATGAAAATGTCGTGAAGTATATTAATAGGCTTTCAGACCTACTTTTCAGTACAGCAAGACTTATCAATCATAAAGATAAGAAAAAAGAGACGATTTGGAAACAAGTATGATGGAGCAATATATTTCACAGCAGGATAGAGCATTTCAGGCACCGCGATTTATTGATAGTGCACCTTCAATTCCTGAACCTTCGTTAAGAAAAGAGGTTGTCAAAAAAGAAATCGTTCAGTACGAAGGAGATTTTGATCGACAAAAAGCGCAAGACCTTTTACGTTTAAAAGAACAGGGGTTTGAAGATTATGCCTCAGCAGAGCAAGGCTTTAACGAATTTATTACGCTTCAACTTCTCACCATGTTGGGAGAGCGATTTAATAGAGGCAAGAGTGAATTCATGTATAGAGAGGTCAACGGAAAGCTGGTTGGAGACTATAGTAATGAGCCATTAGAAGACGTATTTGAGAGAGGCAGAGCCTATCGGGAAATACACGGGAATCCATCTGAAAGAGCTCGAGAACAAGCCGAGGTTGATGGATTTAGAAAAACTCAGGAGATCATGTTGCATGCAAAAGAGGGGACGAAAGTGATCTCAGTTTCGCCACCAAATGGAGAAACATACACGCACAACTTCTTCGATATTTTTGAGAAAAAGGAGAGTGGGGAAGTGGAGGCGGTACGATATAGTAGTGCTCTCTCAGTCGAGGAGACGATGGAGAAGCTTTTTGACATATCAGTTGAAAGCTCATTTCCGGTTGAGTTCCCGGATGACTGGAGCGATGTGGGGCTTTTGGCAAATCCAATTGTTCTAGATACTAGTCTTTCGGTAGACCAGATCTATCGGAAGTTGCATCGAGACCACGACATTATGTCAGACGAGGAATTTGATGAAGTTACTCGTAGTGTCAAGGCTATCATCACATCCTATACTGCAGTTCTACTCTCAGAGCCAGAAAATATAAATAAGCACAATCTCCACCTTAATGCGATTTTGAATGCTGCTGATTTGGCAAAAGAGAGAATTAGAGAGAAAAAGAATGCAGTAGTTATTCTTTATGATGATTATGATATCGATGTTCTTGGGCATGCGCCGGTGCGTGCTGTCAATGCGGGATGTGGATACTCAGGCGGATTTAATGTTATGGCTGGTGAGACTGCACTTCGCCCATTTGGCGTAGCAGGGTTTGCACGCGCGGAAGATGACCCAAGTCTTTGTAGATGTGGTGGTCAGTCGCCGCATTTTCATTGTCCAGGTGAGAAGACCATAAAGTCAAAAGAAGAGGGTCATAAGAAAAAAGAGCCATGCAATTTCGTTATCACTGTAGGCAAAAATATTACGAGCTGTCCTGACTGTGGGGAAGGGAAGCGTTGCTAGGGCTTTTTAAGATTGTCCAGGTGAGCGTGGGCATGGTACTATAGATATATGGATGATGCTGCCCAACAGACCATAAATACTCAAGTTCCAAGCCAGGTCGCACCTTCTGTTGCGCCACCTGTTCAACAGGCCCCTGTCTTTCACCCTCAAGCTGTGGGTGGGCCAAAGGAGTCAGTTCCGTTTTCAAGTAGGACAGTCGAGGCTCCGGCAGCAGAATATATCCGGCCTACAGAAGTCGCACCTGTTATCCCACAGGAGGTTGCTGAGGCGGGAGTTGAAGCTGCGCCAGATAGAGAGCAACCACAATTAGACGAATCACATCAAGCAGCTGGGATAACACATAGTGAACCGATCAGCATCCCGCATCCGACTGCGCCATCTGGGTCAGTGGTGCTGCCGTATACCTTTGAACAAGCGACTCAGATTGAGAAAACAACAAGCGAGGATGACTCAGAGCACTGGCTCGTACTTCTTTCAAAATACATTATGCGCAAACTTTCATTAAAAGAATAAATTATGGTAGCTGGAGCAGATTCACTTGTACTTATGTTCTTCGTGTTCCTCTTTGGGGTAGGATTTCTGTTGCTTTTTCTGATGGCATTTGGCTATGGCCTACTTCTATGGATGCGCAATAGAGGACGAGAGGCGACCTCTCTTTCATCGGTGCTGCTTCAAGTCTCGGTTCCTCGCGACAATGATATTAAGATCGATGCTTCAGAGCAATTGTTTGCTAGCCTCGCGTCATTCAGGAAGAAAAAAAGACTTGATTTCTTTAGACCACAACCGCATGTCTCCTTTGAGGTTGTAGGTACACCTGGCAATATTAGATTCTATATCAGCGTGCCCTTAAACCTTCAGGATTTTGTGGAAAAGCAGATCAATGGCGCATATCCAGATGCTGAGATTGTGCCCGTAAATGATCCAGCTGCCAAATCAAAGGACGGAACAGTTATTGGTGGTGAATATAGTATCTTCTCACAGAGTGGCAAAGTATCTTGTGTTTCGCTGTCCTTAAAGAGCAGCGATTACAAGCCGATTCGCGTGTACAAAGACCTTGCGACTGATTCGATGGCATCTATTACCTCAGTTCTTGCCAAGATGGGCGAGGGCGAGGGGGCGGCGCTACAGATCTTGGTACAGCCAGCTGACAACGACTGGAAGCATCATGGCAAAGACTATCTCTCAAAGACTAAGAAAAACGAGTCTAATCCAGAGACAGCAAAATATTCTTCTAACAGCAAAGAGCTTGAAGAGATTGAGTCGAAGATCTCAAAGCCTGGATTTAATGTAGTTCTACGAATTGTTGTATCTTCATCTTCAAAAGAAGCTGCCGATGCGCATCTAAGTAATATTGTTAATGCGCTTGGTCAGTATGCTGGACAAAACGAGTTTAAGAAGAACAAGCAATGGTTCAAAGGGCTATTCGTTACAGATTTTATATATAGATACTTTCCAATGCGTGGTCAGACGTCTGTCATGTCTAGCGAAGAGCTTGCGACGATTTTTCATTTCCCCAATAAGAGTGTTGTCACACCAGGTATTCATTGGGTGACTTCAAAGAGAGCTCCAGCTCCCTCCAATATCCCAACAGAGGGACTGTATCTGGGCAAGAGTACTTTTAGAGGAACTGCCAAGCCAGTCTTTATGAGTGAGGCAGATAGACAAAGACATATGTATATTATCGGAAAGACTGGTACTGGAAAGTCTGAATTCTTAAAATTAATGATTATGCAAGATATTAAGAATGGCGAAGGTATTGCAGTGATCGATCCACACGGAGATCTTATTGAAGATATCTTGATGACTATGCCGCCGGAGAGAGCTGAGGACGTCATTCATTTTGATCCATCAGATCTGGAGCAACCACTTGGCTTTAACATGCTTGAGGCAGGGGATGAGCAGCAGCGACATCTCGTCGTGACTTCGGTCATCGGACTTATGTACAAGCTCTTTGATCCGAATAAGACAGGTATCATTGGGCCACGATTTGAGCACGCTGTTCGAAACGCCATGCTTACTTGCATGTATGATCCAGGTGCAACTTTTATGGAGGTAGTGCGCGCTCTTACAGACCCTGCCTTTGTTCAGGAATTATTGCCAAAAGTTGAAGACCCAGTGATTAGGCGATACTGGACTGATCAAATCGCACAGACCTCTGACTTCCATAAGTCTGAAGTGCTTGATTATATCGTCTCAAAGTTTGGACGGTTCGTTACTAATAAGATGATTAGAAATATTATTGGGCAATCACAAAGTGCCTTTAATTTCAGAGAAGCAATGGATACGAAGAAAATCCTCTTGATCAACCTCTCAAAGGGAAAAATTGGCGAGGAGAACTCAGCCTTCTTAGGATTAGTTCTTGTTCCCAAAATCCTCGTTGCTGCGATGAGTAGGCAAGATATCCCTATGGATCAGCGCAAGAACTTTTACTTCTATGTGGATGAGTTCCAGAACTTTGCGACACCGGACTTTGCTCAGATACTTTCTGAGGCGCGAAAGTACAGACTCAATCTAATCGTTGCAAATCAATTTGTAGGCCAGATGGAGGAAGAGGTCAAGAATGCTATTTTTGGTAACGTTGGTACGATCGCATCATTTAGGGTCGGCGTCACAGATGCCAACTATCTCCAGCATGAATTTCAGCCTACCTTTACTGAGGCTGACCTCATTAATGTCGATAAATATAATTGCTATATGAGAACAATTGTTAACGGTGAACCTGTGCCGCCGTTCTCACTGGACACAACTAAAGACATGACAAAAGAGGGGAGTCTCAAAGATCCTAAAGTATCAGAGCTTGTAAAAGAATTATCTCGACTCAAATATGGACGAAATGCACAAGTTGTCGAAGCTGAGATCAGCCAGCGAGCCCGACTCTAACCTTCATTTAGCCTCTCTTTTTTGATACAATCGTGAAATCGTACATGGCTCGCGCGTCTGTAGCTCAGTGGTAGAGCGCTACTCTTATAAAGTAGATGTCCTTGGTTC
>CAZHKZ010000011.1:22692-27596 GCA_964533055.1 uncultured Gammaproteobacteria bacterium | reverse complement strand
ACAGAAGCCTAAAGACAACAGTATTACACCATAACCCCATCTATTTGTCAAGCACCTTACCTTGACATCGAGCCTATAGCATGCTATTCTGCGCCTTACACCTATGAGATTAAAGCTCCTTGTCACAATGTTTTTATTTGGATTATCTTGCTTGCTTGCTACTCAAAGCATGGCAGCTGTTATGCCAGAGCAGGAAGCTATATGCTCACCTATCTTTGGTGGTGGTCCTACCTGCCAACAGTCAGATATTATTACTATTAATAAAAAGGTACTCAGTCCTAAAGTTGCTGCCACAAATGGCGCAGTATTTACAGACAATGACTTTGTTGAGAACGTCACCCAAAAAGACACTCGCTATACCCCAAATACCCCAACAGCTTTTAGGCTCTATGTCACCAATAAGACAAATAAAGAGCTAAAAGACGTCGTAGTCTCAGATGTATTCCCACAGAATTTCCTTACCTTTGTGACTGGTAACGGCACTTTTGATGTCAAAACCCATACTTTTACAACAAAGATCACCCTTAAGCCGCAGGAGGTAAGAAAGATTACCATCCAAGTGCTCACAGCCACAACAGATGACATCATAAAGAGCAATGCCCCACTTTGCACCGTCAATGTAGCTACTGCAGTTGTAAACAAGAAGACAAGTCAGGATAACTCAATGCTTTGTGTCGACCTTGGAGAGAGGGCTGTAGTCGCTAAGACATTCCCAACTCAGACACCTAAAAATCCAGCTCAAACAAAAGGCGGACTCCCAATCGTTTCACCAATAGCTTCAAATCAAATGCAGAAGGCTCCTTCAACTGGGCCTGAAATGTTTGCGCTAGTTGGGCTCATACCAGCTGGACTTCTAGGACACTACCTCAGAAAGAAATCATCCTAGCTATGAGGTATATCCTGTGGTAATTTTAGTCTGGGGCTTTGGCTGCTCAGACTGATGGTGTATTGGAGATTTCTCAGTCGGACGATGTTGACCCATTGGCCTACTAGTAGCTTGGTCCAAAGGACGATCAGCCTTTGGCTGATGCTGTATTACCTGCCTACTCTCATGCTGCCTTGCTGGAGCTGTCGATTTACTAGACTGAGGTACCTCTGACTTCTTAATAGGCTCCAGATCCTTATGCTGATCTTCCCATCTTGGAGCTGCTGGCACCCCCGACTCTCGCTCTGCCTTCTCTCGGATCCCAACTTCATTGTATGACTCCACTTGATCAGTCTTAACTGGCTTCATATAGCGCTCACGAGATGCCTGGATGACCTTCTCTCTATTCTGAGTTGCACTATTTGGCAGTGGCAATGTGAAGTTCATAAATGGCGGGCTGGTGCGTCCATCAATCATCATCTTTGTTATTGACTGATAGTTAGCTAGAGCCAAGATATCTTCCTCTTTAAATCGCTCACTAAATTCTTTAGCCAGATATGGACTATCTCCTGCGCCAACCAAAAAGGACATCATCGTACCGCAGTTTCCAAAAATAGCCAGGCGCACATCTTCAGGGATCTGACCTATATACTGATTGGCCAGTAAGAGATTTAGCCTATACTTTCGAGCCTCTGAGAGGATCTTGATAAAACTGGAGGTAGCGAAGTTTTGGAACTCGTCCACATACAAGAAGAAGTCTTTACGATCCTCTTCAGCCAAATAGACTCTATTCATCGCAGCAAGCTGGAATTTCGTAATGAACATTGCCCCAAGAAGTGCTGCATTATCCTCACCTAACTTACCCTGGGAGAGATTCATAAGGACGATTTTCCCTTCATCCATGATTTTTTGCAGGTCGATAGTCGATTTAGGACTACTAATGATATTTCGAATAACAGTACTTGAGATGAACTGCCCCACCTTGTTCTGAATTGGCGAGATGGCCTCGATACGCAGCTTGTCGGTCATCTTCTCGAATTCATTCTCCCAGAATGATATAAGAATCGGATCTTTCAGATGAGAGATCATCTTGCGCCTAAATGTCGCATTTGAGAGCGCCTCAGGCACCATAAGTAGAGTGGCATCTGGCATCTCGATGACACTCTGAAGCGTGTTACGCAGGATATATTCAAGACGTGGTCCCCATGAGTCAGCGAAGATCTTCTGAAAAATAGCTACAATACCTGAAATGGTAAGCTCTTTTTGAGCCTCATCTTTCACTTCAAATGGATTAAGTGAAAAAGCGAATTCCTTCTCTGATGGATCAAGATAGATAACATCATTAACTCTATATGAGGGTACATAGTCCATCACGGTTTCGCAAAGATCTCCGTGCGGATCGATAATGCAAAAGCCACGCCTTTGTCGCATATCATTGATAGCCATATTCGCGATCAGTGTCGACTTTCCAGTGCCTGTCTTCCCAATCACATAGAAATGGCGACGCCTATCCTTCGTCTTGATACCAAAGACTGTAGACTTATTACGAAACTGTGTACGAGCAAAGAAGTTAGCATTGTCCTTCTCCTCCTCTGTCATTCCATCAGCTACTGGCAAATTTCCAGGAGCATCTGAGAGGATCACCTGTTGCCAAGATACGTTAGGAATATTTGATAACTTCATCGTCGGGAGATGAAAAAGCGTTGAGAGCTCGTCTACGTTAAGATATTGATGACTTGGCATAAAAGATCTGGACCGAGCCAACATCACGCTTTTAAGCCTATCCTGCTGCCATAGAAGTGGCTTTTTGATTCGTAGATTGTTCCCAGAGGGGTTGTTAAATGATGAGAAAGTATTTGCGATCTCTAGAAGATACTGAGAGCTGCGAGCCTTGGACTCCCCATTTACAGCTACGCGCATAGCAACTTTGAATCCCGGGAGTGCGACTTTCTGCTCGATCATTGAAGCATATGGATTTGAGGTAGATGCCCCACTTGAGTCTACCGATTTACTGCTGGCCTTACTCTTTCCAGATTTTTGCCAACTATTTGAGACAGGATACAAAAGATACTGGATAACGACTTTATCTGATGCTTGGTTCTTGGAGAGTGCTGCGATCACACTTGAGAGTGGATCAACTTCTTTAAAATCAGCTGTAGTTCGAATTGGATAGTAGTAATCATGCTCAAGCTTGAGCTGGCCCAAAGAAAGTGTGACTGGATTACTGAGGATCTCAGGCAGATAATCACTCACCTTTTGGATTGAAGCCTTTGGATATTGCGATACGAGCTGACTTTCAATAAAAGACTGGAACTCTGCAGGAGCTGTGATATAGAAATTAATGACTTGATTCAGGACCACCATCTCAAGACTGATTGGCACACCTTTTTTGCGCACGAGCATATGACGCAAGCGCAAATTGGTTAAATTTGTCAGGAACTGCTTCATCGCCTCCGGGGTCTCCTCACTGGAACGTGACGTCTTGATCTCCAGGATTACCCTCTTCTCGGATCCGATTTCGGCCTCGTTGATAGATGATGCCATAGGTATAATAATACTGGAAAGAACTCGCTTTCGCAATGAATTACCTCATGCCTAGAAATACCTCTTGACAGACCCCAGACACGGGTGTATTCTCTGCCTAAGATAAGGCAATCTTTACAGATTGCTTTTTTTCTTATTTTTTAGACCTTTAATAAGACAACAAATGATGGAACAAACATTCCACTCTTGAGCGTCCAGGCTCCTAATTCCGATCTCTAAAAGGATCGAGATTGAGAGCCGACGCTCAAGATGAACATCTTTCGAGCGATTGAAGAAGAAAATACTATATTTTCTCTTCTTGAGCGTTGGCTCTGATTTGCATTTGACACGCTTCTACCAGAAGCGATCGTCTTTCTCTCTACACGACGGCTTCGCCGTACATTGTGCCAGTGGCACAGGAGGAAAACGCCTATGGACTAGGCAACACCGCAGCTCGTATGTAGCACTTTGCTACAGGCTGCAGACGCAAAATTTTCGAGCAGAACACTTGACGTTGGAACGCGCAATTCTGCGCACAGCTGGAGAAGCAAACACAATGCGACACTTTGTCACAGGAACTTCGACCAAGCATCCGACCGAAGACGCCGCCAAGATCAGTCGCCGCCTCGATGATCGCACTCGCTCTCATCCGCTCGACGTCGTCGCCCCTGGCACGTCACCGCATGCTCTCACTTCCGAGATCGCAGTCGCCGGCGCCGGACATGGTCGCGAGTCGTAATCGATCGATCCGTTTTCTGCTGGGTGGGGCTTTGCCCCACCCAGTTCCGTTCCAATAAACACTCGCCAGGAGATATATTCTCTTTAACCATTTGCGGTTATCCGTAGAATTCTATTTTTTCTGATCAGTTATTAAGCTGTCACAAATTCGTGACACTCATTTGTTGTCAATTTTCTTTTCCCCCAAACCACTACTAATCACCTTATTTCACCCTGTTGACATATGCTATAGGTTTTGCTATTATCCATTTCTTGCTTTAAACATTGCGTTTATAAGCAAGATTGAACTTTTACAGATGTGCTCTATGTTGAGCCTGACTTTCGCCCCTACCTCACTGACGAGGAGGGCGTAAGGTAGGCTCAACAAATGCAGATCGCAAGGATCCCACAATCGGTGGGAGACCAACAGATCTGCTCATACGAGCACTGCCAGAGGGTAAAAAAATGAAATGGTTCAACCAGGATTCGAATAGCCCAAGCGTCACCCCCGAAGCCGGCGAGAAGCCTCTGGGCGACCAATCGATTGGTTCGAACAACGGCGGAAGCCTCGGCGAGAACAACGCCGGCGATTCCAGCGGCCAGAGCTCGACGAGCTCGAGCTAGCGGCCGATCCGGTCGGCCAGATCTGAGAGCGCAAGCTCCAACGGTCTAGCCGGCACATTTTTTCCCAGCGCGAGCAAGTGGATAATCCCAGAAGGGACTTAATCTGCGCTTTGCTCGCGCCATCCCTATTTCCACCCCTGTTTGGTCATCTGACCAGGCAGGGGTTTTTCTTTGC
>CAZHKZ010000011.1:0-22592 GCA_964533055.1 uncultured Gammaproteobacteria bacterium | reverse complement strand
CCTCATTTTAGATACAATTCACGCACTATCGGATACTTTTCCTGCAGAGAAATCAGCATGGAACAGTATCTTCTAGAGAACGTTTACAACTTGTCGTAGTGACAACGTGGAGCCCGCCCTCCCCGCTAAGCGGGGTTGGACCACCAACTCACACCAATTACCCAAAGAAAGGAGTTCTTCAGCGCTCACAATAGAGCCTCCCCGCAGAGGCAGAACAGTAAGGGTCCTGGCACGCGCCAGACTCGCCTTCTGACCTCACCCTTTGCTTGCAAAGGCCAAGAAACGTGGAGTAACAATTCATGGTAGCAACCGTAACCACAGGGACTCTTGGAGTCCAAAAACCCAAAGCAGGAACTTATCCTTCTCCGGTTCACGGAGGCACCGATTTCGGAGCCCTGCTGAAGAGTCTGCGCGAAAAGCGCAAAGTCTCGCAGAGCAAGCTGGCTGAGCGATCTGACTTTGATCACAGTTATGTCTCCCGATTGGAATCGGGAGCGCGG
Organism: uncultured Gammaproteobacteria bacterium; assembly: GCA_964533055.1. GTDB lineage: Bacteria > Patescibacteriota > Microgenomatia > Levybacterales > UBA12049 > JACROF01. The sequence goes on along the minus strand of CAZHKZ010000011.1, from coordinate 22,092 downwards.
ATGCCCACCCGGGAAGCTGTTGATCGACTCGGTGAGGCTTTGGAGCTTGAACAGCCCCAACTGGACTCGCTTTTGGCGGCGGCTGGATTTCTCCCGAGAGATGTCAGCAGTCTGCTCGCTAGTGAGCCAGTCATCGGAGAGATCCTCGATCTCCTGCAGGACGAAGCAGTCCCAAGTGAGTATCGAGACAACATGCGTCAGATTTTGCGCCTCTTGGCCCAACAAGCCAGATTCGCGATGCCTGGTCCGAAAGCCTAGCACTCCTTCTCTCACTCAGGAGGGCGCCCCACCGGCGCCCTCCTACCTAACTACGACATGCTTATTTTCAGTCTTCTGCTCTCGGTTTCCGGTCAACTATTAGCTATTTGCCATTCGCTATAGGCCAGTAATCGACGCTATAGGCGTCAGCCATATTCACCCACAAAAGGTATAAACGCTAGCGGCTGGCTAACTATCCTTATAACACTTACTTTCTACTAATCTATTTTGGGTTCAATTATCATTGTTTAGATTTATTTTATAGTGCATTGTTAATCACATCTCTTAATGTTTTTGTAGCTAGCAGTATCACTTGACAAGTCCTATAATATTTGATAGTATCTCCTCTATTCTGCCCGAATATCAATAAGGCAGAGACGTTGCAAATGCGCAACCGATCTGTCTTTTTTAGTTCTTAAGATCTTTAACCGCGTCGAACGCGGTCACTTAAATAATGGAAGCTCGCAGGTGCGAGCAGTACTTTAACAAGGCATTCATTTAGAATTTTTGGTACCAGCTTCTGCCTGCATGTGAACATGGATGTCGCTCTTACATGACTCCTGCTCACCTGGCAGCAGCTGGTACCACTCTTTGCGCGTGGTGCGCAAAGTAATAACGTACCAAGAAGGAGAATTGAAATGAGAAATATCATTGGCGCGATAGTGGCGATTGGCCTCATAGCCGCGCTCATCGCCTGCGCCTTCGGGCTCGGACATTTTTATCCAAACCTGGATGGGCGCTGTATGCCCGTCTGGGAGATCGCGAAGACGCGAAATGCCAAGTGGCAAGTACTTCCAGGCGTAAGCCTGGATGGCAGTCGCGAAGTCATTGTTGGCTTTGCGACCAACCTCCCAAAAGGATGGTCAGCAGTCACCACTGATGGTCAGATCGGTCCGACCGACAAGAAGCGCGATTTGCGCGTTGGTCAAGCCTTGATCATCCCGCCCGGCACCATCGAGTGCCAAACTCAACTTGGACTTTTGTCCAATACTCTACCCACGTCTGGGGCGCCTTCGGGCACCCCAGACCTCTATTTGAATGCCTTTTTCCCACCTCCACATATGGAAATATGCGTAGATAGGAAAGATTTAGTATAATGACTGCCCTGCTGTCAGGTGTCGAGTGTCCATTGGGATAGTCGAGAGCTGATAAGAGAGAGGTCTTTAACCCCGCTAGAAGCTTACTTGCTCCCGAGGTTTACATCCTCGCGTCACAAGAGCGCTTCTACAAGGGTTTGCGTCGCTTCACAAAGCGAAGCTCCTTAACAAGGCGCTAAGGAATACATCAGATACACATTTATGTGATGTCGGCCACCGGGTACTCTTTAGAAGTAATTTCGGGCAGGAATTGCTTTGCATAAGGGTGCCCGATTGCCGGCATCATTTGAGATGCATGGATCGCATTTCTTGAGGTATATTCCTCAGACAAGGATTTTGAAATGAAGATGCATGACGTACAACCAGGTGCAGTTGTCGTAAAAAAGACAGCCTTTGGTCATCCTGACGTGATCACTCACGTGATCTATCAGAAGCCAGAAACACCTGATCAAATCTTCTTTAGAAGCGGTGAGGTCTGGATATTCTCCAGACATACCGAGCTCGAATTCCTCGGAAACCTTCGGCATGATCGAGGCGAGATCGAACTCGGCCCACAGGTCGAGTATGGCGAACCTCGCAAAGTGACCTCCTATAGCAAGGAAGAGCTCCAGAGGATCGTATCTCTACCTCCTGCCCCAGTGCAGGAACCAGAGGAGGATTGAGATGAATCTCGTCGTTACTCTCTATCATGATCGAGAGCGTAGAATTGTGCTCATCATGATATCCTCAGGAATTCTACTTGAGCGAATCGCAGAGGGAGTCTGGGAACCCACCAATAGAAAAGGGGTGACCATCCCTGCGATTCAGAGCAACATCCATGGATTCTTCGAGAGGAAGAGGGATCTCGGCCCATCCGAGACATTTTACCAGGAGATCAAACGTTTTCTGGCCTAACAAGCCAACTGGGCCCGCGCCCTCGTAGATCATCCCGCTCGACTGACAAACCCTCACGAAAAGGAACAGCGAGCAATCCATGGAAGTTTTCCCAGAAGATCAAATTCTGAGACTCGATGCCTACAGACCTGCGCCTCTCAAGCGCTACCGATTCGTAGACATCAGCACGACCAAAACCACCCGCCAGGTAGCCACGCCTGAGACCACGAAACCCGCATCGAAATTGTCGATTGCCCCAATCTGGGCAGAAGCATTTTTCGTCATAGGGATCGTAGTGCTCGTCAGTGAGCCCTGGAGGAGTGAGATGCAGTTCTTCAAAGTCGTATTCCCGATCGTCGCTGGCCTCATCGGCCTAATGCTGGCAGATGCCAACATCAACAAACGACGAAGCTTGTTCAACGCTCGCTGCAAGAGCAGCCGCGAACGAATGTATATCAGCATTCAGGAGCAGGCTCTCCAGAGCTAGCTCCTACCTTAGTGTCCAAACATCCCTGGAGGGTGTCGTCTCGTACGGCACCCTCCTTTTTTTGTCATTTTTTGCTAATTCATGCCTGAATGACAGTATATACGTCATCATCAAACTTTCTCATAGGCTTATAGCGGTTGATTACCGAAACGCTTGACAAGTCCTATAGCTATATGATATAGTCCGTTGATCCTGAGCCCCGGCTCACACATTATGAAAAAGCTTATTCTTTTAACAGCTATCACTACTTCCCTGTTCGCAGGCGCTTCAGTCGTACATGCAGACTATGGTACAAATTGCCAAACTCAGTACGGAACAAGTAATTGTCCTTCAACTACAACTGTAGTTGTAGACAAGACTGTTCAAAATCCATCTACTAAGAAATTCGTTGACAACCTTGGTCCAAATGACGCTAAGTATGCACCAAATCAAACAGTGCCATTTAAGATCGTTGTTACCAACTCAAGCACATCTAGTCTTTCTAACATCGTTGTAACTGACATCATCCCACAGTACACAAAGCTCCCAGCAACAAAGGGAGGTCTTAGTGGTGGAAATACAGTTACTATGAATGTAGACAAGCTCAATCCTGGAGAGTCAAAAACTTTTGACCTTTCACTTACAGTAGTTGATAATACATCGCTTCCAGTAGATCAGGGAGTCATCTGCACTACTAACAAAGTAGATATGAACTCATCTGCTGCTTCAGCACATGATGAAGCTTCATTCTGTATCTCACACGCAACTGCTACTACAACAAAGGGTGGACTCTCTGTCTTCCCAGCACCAGTTACGACTTCTACTCCTAAAACAGGCCCAGAGCTCTTTGCTTTGATCGGCCTTATCCCATCAGCAGCAGCTGGGCTCGTCTTACGAAAGAAAGCAGCTAAATAACCTCGCGGCTGGAGAGAAGAGTTAAAAGCCAACCTACCCCTACTCCACGCTTTTACTTTCCTCTCCATCTACGATGGATATTCTATAGGCCTAATTCTCCAATGCGGAGACTGAAAGCTTGTTGAATAGAACTTTAACATCGTATCTAGGATTTCTAACAGAAATCAAAAAGTAGGCTCAATTTGGAGTCACATACTGTCTCGCATCTCATTTAGAGGTGGGACGATATGTGGCTCCTACCCCAGACTGCTCTCCCACACGGGATAGCGATCTAGGGAATGAGCCACAGCAATTGTCCGTTTTTTATAAACCACCAAGAAAGGGGTGGTGCCTATGACCAGGTCTCGTTCAAGTTCGAAAGAATCTGAGCGCGCTTGCGCTCAGAAGTATCACTCTCGGGAGGAAAAAATGAAACGTTTGTTGTTGTCAGCTCTCGGAACGTTCGCAATCATCATGACTCTTCTCGCCGGTTCGGCGGGAATGGCCAAGGCTGCAGACGCGCCCGGTAGCCAGGAATTCGCCACGGCAAAGTGCGGCTGGCTCAAGGCCAATTTTCCGCAGAACACGAAGGGTGTTCAGGAACTCGGCGCCTCCCTCGCGGGAGTCGAAACGAGTCGAATAACTACCCATGAGTACCGCTGCAGCAAAACCACAGCTGAGGCTGTTTTCGACGGCTTCGTCGTCTTGGGACCCAATGAGGGTTTCGGCGGCAATGTCACGCTGACAGTCCCCAGCCATGGTGCAATCGACGGCTCGCAGCCAAGCTGCGGCTACACCTACAGCGGCAATACCACAGTTGAGGGCGATCTGCCCGAAGACTGCGACGACACCGTTCGCGCCAGCGATGGGACTGTCACCGGTCCCCGGCTGACCTACTATCCATACAATGACGCGAACCCGCCCAAAAAGGGCGACAAGTTCGACCCGGGCGCTACCAATGCGACATCATCCACCGACAGCTCCGCATCTTCAACCACTGGCGATGAAACCTGCATGACAGGACGCGACCTGGCGAAGAAGATGAAATGGACAGTCATGGAGGATCAAACCGCGACGATCGACAACAAGGAAGCCGGATTCGGCGTCGTTGTTCAAGTCGAGACTGAAACGACTGTCCCTGATGGATGGATCGCTCAGTTTGACGGCCCACAGCTGTCAGGCGGAGACCTGGTCACTCCAGGATTCTACACCTTCTGGCCACCGGAAGGCGATTGTCGAGAGACTCTCGCTGCCGCGGACCAGTAGACTGCTACCTGCGCTGATGCTTTGCTGACAACTGTTAGAATGGGACCCGGACCCTGAATACCAGCTTGTCGGCGATGCATTAGCGCATCTCCCTTAATCGTATCTAGGGGTTCGACCTCGGCCCAATCGGCCCCTAGATACGACTTTTTCAAATTAACGTCGCCATAGGCGACTCCCCTAGCCTCTACAAGTACTATGTGCCGCTACCGGCTGCATAAAATAATCCCATAATAACTATCTATTTTCTCCTATTTATATTCGTATCTATCCTTGCTACTTAACTTGACAAGTCTTATAGTATGTGCTACACTACACCAACTTTGTGATTCTTATCTCACGTAAGTGAGAGTCGGAGAAAATAGTTGGAACTTGCCTATCATAAAGACCATTTGCCCAACTATTCTCCCCGACCACAAGTCGGGTTTTTTCGTATTTGGGGCTAAATCCTTAAATACGAGCACATTAACAAGGTATACAGGAAAAAACTTACTTCAAGTGCCGTCACAGCATACGATGTTGTTTTATTATCTTGGGCAGGGATGATAAGACGCAAAGACATCGTATGTGTTGTCGGCACCTGAATACTAAGTTAAAAAGTGTTACATGGTGCCTCCAATCCCCTTTTATTCAGCGCTCACGCGCCCAATATAGCAGGGGCCACGTTGGCACCTTGCAGAACAATTCGAGTATGCACATCGTGTGCGTACTAGTAGAAGGAAGAAATAGTCATGGCAAAACGAGAGGTTCCAAACCTTCGCTCTCTTGGTGTTACAACCAGGAGGCAGGCGGAGCAAATTCTCGAAGATCAAGGGTTCGTACTCGGAACAGTCAGTGTTACAACTGACAATGACCGAGATCCTGGAGTTAGTGCACAAGTTCCCCGAGGCGGCTCACAAGCCGATGAGGGGTCGACCGTCAACTTCAGGCTCAACGAGCCTACAGTCACACCGGACGACGGCATGGTTCCCATGCCAGATCTTTCCAACATGGACCCTGACGACGCGGAAATCGAACTCCGCTCATTTGGGATCAACTTCGATCGCAATCGGTCCTTCAGACATGTTGCCTCCGGCTTGCCGAGAGACACATTTGTCGGACAACGACCACTCAAAGGAGCTCCCGTCAATCGGGACAATCCGAACCCTGCGATCGAGATCATGTTCGCTGACCCCGACCTCCTGCAAAGGAGAGAGGTTAAACGAGCACATCGCACACCCCCCGAGGCCCCTAGGCCCGGAATCGTGAGACGAATATGGAAAGCTAACTGGTAGGCGGCAACTTTGCCTCCTACAGAATCAATATTTTAAGGAGAATTAACATGCAACGCGCACTCATCCTTCTCGCTGTCATCGTTGGAGCAATCTTGATCGCTGCCGCCCTCGAAGACAGAGGCGCTGAGATCAAAGATCGAAAGGCAGAAGCAGGCGCTGTTACCACAGCTACTGCAAGCGTCGATCCGGCGCAGGCCACAATCGAGGCTCTGCAGACTCAAATCGCAGGTCTCGCAAGTGGCGGGAACCCTGCTCCAACTCAGACACCTCTGACTCCCGAGCCCACGCAGGGCCCGAGTCAAGATGCATCGCGGAGCAACCCACCAGCCAACTTTGGAGAATATCCAAAGGACAATGTCGCTGCTGCCGAAATGTTTGGCGGCGCCGCAAGCAACTGGTACCCCGTTGGAAGCAACGGATGGGGCTTCCGAGACGTTTCCGGGCAAGTCAAAGTTCCCGCAGGCTGGAGACTGGATTACACCGGCCACAGCTGCGAGCACATGACCGAACAAGGCATCTACGGGTCAACCGTAATGGTGCCACCCTACGGAGCAGGTACGCTTTGGTTCGTTCCCGGTGAAACGGGATGCGGACGGGGCATTTCTGCCTAACACTTTCACCTGGTCAGACTCCCTGACCCTTGTTCCCCCATCTCCGCCAACCGGCGGATGCGATGGGATCTACACGGGTATACGGGGGGCCGACCAGCCTCCTGTATACCTCGATTCTTCCGCATAGCGGAACTGATGAGTATCTCCTCCAAGGGAGAACGAAAATCGAACTATGAAAAATATATCACTTTCATTTGTCATCCCCGTTTATAATGAGCAGGATAGAATTGACCTCACATTTAAGGCTCTTAAAGAGCTTTCTCTTCCTCGTGGCCTAACCCTCAAAGAAATCATCTTTGTTAATGACGGCTCAACAGATAAGACTGCAAGGCTTATCGAGAAATCCCCCCTGAGTAAGAAATATACTATTAAGCTACTCACCTATTCTCAGAATATGGGTAAGGGCTTTGCCCTCAAGCAAGGCATGCTACAGGCAAGTGGCGACTATGCGCTCTTTTTTGACGCAGATATGTCCACCCCACTGACAGAATTAAAAAAATTCATACCAGCACTCAAGAATAATATCCCAGTTATCATTGGCACACGCAAAAATGGCCATTCTACTGTGATCAAACACCAACCACTTCACAGAGAGCTTATGGGCAAAGGCTTTACGCTTATTACTCGGATCGCTATTTCAAGCAACGTGACTGACTTTACTTGTGGATTTAAAGCATTCTCAAAGTCTGCAAAGGATCTTATTTTTGCTGATAGCATGATCAATCGCTGGGGATATGATGCAGAGATCGTCCATCTTGCCTCCAAATATTCACTCAAAATTCAGGAGATTTCTGTGCTTTGGGCGAATGATAAAAGAACGAAAGTACGACTTATTCCTGCTATTATGAGCACATTTATTGAGCTTAGCCTCATCGTCTGGAATCATCGCCTCAAACGATATTTTGCAGCTTTATTGCAGCCAAGAACTGCTCTTCACTCAAGCTCTTCTAACCTGATAAAATAAAGAAGTACTATGAAACATAGTCTTCTTGTTATAAGCAGCTATCCACCCCAGGGCATTACCCATCATAAAGCTGTTGTGGGCGTTGCGACGTACACCAAAAACACTCTCACCTCTCTAGCAAAATCTGATCAGGACTTATCCATCACGGTTCTTGCTGAAAAATTACCCTCCTCCCCCGACTACCAAGATGGACAAATCGGTGTCAAAAGAATCTGGAAAAGAAATAGTCTCCCAAGCCAGCTCTCAATTCTCCAACATATTCTATTTTCAAATGACAAAACGCTCTTGCTGGAGCTTGAGCTAGCCATGTTTGGCGGACCACTCCAACTCCTTTTTACCCCACTCTTTCTTATTGCAGCAAAGATAAAGGGCATGCAAATCACTACAGTTCTTCATCAGGTTATAACTTCAGCTAGCGATGTGCACGGACAACTCAATCTTCCAGAGCATAGTCCACTTACCGCTGTCTATACATTCCTCCTCAAGCTTTTTTACCAAATCATTCTTACTATGACCAACAAAACAATTGTTTTTGATTTGTATCTCAAAGAGGAGCTAGCAAAGATCACAGACGCTAAAAAGGTCGTCGTGATACCACATGGCGTTGAGGATCTCGACTTTCTTGATCAAAAATCAGCCAGAAAGAAGCTCGGCATACCAAGTGACAGACCAGTTCTCCTCTACTTTGGCTATCTTGCCTGGTATAAAGGCACAGACAGCCTTCTTGATGCATTTGAGAAGATCCCGGAAGACAGGCGACCTCACCTAATAATCGCTGGTGGGCCCAACCCAAATCACCTTAAAAAGCCCTTCTATAAAAAGTATCTTAAGATGGTCAAGGAAAAGGCAGATAGAACTGGGGCTATCATCACTGGATTTGTAGAAGAAGAAGATATTCCCCGCTATTTTGCTGCAAGCGATGTGTGCATTCTGCCATACAGGACCTTCATGTCCTCATCAGGGCCACTCTCATTTGTGATTAGTGCGCAAAAGCCTTTCCTCATATCGAGAGCTCTCTCTCCTCTCTTTAAGACTCGCGACATCAAAGATCTTATTGAAAAAGAAGGGATCGATAAATCATCTCTCATTTTTGACCCAGAACATCTTGGCGATAGCGTGACTGCTCTCTTAAAGAACAGGGTCCTCAAAGACTCTGTCTCCTCACTTGAAAAAACTCTCAAGAAAAGGCGCTCTTGGGGTACAATAGGAAGTAGGTATTATGAAGAGATATTTTCCTAAAGTCCTGAGAGTCCTTGCCAACTATTGGCCATACCTTGCGATCCTAGGACTCACTCTAATAGTTGCTGCCACCAATTATACAAAGGGCACATACCTAACAGGCTGGGACAATCTCCATCCAGAATTTAACTTTGGCCTTAATATCCAACGATCTTTTGACGCTGTCTGGCAAGAATACCAAGGTGTAGGCCTGCTAGGCGGGATGGCTCACGCTTCAGATCTTGTTCGTCAAGTCTTCCTGTGGATCATGAGTCTTCTCATGCCTACTTCATTCTTACGCTACTTCTATCACTTCTTGATGCTCTTTGTTGGAATGAGTGGCATCTATTTCCTTATCACGCATATCATCCAGCCGGGAACCACCAGGATGCAGCGACAGTTCGCAGGCCTGACTGGTAGCATTTTTTATCTTCTCAACCTAGGCACTATCCAGTATTTCTATGTTCCCTTTGAGCCATACAGTACTTTCTGGGGATTTTTCCCATGGGAAGTTGCAACACTGCTTCTCTATCTCAAAACCTCGACAAAAAGACATCTATTCTATTTTATTGGCATCAATATCCTAGCTACGCCTCAAGCATATGTGCAGACCATATTTTTAGTCTATCTTATTTCTCTAATGACACTTCTGGGAGGTCTTTTCTACGCTAAAAAAACAAAAGCATACCTACGGCAAATTCTTACTCTTGGAATCTCTATCTTTATCGTTAATGCCTTCTGGCTACTCCCCAACCTCTACTTTGTACTGACCAACCTCTCAGTCACACAGGACGCGATCCAAAATCAAATGGCGACTGAAAAGTTTTTCCAAATGAATAAAAATAGAGGCACGATAGATAATCTCGTTTTCCTTAAAGAATTTTACTTCGACTTTTTTGACTTTAATGATGCTACGGGCAAATTTGAATACATGATGGCTGCCTGGAGAATGCATTACAGCACCATCTTTGTCTATATCTCAGGTATTGTACTTTTTCTGGGGTCGATGACTGGACTTCTCACAACTAAAAAATATAAATTCCCGCTCCTTGCACTCTTAGGAGTCTGCCTCATCATTTTTCTCTCAAATACTTTTGGCATCTCCATCATTAACTCACTTCTCCGCGCCTTACCACTTGTCAATCAAATCTTTAGAAATCCGTTTACCAAATTCATCGTACCAATAGTTTTTCTCTTTGCAGTAGGACTTGGACTATTCACCTCTTATGCCATGAGCTGGCTTGAAAAAAAGAATCTCTCACCATTGGTGGCTCCACTCTTGGGAATCGGTCTCATACTCTTAACTGCATTTCCAGTCTTTCAGGGCAAGTTCATCTCACCTACCATGAGAGTAGCGATCCCTCAAGAATACTTTTCCCTTTTTAAGTATTTTGAACTTCAAGATAAAAATGAACGCATCATGAATCTCCCCCAGGGTGGCTTTTGGGGATGGTATTACTACAAATGGGGACTTCGTGGTTCTGGATTCCTTTGGTATGGCATTGAGCAGCCAATCCTCGATCGAGCATTTGATGTCTGGAGCAAAGAAAATGAAAACTACTACTGGGAACTCTCCCTAGCTCTGCAGAAGAGAGATCTTAAGATGTTTAATGCGATCTTGGAAAAGTATCAGGTAGGCTATGTCCTTTATGACAGCAGTCTCCTTTTTGCTGACAACATCAACTCGCTTCGCTTTGCAATTAATCAAGAAGATCTCTTGAGAAACAATCCCAAAGTCACTCTTGATGCTACTTTTGGAGACTCTATTAGAATCTATAAGGTTAATCTCGCACACGAACCAGTCGCACACATATTAGGCAGCACAACTCCACCTTCGACATCCATAAAAAATGGTCAAACGATTGATAATGATCAGTTCTTTCTTACTAGCGGGATGTATCAAGGCAGCAATACGCCAGACACTGTCCTGCCTTTTGACTCGCTCTTCACAAAGAGAACTACTACTGAGAGATCGTTCGCGGTGAAAGAAGATGGCGACTTCACCAATATCAGCGTGCCAATCCCCAAGGGCGATTACAAACTAGCACTTCCATCCCTTGGCAAAGAAAGTGCACAAATTCCAGTGAGTATTGAGGCAAAAGAGACTGATGGGACAGTAACAGTTCGAATGAAGCTAATTCAACCGACATTCTTTATTAAAGATCAGGAGATCTCCTCTACGGATAAAAGTGTTGAGGTGACTCTAGATAACGAATCATCCCCTCAGCATAGATATATTCTAAGCATCAATAACACCGATTACTTTGCGCTCTCAGATCTTCCCAATGAATTCATTCCACTCGGCACAAGCTCTGTAATCAATGCCAATAATGCAAATAGCATCAGGCTCTATCGCGCAGACTCACCACTTACTCAAGACCTGCCTTCGGCTCTCTTTAACCAAGCCAAATACTGTGGCGAAAGATCGTCAAGCGCTAAAGTCTCAACAGCTATCACCTCTGACAGTCTTTCTCTTAAAGCACAGGATACAGCAAATTGCACAGTCTACAAAACACCTCTCAATCTCATTGATTCATCGCTTGTTGCAGTCTCATTTCTCTACAAATCTTCCAGCGATGAATTCCCTCAGTACTGTATTTTTAGTCAGAACACTAATGGATGCCTTAATAAGAAAGATCTTAAGCTAGAAGGATTTTCAAGAACACCTGCGCTTTTCACTGATTATTTTGAGGCCAACAGACCAAATGACACACTTTACTTCCATGCGATTCTAGAATCCCAGACAGATGAAGATCGGAAAAAAGAAAAGCAGATTGAGTATAGCCAAATCCATCTTACCTCTTATCCCTATCTTGGTGGAGCTAATTTTGCAGTAACTCAACTACAAGGCAGCGCATCAGTTCATAAAGTCCATGTAGAAAAAGGAGGCACACTTACTGCGCGTATTCTCATGCCAAAAGATGCAGGAACATACTCAGATCCAATTGCAGCCAATCGCTTCAAAGAATCGGCCCTCAATTATGACAGCTCTCTCCCTGGGTCTTTCTCACTGAAAGTGAAGTCTGATCCAAAGAGACTCCAGGCGAATGCAGCCGATGCCTCTTCATATATCCTCCTTCGTGCCAATAATCTCTCAACCCAAGTCGGCTATCTCCTCAAGACAACGACGACACATAGAAGTGGCTTCCCTTTTGTCTTGAATGTTTTTACCAACCAAGAGTTTAGAAGTCACATTTATACTTTTGCTGCAGGTGCCAAAAATGAGCAGACTTCATACTTTATCCTGCCTCCACTCTATCCATATGACAACGGGCTTTCGTTTCTCTTAGGGAGCAACTCATATAACGACTCGCTTAGTAGCAACGAGCTCCTCTCTCTTAGCGCGACACCTATCCCGTATGAGTTCCTTACGCAAATTTCACTCATTAGAGAAGGAGCCATAGAAAAAGTCGCAGTTCCTACAACTGTTTCAGCAATAAAAAAATCTCTGACTAGATATGAGGTGACTCCAAGTGAAGCAACAACTTTTATCACGCTCTCTCAAGGATATAATCCTGGCTGGATGGCATACCATCTCAAAAAGCCAACTGCAGTAAGTAGGCTTGCCCCATTCCTTTTTGCCACCCCACTCCCGCACACAAAAGTTAACAATTGGGAGAATGGCTGGACGATTTCACCAAGCAGTAAGGGGGAGATCGTCATCATCTATCTGCCTCAACTCTTGGAATATGCAGGTCTACTCATCTTTGGCCTGACAGGATGTATTTTGTTATATTCTTATAGAAAGGAAGTATGGGCAAAAATTCGCTAGCACTCATCGGGCTTAGTCTTTTCAGCCTTATTTGCGCTGTATTAATCCTGACACATCCTCCTAAAATTGGTGGAGATATCGTGGAGTATCTGGGGATCACCCAAACCCTCTCAGCACATGCGACACTCGATCTCAAAGAGGGCGATAAAGCGGTCATTAAAAAAATTATCGGCCCTATTTATGAAGAGAATGGAGAGTACTACCTCGAGGGCAGAAATAACTTACGCTACCCCACCCATTTCCCCCTCTACTCAATTCTGGCACTTCCGATTCAAACAGCACTGCATGTCTTTCACCTGAATGAGCTCTTAAGCTTTTCACTTTTAAATATAGCAATCCTTTTCTTAACAGGACTTTATTGCTTAAAAAATGGCTTCAAGCAAGAATCTGAAAAAATACCTTTCCTGCTACTACTTCTCGCAAGTCCCCTGTTGTTTTATATCACCTGGCCAGGACCTGAACTTCTCTTAGTCTGTCTCCTTTTAGTTAGCATATTCCTTGTTAAGAATGGTCGAACATCTCTAGGAATTCTTTGCATGACCATCGCCTCATGGCAAAGCCAGCCTCTCCTGCTAATCCCCCTCGCAGTACTCTTACATCAAATTGCGATAGGATACAAAAAAAATGGCCTCCAGAAAAAGAATCTTTTTCTAACAGTTCTTCTCCTTGTCCCAAACGCCTACTATTTCTTTCTTTTTAATAGTCCAACAGCTTTTGCAAAGCTTGCTGGTTTTGGCCTGTCTAACTTTACTATCCAAAAACCTCTTGAGCTTTTCTTTGATCCCAACTTTGGTCTCTTTTTCTACGCACCTGTTCTCTTCATCTTTGGGGTACTTGGCATCATTCACTATAGAAAGAAAGGCCTCATTCCACTCATACTAATCTTTATTTGCACGTCAGTGCTTTATACCACCATCACTAACTGGAATCATGGCGCACCAGGGTATGGCCCAAATAGATACTCTCTTTTTCTTATCCCTCTTCTTCTTTTTCTGGGAACGACAGTTGTAGCCAAAAGTCGCTGGAAAGATCAGCTACTTATCCTCTTGCTAGTGATCCAAATCCCAATTTTAATTTTCAACGGACTTCTTTTCCCCAACTATAACGACTCGTTTGGCCACTCACCATTCGCCAAAGCAATTCTTTTAATCGCACCCAACCTCTACAATCCAACCCCTGAAATATTCACTGAAAGAACGCTTGGTGCTGAGAATGGTGGCTCCCTTGAGACAGCTGTCTATTTTGCCCAGAATCGCTGCAAAAAAGCCTATGTCTTTAAAATTGATGTCCAAAAAGTGAAGGATGCATGCGGCTATATACCCCAGGAGGATATCGACCTGCTCACAAATGAGTATCTCAAGCCATCTTCCTCTACTCGTATCTTTACTGCCAAGGCTGCAACAATCTATCCCGAAGGCATTGACTGCACCAAGGATAGAAGTCTCTGCCTGAATACAGCTAGCGAGGTCATGGCCAAGACTGGCCTAACAGACGAAAAACGCATAACTGAGAGCACGGTCGTAAAAGGGGCATGGGTCATAGCCTGGGGCACTCCAATAAATATCATACTTCCACCCCACTATATCGCTCAATTTGCTGAACTAAAAGGCAGATATATTAACTATAAATAATTAATTTTAGCCTCAAAACTTGACACGTGAGCTTAAAATTGGTATCGTTAACACCTACCTACATATTCTCCTGCCTATTCTGGCCTTGACTGCCTAGGAACTCACCTGCACCATTCTTCAAGCCAAAAATCGTATGAAAACAAAACCACAATTTATATCCCTTTTGTTGCCGGTTTCAAACGCTCAGGCCACACTGAGAGATACTCTGGATAGTCTTCTCGCACAAACCTACCCTGATTTTGAGGTGATCGCAATTGATGATAACTCTAAAGACGACTCATACAAAATACTCCGTGAATATAAAAAGCGTGACAAGAGACTCATCATCTCTCGTAATGTTAAGCGCTACGGCCTCTCAGTGACCTTAAATAGAGCACTACGTGAGGCTCGTGGTCAATTCCTAGGCTTTGTAAATCAAGCAGACATCATTACCTCAGATAAGCTCAAAAGACAGCTCTTCTACCTTAATCGCCATCCTAAAGTTGCAGGGGTTGGGACTCAGGTAATAACTGTAGACCCTGAATCAAAAACTCAGATTAAGAGTGATCTTCCAACAGACCATGAGACGATCAGCAAGACCTTCCTCACCCAGAACTCACTCCACCTTGAGAGCGTTCTGATCAACAGATATCTTCTCCCTATGGATCTTCTTAAATTTGAGGCCCAAGAGTATGCGGTCATCTATCGAACACTTCTGGCCAAACTCTTGCCATATGGTCAGTTCGCCAACCTCAATCAGCACCTCTATATCAGAACGCTTGTTCAAGGCTCGGACTTCGAGACTATGAGCAAAAAAGCAGTTGCCCACGCCAAGCTCTGGCTGCGAGCACGCTTTGTTTATAAATCAGAGATCTCAGTTCAGTCTCTTCTCCATCCAATCAACAATAAATTCCGCCCCTCAGCCTAGCCCACACTCCACGCTGTCATGCTGAATTTATTTCAGCATCCCAATTCATAGATCCTGAAACTAGTTCAGAATGACGAATTGTCTTATTTTACTTATCCAAAAGTTATCCACATGTTTTTTGATAATTAATTTAGCTTGATATATCAGGCTATTTTGAGGGTTAATAACTCTAGGCCTAGGGGTTTTTAATGATGAAATAGCTATAGGTTGACAGAGTAAATACCTTGTGTTACTATTCCTTCAATATGCAACTGATACGATCACTTCTTCATATGGAAAGAAAAACAAGACGAAAAACATTGGCGCAGTATCAGAGGGAAATGATGGTTAGACAGGGAAGAGAGCAGTTTAAAAAGTTAGTAGATCAGGGGCTATCCGTGCCTGTAGGACTATTGTAGAAAGAGTGTTTTCATCCAGAGGATGATCAGCCTATGGCTGATACCACCAAAAAGAGCATCACTCACGCTACTCAGATGATAATTTCGGTACGTAAAGCAATGCTCTTAGGGTAAAAGGCAGTTAGTCCTTCAGGCAGGAATAAAACTAAATGCCAAGTACATTTATAAGAAATGTGTAATACTTTGTCAAGGTTTTTAGCAGAAGCTAAAAGTAGTCGTTTTTCTTGACAGAGATGGATTTTTCATGATCCATTATTAGATACATGGACATAGTTATACCGTCTTTAGCCTGTTTATGAGTTCAGATGAGGTAGGTGTCTTGGGCAGGGATTCCTACCTCTTTTGAGAATATAAGCAGGTTTTTTAGTGGCAAAATTAGATCTTTTTGGCAAAGAGGATGCGACCAGTTACTGTCTGAATAACGCGCGAGACGACAACATCGATAGACTTTCCAACCAAGTGACTTCCCTCTTCCACCACAATCATCGTTCCATCTTCAAGATATCCGACTCCTTGTGATACATCTTTTCCAATATGCAAAAGTCTGATATGGAGAGACTCGCCAGGAACTGCAATAACTTTCAATGCATTAGCAAGCACATTTACGTTGATCGTTGTAACACCCTCTATTGTGGCCTTCTTTTCAAGATTGGCATCGCAAGTCACGATCTTACCCTTGTGATTTTTAGCTATCCTGATCAGCCTCTCATCTACCTCTATTTTCTTCCCTACCTCAAGCCCCTTCTCATTATCTTCATCAATAACTACCACCTTGATGACCTTACTTTTCTTAAGTCGGTCTAGATAAAAAAGACCCTTTTTGCCACGCTCTCGTTTTACCATATCTTGAGAGTCTGCTAGATGCTTAAGCTCTGAAAGGATACTTTGCGTAATGACAATTGCACCATTCAAAAGTCCTGTGTGAATAAGGTCAAAGATACGTCCATCAATGATCGCTGAGGTATCTAAGAATACTCCCTGTTCAACTGACTTCTTCTTTCGAGAAGTAGATCGTGATCTAGAGCGTGGGATCATGCTTGGGAGTCGAGTTACGAGTGTTCGCGCAACTTCATCTGCCAGAGCACCTACCAGCTTTGGAGATAGTCTGAGAGGATTGTCGTATTCTCTATGTGAGGAAGTAACAACTTTTGTCTTTTTTGCTGCGAGCACAGCTGATGTTGTCTTTTGTGTTGCCATAAATGTTGAGGCTATTTACCCACAGATTGTAACATAGCATTGAGGAATTTGCTTGAGTTAACAGTCAAAACGTTTGAGAAGCCGAGTCTCTTAGCTTCCCTCACCCGCTTCTCAAGCAACGGTACTGTGCGAATTTCTCCAAGAAGTCCTACTTCGCCAATTCCTACAGTCTTTGCTAGAGAGATGTTTTTGATGCTTGAGTAAATCGCAAGACAAATTCCAAGATCTATTCCCCTATCAGAGATCTTCAAGCCTCCGGCAACATTCACAAAAATGTCCATCGTCTCGACAGAAAGATTGCAATGCTTTTGAAGAACTGCAAGGAGAAGTTCAACACGCTTTTGATCAAGCCCTGAAACGACTCTACGTGGCATAGGAAGATATGAACGTACTGCCAACGCTTGTATCTCTACCAAAAAAGCTCTTGACCCTTCCATCGTCACTACAAGGACAGATCCGGGAACTGTTGCTGTGTTCTCTGAGAGAAAAATCTGCTCTGGATTGGAGATCTCAGTCATTCCAGACTCCTCCATCTGGAAGACACCCACCTCATCCACAGGTCCAAAACGATTCTTAAAGGATCGCAGAAGTCTAGTTGATGTCATAGGCTCGCCTTCAAGAAAGAGCACTGTATCGACCATGTGAGATAGCACCATAGGTCCAGCAACATTGCCATCTTTTGTGACGTGCCCCACGAGGATGAGCGGGATCTGTAGCTTTTTCGCGGCGCGGATAAAATGAAGCGCTGAGTATCTTACTTGCCCTACTGAGCCTGCCAAGCCTTCCAGATTGGCAGACTGCATAGTTTGAATTGAGTCAACGACGACAAGATCTGGCTTGATTGAAGCAAGATGCTCGATGGCTGCATCTGGATCAGATAAGGAAATTAAAAGTAGCCCATCTAAATTACCCTGCCTTATACTGTCTACTTTATTCTTTCGACTCTGTACCCTATCCGCCCTGATCTTGATCTGTTCAACTGACTCTTCACCTGAAATATAAAGGACTTTTTTTCCATCCTCAGCAAGGGAAAGACAGAGCTGCAGCAGCAATGTCGATTTGCCGATACCGGGATCTCCTGCCAATAACGTTGCTGATCCTGCCACTATCCCGCCACCCAAAACATTATTCAACTCATGTATTTTAGTTTGAAGCCTCAGCTTTTCCTGATATGCAATTTCAGATAATTTCTGTGGTCTTTCAGGGATATCTGCCAAGATAGATGAGGAGATGCTTGATGAAGATATACGTGCTTCCTTAAACTCTTTAAAAGTATTCCAATTGCCACACTCAGGACATTTGCCCATATATGCAGGAGCATCATATCCACATTCTTGGCAGACAAATGATACTTTCAGTTTCTTAGAAGCCATGGGAGATAGTATACAGTATTAAGAATAGAGAATTAAGCAGCTTTATACTTACTACTTTATACTAGCTACTACTAACGGTACATAAGAGGCTTTTCCTTAAGGACTGGTGTCAATTCTAATCTTCTTCGCCTTGAGTCATGAGCAACCACTGTCACATCAATAGCTTTCCCCTGCTCATAGGAAGTTCCGGCTGGAACTTTTTCTTTCTTAATAATTCCTTCTACGCCATCACCTAGATCTACGATCACGCTACCATCTTCTGTTCGTACAACTTTACCAGACACTTTCTTATCAACTGGATAATTTTCCTTTAACTTTTCAAATGGATCTTCAGTAAGCCTTTTTACAGATAGATCAATTCTTCGCGCATCTTTATCAAATCCTGCAACGACCACATCAATACTATCTCCAACTTTATACATCGTTGAAATATCATCAACTTTTGTCCACGCGAGTTCTGAGATGTGAACAAGTCCATCAATGAGCTCATCTGGTTTTGACGCATCTGGTGCAAGGGTGACGAAGAATCCAAATGTCGTAACATTACTTACAGTTGCCTTGACTTTAGCACCTTTCTTCAAGGATGCCATAATGGAGGCGAACTGAGCATCTGTCAGACTGCTCTTTTGAGACACAATAATCTTGCGATCTTCACGATTTATGTCAGCAACGGAGACTGGGACGTTCTTGCCAACTGTGAGTGTACCCTGCGAAGAATTAGTGTGAGAGTTAGGAAGGAATCCATTCATGCCATCACTTGTAACGATGACATAGCCTCCCTTGGTGACTTCAGTGATGGTAACATCAATTTTCTCCTGAGACTTCTTGAGTTCATCAATCCTCTTCCACGTGATGTTGTCCATGAAGCGTCGAAGTGACACAACTGGCTGACCAAGATCTGATTCTGGATTAAGGATAGAGACCTCTACCTTATCCCCAACTGCAAGACTTGCGAGAAGATTGCGCATTAAACGTGGCTCTTTTTCGAGAACAACAGCCTGACCCTTCGCTGAAAGATCGACAAGAATTTCTTTTTTAGAAAGCTTACTGATTGTGCCGCTAACAATGTCGCCTTTCTTGAATGAAACAATTGGAACTGCAGAAGATTTCGCCATCAAGTCAGCCATTGAGACTGCGCCTGTTGAAGAATTAGAGTTTGAGGAAGCCATTTAGTGTTGCGCCTTTCATAATTAGAGTTGAGTCAGTATACCACTCTAGCCGTTTTTGCGCAAGAATACTTGTAAGTACCTTACTACTCTTGCATAATACGCTCATGAAAAAGTATCTCTATGCTGCAACCTGGATAGGACTCTTTCTCTATCTTTCATACGTCAGTCTTCATGGACTTTTTTTCCCTGATGAGGGATATATCTTACATAGCGCGTCACGAATTCTAAGTGGGCAAATTCTTTATAAAGACTTTGATTTTGTCTACACGCCAATTGCCCCTCTCCTCAACGTCGTGGCATTTCTGGTCTTTGGACAAAGCGTATTGGGAGAAAGACTATTCACTCTGCTCATAAGTTCTTTAACATGTATTTGTCTTTATAAAGTAAGTTTTAAACTATTAAAAAATAATTTCTTATCCTTACTTGTCGTTCTCCTATTTGCTACTTTCGGACCTGGGCATATTAACTTTATTTGGCCATCTATGCTCTCAGTCGAAATTGCTATCATCTCTATTTATTTCTATCTAAGAAATACAACCAGATCATATATAGTATCTGGAGGACTCACCGTCATCACACTACTCACTAAACAAAATCTGGGTGCGGGATTTCTCCTAGCCATTCTCCCCACTTTTCTCCAACAAAAACAAAGACAGCATCTCTGGCAATTCATAAAAGGTGCTCTAATAATTGCTGGGGTCTTCCTGTGCTACCTCCACCTTACCAACTCTTTGCACCCCTTCATAAACAACATGTACGCTCATACTTTCGAGCGAATCTTCCTAGACAAGTCACTTGATACCCCGCTATTCCAGGGCTCATCGAACTTAGGGATTCTTGCCAAAATACTTCTCTATTCATCCCCATTCTGGCTCTCGCTTGCTGCAATCATTGTCTCCTGGAAAAGAAATAGGGATCTACTATTGCTGCCATTTGCTACATCTGCTTTCTGGATATTTGGCATCAGACCAGTGACCGACTATGTGCATCTTATGCCGCTTCTGGCGCTTACAACACTTCCAATAATCATTCTTCTCAGGCAGAATGGAATTGTACACAGAATAAGTTTGCTGTTAACTGTTTTACTTATATCCATAGGCCTATATACCTCGCTTAATTTCTCTTATTATCGCTTCAAACCAGAACTCTTGGCACAAAAAGTATTTATCTCCAACCCAAAAATCTTAGTCTTCACAGACCCAGGGACAGCAGATGAAATTAACATTCTCTCGACATACATTAATAAAAATATTAAGAAAGATGAGAAAATTTATCTTAATTATTATGAACCGATGGCATATTTCTTTTTAGATCGGCCCAACCCTACTCGATTCGACTATCCTGGAATTCCTGCAGATCTAGAAAGACAATTAGTTGAATCTCTTAATAAGCAGCAAGTCCCAATTATTCTCACACACCCCATGAATCAGATAAAAACAGGGATAACAAAAGAGTATATTGAGAAGCACTATCTATTCAAAGAAAAAGTCTACGGATA
Source organism: uncultured Gammaproteobacteria bacterium (assembly GCA_964533055.1). GTDB lineage: Bacteria > Patescibacteriota > Microgenomatia > Levybacterales > UBA12049 > JACROF01. Next base: position 1,229 of record CAZHKZ010000011.1, on the reverse strand, counting down.
CGAGGTCTGGAGACGGATTTAGGCACAAAAAATCCCCCTTGCGGGGGAAAATTTGTTTCTTGCCGTTCCTTGCAAGCAATCGCCGGCATCGACTTATTGTCCCGGTAAAAACCAGTATCGTGGGCGCTAAAGCGTTTCACTTCTCTGTTCGGAAAGGGAAGAGGTGGGACCACTTCGCTCGCGACACCGACAAATGCTTGACAGGAACTAGCTTGTTAAAGATGAAACCTTGATCCTTCGACAGGCTCAAGATTTCGTCGCTCTAGAGAGCTTCTTAATAAGTGAAGAGATGTACCCTCAACCATTCCTTAAGTTACCTCAAGAAATAATTGAAGGTGGAAAAAATTTGTCTTTTTTAAAAAATCTACTACTTGACCATTAGTACGGGTAGGCTCAACACATTACTATGCTTCCACCGCCCGCCTATCAACCTCATAATCTTTAAGGGGTCTTCGTACCTTGCGGTACATGAAATCTAATCTTGGAGACGGCTTCCCACTTAGATGCTTTCAGCGGTTATCCGATGGGAATCTAGCTACCCAGCGATGCACTGCTTTTACAGAACAACTGGCACACCAGGGATTCCCTCACCCCAGTCCTCTCGTACTAGGGGCGAACCTCCTCAAATCTCGTCGAACATACAGGATAGAGACCGAACTGTCTTACGACGTTCTGAACCCAGCTCGCGTACCACTTTAACCGGCGAACAGCCGGACCCTTGGGACCTTCTCCAGCCCCAGGATGTGATGAGCCGACATCGCTCTCTATTCTTGATAGATTAAACCTCTTGTCACCAAGAGCGTTGACTATACCTTCATCCTAACCTTCGCTAGGAGCTAGTCTTTTATAGAGGCTATATATTGCCACACTTACGTGTAGCGAAGCCTTCTATCTCATCGTTTCGTATCATCATCTGTTTCCCGCATCTGCAGGAACTATTGACTTATGAATCTTTGCCTAGCCTTTTACAGCTGACAAGCCCATTAATGATACTACTTTGAATCAGTCGATACGGGGCACATTCATAAAATGAATGCGCTTCCCTCGGTATTGTCCCCTCTAACTGAGTGGAGTCCACCGATTTTGACTAGTAAATTTTTCCCTATACCACTTCGTCTCAGTGTATATAAGAACCAAGCTTATGAATTACTTCATAGGCGCCCCAATGTTATTTAAGGTGCCAAACCGCATCGTCGCTGTGGACGCTTGGATGCGATCAGCCTGTTATC
>CAZHKZ010000010.1:0-29721 GCA_964533055.1 uncultured Gammaproteobacteria bacterium | reverse complement strand
CAAATTTTCTACAATATTGTGGACGTTGGATTAGACTGCCGGTGTAACTCAGTTGGTAGAGTAGCTCTTTCGTAAAGAGCAAGTCATCGGTTCAAATCCGATCACCGGCTCAAAGCATATGGCAAGATCACACAGAAGTAAAAGAATCATTCAGCAAACAGAGAAGAACTTGATCTTTATTGGAGTAGGAATCTTTGTTCTTGGCATAGCCCTTGTTTTCTTCGGAGCCAAGCTCCTTGTGGGATTTAGTCTTCTTGTTGAGAAAAAGGACATAGACACTAATTCTACTGCAAATAGTCAAGAGCTACTCACACCACCAATACTGGATGATACTTTCTCAGCTACAAATGAAGCAACGCTCACAGTAAGCGGGTTTAGTGAAAGTGGCAAGACTGTGAGTCTTTATAGAAATGGCGTCAAAATTAAATCAGCAGACATCAAGTCAGATAGATCTTTTGCCTTTCTGAATGTAAAACTTGAGAAGGGCTCGAACACATTTAAAGCAAGAGCGCGCTCAGAGTCCGACACTGAGAGTAAATTCTCGGAATCAATGTCTATACTTTTTAGCACCAACTCGCCCTCACTCTCAATTGACTTCCCCACAAATGATGAAACCTACCACAAAGATAATAATCCACTGAAGATTCGCGGGAAAACAGATCCTTCAAATGATGTCACTGTCAATTCATTCCGTGCAATTGTTAGTAGCGATGGGAGCTACACCTACAATCTCTCATTGCAAAATGGTGACAATATTATCACTGTTGAATCAATTGATGAAGCTGGGAATAAGACTCAAAAGCAAATTAAAATTACTTATTCTGAGTAGTGCCCAAAACAACAAGTATAAAGAAAAGTAATGGTGGGTAAAATAAGAGATTTATGAATAATCCCCCAACGAGAAACGACGTTGTCATAGAAACGACCACAGCCCGTCCTGACCTATCCATTCCGCGCAATGACTGTCTTACTGCATAATAGACAAAAAGTCCGTAGAGAATTGATCCTATGACTCCAGAGGTTGCCAATAATAGTACGTAGCTATTATCTACACCCGCGTCTGCATGACTTACCTCTGCAACTTCACTTGGCCGAAAACCTTGATGAATTTGCTCATATCTATAGGCGTTAAATCCTACACCTATTAATGAATTCTGAGAAAAGACTTTCAATCCATTACGAACTGTCTCAAGACGAGCAACTGTTGAGGCCATACGCAGAGGATTAAGACCCTCAATATGCTTATTTGCAAAGAGTATGAACCCAAGTAAAATAAGCACAAGCCCAACTGCAGCATATCTCCTTCTTCCATAGACTGTAAAAAATGCAATTATCCCGACAATGAGCATAATTAACCCTGTCCTTGAATACGTAAGGTAGAGCGCGACAAGCGATATCATCATTAGCAGTACATAGCTGATCCTCAGGATATTTCGTTTCTCTTGAATGAGAAACCCACAAATAAATGGGATAAATAAGGCAAAAAATGCACCCGCGAAGTTAGGATCAAGAAATGTTGAGAACATTCTAAAAAGATGTTCATCCCATCCTAAATAGAAGAGATTGCGAAGACTAGGATAGAAAATATATTGAATAAATCCCAGTACTATGATCACTATCCCAGCATATAGTAGTGTCCTCCTTATAAATAGTTTCTGGGTTGAAATTGATCGTACTAAGTAGAATAGAAGCCAGAACGAACATAGTCGCACAAGATAAAGGATGGCCACAAAAAATGCTGAGAGGCCATAGATGAAGCTATGAATAATTAACGCAAAGAGCGATAGACCAGAAAAAAGAAGGAGATATCGAATCCCTGGCGTGGGCATTTTCTTGGAACGAACCAGTCTGTAGAAGAAAATACCAGCACCAACTCCAGCTACGCCATCCAATAGATTAAATACAAGGCCATTCTGGATACTTAGCCTACCAACTTGTCCCGATGCAAAAATAACTCCAGACAGAATAATCAGGATTTGAAGGTATTTTTTCATAGTTGAAGTCTCTTTACCTTTGGATCTTTAAAGAGCGAGACGCGAGTTGTTTTATTTTCATAGATCTTAATCCAATCACCATATTCTTCAGGTAATTCTGCATTTTGTGTAGCTACGTATGAGAATATATCTCCTTTTTTTACATAACTCTGGTCAATAAAGTGAAAATCAGCATAGTATAGATTGTGGAATCCGATCAAGAGAACTTTATGATTTGTATCAATAGTGTTCTTAAAATAATTATCAGTGTCATAGAAGTCACCGAACCCATAATTTAAATTATTCACCAAGAACTCTGTCTTGGACTCAAGTCCAAGCGCTACTTTGACAGTACTAACCTGCGCAATTCCCCTATAGAGTAGGGCTATCACCGCAATTATCCCAATAAATACAATGAATATTCGCTGTAGATTGATTTGTGAATGATATAGAGCAATTACGACACAGATCGAAAAAATTGGCAAATAACTTATGATAAACCTGCCTCCTCCTGTTCGTGGTGTTAGAAGCCATGCGAAAAATGATCCTAGAGCTAGCATAAAAATTCTTCTTTGTGTACTTGTTAATTTCTTCCAGATGAAAGGGACTAGTGGTAGAAAAGCCAGGTAAATTGGAGACACGGGATCTGATGAAAAGATAAAGATAAAAATTGCATCTTTTATCAGGGTAACTATGTGGAGATCAAAGGGTGGGTTGAATCCAGTAAATATCGGATATATTGGATTTCCGGTGTGTATAAGTGAGAATACAAACCATGGCAACGGCACAAGCAAAGCCAGGGTTATATAAGTGATTCCAAAGGGGATCTTTCTGTTCTTAATCTTTGTTTGTATAGCAACAAACGCTGAGTAGATCACGAGCGTACTTAGCGAAATCAACTTAGTTTCAATTGCCAGTCCAATACAAATTGCTGACTCGATAAGCCATTTCTTTTTCTGAGTCTTTTCAAACAGCAAGAGACCATAAAGTGCCATAATCTCAAAGAATGCTCTCATCAAATCAACATAGGTTGTAGTCGCCTGCCAAAGAACTACGATATTACTCAGAAAAATTACTACTGATAAAAGTCCGAGATACTTATTTGTCTGAGCTTTTGCAATTTGGTAGAGAACAATACAAATTCCAACTCCAAATAATGCATGAATTGCCTTAGCTAACTGTTCAATTTGAAGACCAACAGGAAGTAAATACAATAACTCTCCAAATTTTGGCAATGCTGAGTAATAGAATAATGATCCTGGGATAAATAAAATTCCCCCGTTTCCTAAATAAAGTTTGGGTAGAGTGAGGTGATACCACAAAGAATCAAATGCTATCTCTGGCACAAGAATGCCTAGTACAACAATGAGAATCGAAGCAATGATGAAGATACAAAGAACCAAATACTTTCTCCACAAATCCCCGATCTCAGCTCCAATCACTTTTAGGCGTATATCTTCGTCAAAGTATTTCCACCCAAAGATGCTAAGAACAAAGAATATGAGAGTATAAAGTATAATTGAAGTAAGGGAGTATAGCTGTAGCAACCCAAGAACATAGAGTCCTTTCACATATATCCCAACTAAAAATGCCAGACTAAACATAGAGTGTGGAAATGAAATATGAGCAAAATGTGTTTTTGCAAACAAGTCCTATGATATATAAAGCGCCTATGACAATTAGCAAGGCAATAAACAAAAAATATTTCCAACTCAATTTCTTCATCGGTTATTAAGTAAAGGCACTTTTCTTGGTCAAACTAAGCTGCCACAATTTTCCCCTGACCAAGAACGAATGCATGCTCATCATAAGTGCAAGGACGATCCCCTGAATTCCATCTAAAAAACCTAGCTTAACAATATAATTGAACAAAAATTTTCCCGGAGGATAAAAGATTATTTTCCAAAATGAGCTTGTTATGCCGCTCTTATAGAGATCCTGAGATCGGAGCGTAGAGTAATAATTAATTTCAGATAAAAATTCAGCAATACTTGGGTGGGGATAATGCTCTATCACATTTTTAAGAGTACTCTTGCCGCCCTGAACATCCCAAACTTCGTGAACCTGCCCCTTCCATTCCCCTTTCTCAACTCGTGCGAGCCTCATAAAAACCTTATCACCGACCTCGCCAAACCTCATTCTTCTACCCCAAAGAAAATCAACTCTTTTGATATAAAATCCATTGAAAGGAGTAAGAAATTGCGAAGTCTGTTGATAAATTTCCTCAGATAATTCTTTGGAGACTACCTCATCAGCATCAACAAATAATGCCCAGTCCTGCGTTACTTTTTTTAAAGCAAAATTGCGCTGTTCTGAAAAGTTGTTATTGAGACTATGCTTATATACTTTGGCTCCCAACTTCTTTGCGAGCTCTCCGGATCCGTCAGTTGAGTTATCATCTATCACCACAATCTCCTGACACCAATGAAGGCTTTTAATGCACCTTTCAAGTACATCAACTTGATTTTTTACCAATATTACTCCGCTTATCATTATTTTTTAGTAGCTACAACAATGAGTGAGATTCCTAAAAATGGCCTAAATCTCCTTTCAATTACCTTAAGTACTGGAACAATTTTATCAAAAATTGCGACATGTGTGGGCTTGAGATCGCCACTTCCACTATCAATCTTTTCTCGCACAATCCAACTAAACAAGCCGACAAAATTAAAAAAGTATAGCTCTTCAATCTCAAATCCAGCCCTTACGACCTTGGAATATAGATCTATCTTCTCATATCGACGGAAGTGCCCTAGCTTCTTATCAAGATTTGTGTAAGCTCTTTCCTTTGCTGGAACCAGAAGTATCATTTTCCCCCGCTTTGCTAACAGTTTATTAATATTACTGAGAGCTTTCTCATCGTCCTTGATATGCTCCAGAACATTTACAGCAAAAACACTCTTATATAAACTCTTTGCATCACTTCTTGAATCATTCTCAATATTTAGTGTTCTATGCTTGAGTTTTTTATTTGCCAGATGATTGTTGTAAAACCTCTGAACAAGATCAGCATCCATGTCACTAACCGTAAGATCACGATTCAAAAAATACTCTGATATATTTCCAATACCAGATCCAACCTCGAGAATAGGATCAAGGAGATGAGGTTCAATGGCAGATGCAATCCATGCATTATAGTTCTTCGCACCTTCAAGAACTTCTAGTACGCCAGTGCCTTGATAATTTTTCTTTCGCTTTGTCATCTCTCCTCCATAACTATGATTTTATTAAATGTTTCTGAAATATAAAACCTTGCTCCATTTTTTTTCGGTGGATGGCCAACTGAGACTCCGAGATACTCATAATTCATGGTGAAACTCTTGAATTTACTACCCTCACCACTTCCTATCAAAACATAATCCTCACCCTTGCTTGCCCTAATTATACTCTGTAGAGCTTGTTCCCTCTGCTGCAATGAGACTCCACCCCCGTATCTTTGCCCAATTGTATAGCTACTACTGACTAGCATCCACACATTTACTAGGCAAAGCACACAAACTATGCAAAATACTACAATCTTTTTAAGATAACTAAGAAGGATAGAGAAAATAATAATTATTCCTGAAAGAAAGAGTGGCAAATATGCGTCTGAAGTTGTCTTTTGCGCAACATATCCCACAAGTGAAGTAGAAATCCAGAGTGCAAGTATAAGATATGAGTTCTCCTTATAAAGCATTCTCTTTAAAAAAATTAAAATAAATAAAATAAGAATCATGATGAAGAGTGCTGAGGCCAATAGCATGTTTGGCATAAATAAAAGCCTTTGAAGGTGGACTCCTTCTGACCAAAGATATGAATTTAACATAAATTTCTCCGATATTCCCCCAACTGAAGGAAATCCGAAAACTAAGAGAATTCTATATCCTACCCAAGCAACGAACTTTAACGTCTGAGCAAATCCATGAGTCGTATCGTAAATTAAAAATGGAACAAGAGGCACCAAGGCTGAGACGATAGAAAAAATGAGATACTTTAGGCTAAGGAGGGGTTTTATCCATGCCTCTTTTTTAAAAAAACCAATAAATAAGAGTCCAAAAATTGGGAGCACAAGCATTGCTGCTGCTATCTCAAAGTTATATAAAGTTCCAAGAAGAAAAAGTGACAACGGTAGTGCAGCTCTCTTCTTTTTCGTAATAAGAAAGAGTGAATAGACATAGAGTATTGTAAAAAATGGGATCGGAGAGACGTGATAGGGCACTCTGGCCTGTAGGATTACAAGCGGTGAAAATGAGTAGAGTGCAAGAGAAATAAATGCAATTTTTTTTGAAAACATTTGCTCAACTACGTTGAAGAGTGCAACCAATGTCGCCATTGAGAATATGAGCGCGAGATAAAATCCTGATAATACATTGAGTTTCCCGATCCAAAGCGCAATTGACAGCAAATACGTCCAAAATGCTCCTTGATGCAGCCAGGGATGACTCGAGGCAATTCCAACGAGTGGAAATTCAACTCCACTTAGCAATCGATATGCAGATAAATAATACCAGCCCTGGTCTCCAATAAAAGGCATGAGAGTATTTATCTTATAAATATATATGCACAGTGCAGAGAAGAAAATGGATACAAAGAGAATGAGGTCGCCCCCCTCTGTAGGGAAGGCTTTTTTAAATAGTTTCAAAAGATGGGATAGCAACAATGTATTTTCCTCCTTTTCGAGTATATGCATCATTTTTCTTTATAATTTCTTTCTTAAAATTCCAGGCAAGAATAAGGACATAATCAGGCATCGTCTCCATTATCTTGCTTTCTGCATAAATTGGAATATGAGTTCCAGGTGTGAACTTGCCCTGCTTATACAACGTAGAGTCAACCAGATAGTCTAAGATGTCTGTACCAATGCCAAAATAATTAAGCATGATATTCCCTTTTGCCGCAGCTCCATAACCTACGATTCTTTTCTTCGCCTTCTTCAAAATTAATAGCTCTTTTTTAACAGTTTTTTTAAGTCCTTTAACCCTTTTAGCAAATTCGTCATAAATTTTGTCCGAATAAAGACCCAACTCTTCTTCATTTTTTAAGAATGCATCAATGTTTTTTTGTATAACTGTCTGGGATTTATTTCTTTTCTTTTTCCAATAGACTTTTACTGACCCCCCATCTAATTCACTATGTTCAATATCAAATATTTCCATATCTGTATTTGACGCCAATACTAAAAGTGATTTGATCGAGAAATATGAGAGATGCTCATGGTAAATGGTATCAAATTGATTTTCTCGCAAAAGATCAACGATGTATGGGAATTGACTGATAAAAATTCCTTCAGGCTTAAGAAGAACTTCAAGACCTCTGAGAAATTCTTTAATATCAGAGATATGTGCGAACACATTAGTAGCATATGCAACATCTGCTTGACCTCGCTTTTTCTTAGCTTCTTTAGCTATCTCAACTCCAAAATACCCTAACATAGTTGGGATACCGTTCAATGTGGCAACCTTAACAAGATTCTCGGCAGGATCAATTCCAAGAATGGGAATACCCTCGCTCTTGAAAACTGAAAGGAGACTTCCATCATTACTTCCTATATCAACTGCTAATGAGGATGAGTCGATGTTAACCCTCTTCCTTGCATCGTTAAGTAGTTCCTTAAAATTATCAAATCTAATCAGAGATGCAGACGGGATATAGAGATAGTTCTTAAACATTATCTCTGGATTTACAATGTACTTCACCTGAGTCAGTGAACAAGACCTACAGTATGCAACAACAAGCGGGTATGTCTTCTCTTCTTTCACAAGATCTTCTTTATCAAGAAAGCCGTTTGGAATGGGGAGCATTCCCAAATCAAGAAACGTGTAAAGGTCTTTCGAGTCACAAACTCTGCAATTATGTACTTCTTTTACTCTTGTCATAGGGATTATTGTAACACAGGATAGCTCATTTTTATCTGAAAAATACTTGCAAAATATTTGATGTAGTTGCGCCAAAATACTTCGTGAAATAATATTTCCTACTATCCTTAAAGAATTGGTTACTATCCAGTCTTTTTTTTGTACTTGCCCCTACTGCGTGCATCACAAAAGATTGATCATGAATAACTGAGAGATACTTCTTGGCCTTAAGGCGTTTACTAAAATCAAATTCTTCAAAATAAAGAAAGATATTTTTATCAAAACCACCAACTGCATTAAATATGCTTTTCTTAATAAGTGAGGCGGCAAGTGGTGGCACTTCCATGTATGTAACGTCGCCCTTTTTTTCTCCTTCAAAAAATTTCTTCGCAAAAAATGAAAATGGAAAAATTTTCTCTAGGAATGTATAAGAGATCATCGCAGAGAACGGGGTCAACTCTTTACTTCCTAATGGATAAAATGGTTTTTGTTTAAAATCGACTAATCGAGAAGCAATAATGCCTAATTTTGGATTGTCTTTTGCAAATTCAAAAAGTAGCTTAAGTGCGCGAGGCAAAAGGATGGTATCTGGGTTGAGAAGGTAGAGATAGTCACCCTTGGCATACTTTGCACCAATATTAATTCCGCTACCCCACCCTACATTTTTACTACTTGGGACATAGAAAACTTTGGGGAATTTTTTAGCCAGAGGACCTAACAGAGTCTTCACCTCGTCATTGTCTACGACAATTATCTCAAAATTAAGATCAGCACAGGTCTTATAAATTGACTCTATGCACTTAAAAAGTTCTTTTTGAACTCTATAATTTACAATAATGATTGAGATATCAAGCTTTTTTGGCATAGACAAGTATTACCTCACCCCTCCCAATGTACTCTTCAACTTTTGAGAGAATAGTAACAAGATACATCCAAACATATTTACCAATTTTCACCTTTAGGCTTACCGATTTTTCTTCAACCGATGTTTGATTTTTTAATCCACCAGTTTTTTTAAGCGCAAACTTTGGAGATTTGCCGTAGCGCATGCTCTGGAAAAGTATATATTTATTTTGGACTGCATAAGTATGCGTAATCATAATTGATTCAAACCCTGCCTTTTCAAGCATCATGCGGGCTGTTTTTGGCGAAAAGTGATACAGATGCCTGGGCGGCTGCCATGGAAACCAGTGCTTCTTGAAAAGATGTCTTCCCAGCCCTTCAACATTGGGTACTGAGAATAAAATCAATCCACCTTTCTTCAGGTACTCATGGGATTTTTTTAATGTCTCAAGTGGATGGTGCATATGTTCAAGTGCTCCATTTAATGTAACAACATCATATGTCTCAGATGGTAACGGGAAGTCAAAGAAGTCACCTTGTCTAAGTTTTACATTGTAAAATTTCTTTGCATATTTTACAGCATCTGAAGTGATCTCAATCCCATCAACATCCCACCCCTTCTCTTTAAACTTACTTAAAAATAGACCTGTTCCTGCTCCGATATCCAAGATCTTTCCTCTCTTCTTTTTTTTGAAGATAACTTCATATGCTGGGCTAAATATTTCCTCACGAGTCTGTGCATCATCAAGCTTTTGCTCATGCGCTATATCTCGTCCAAAGTAATTTTCTGACTCGTAGTACTTACCTATTTCAGAAACTGGAGGTCGTGGATTGAGATATACAAGATCACATTGAGTGCATCTAACAATTCTAAATACTCCCTCATACTCCCAGTATGAAAGCTTATCATGCATTATGATGAACTCTTTACTTCCACACAGATCGCAATCAGGTCGTTCCCATAGGCTTTTTTTCATTTAGTCATCATAACTTAAATATCTAGCAACTTCAATTAAGTATTTCTGAATTCTCTCCTAAGAAAATAAAATACAACTGGAATTGTAGCAATTGTGCCTAAGAGCGCTGCGTATCCAGCACCAACAATACCCCATGTATTTACAAAGGGAACGATAATGATACAAAGAGCGGCCATCCCAACAAATGTTACCAAAGAAAAGATTCGCTGCTTCTGAACTGAAAGGAAAAATGTTGTTGCAAATAGCGAGAGAGATCGCACGACTCCAAAGACCCCAAGAACTCTCAACACATCAACAATTGGCAGCCATTTTTCACCAAGAACTAATGTCACTATTTCTTTTGGAAATATAAAAAGAACTATACCAATGGGGACAACAATACCAACAACTAGAATGAATGATTTGAAAAACGCTTCTTTCAATCTTTTTTTGTCATGAGATATCTTTACATATATTGGGAATGTGACCTTGGCGATGACATCTCCAATATCTGTTATAGGAATAAGAGAGATTCGATATGCCATGTCATAATATCCAAGTGACGCAGTTCCCAAAAGTCTTCCAACTGCTATGTCATCTCCATGCTGATAAACATAATTTAGAATTGTAGAGAGCGTAATCCACTTTCCTTGAGATAAGATTTTCTTAAATAATTTGAAATCAAAAGAGAATGCTGGCCTTGGCTTGGCCACCATAAATGAAAAACCTATCTCATACACCACTCCAATAGCAATTGCATAGATAAGTGATGCAGGACTTGGGAAAAGGAGAACGAGAACCATGCTCGATATAGTCTCTACTAGAAAAACAGTTGTTCGATACATGAATTCTTTTTTGAAAAAAAGTTCTTTCTGGAACGTAATAACTGATGGATTGATAAATCCTCGTAAAAATGGGATGAGTGAGCTGATATAGAGAATTGGCAGCGCATGCGGAGCATTAAAAAATCCTGCAACTAATGACGAGAATAGGAGTAACGTAACTGAGATACATACCCCTCTTACAATCGAGATAATCCACGCTGTACTGATATACTGATCGACTTTCTCTTTCTGTTGTACAAGAAAAATATTAATCCCAGTTTCTGTAAGTATCTCGATCAAAGTGAGCATGAGTGTAGCTATTCCAAAGAGGCCAAATTGATCTGGAGATAATATACGAGCTATTACAATTGTTTTCACAATCGTCAATGCTCTTGTCGAGAGCCTGATAGCACCAAGCCAACCTATGCCTTTAATAACAGTATTCTTATAGCCCATTAGTCTTTCTTAAATATAGCAACTTGTGCTACAGGAAAGACAGGACCAACATTTGCAATGAAGAAATCGAAGTTATTTGTGAGAAGAGGTAGCTTTGGATCAAATTCTACTATTTTTTTATAGTTCTCGCTCTCAAGTCTTTTCAAGAGATCATTCTTGGGAGATCTCTTTATATATGGCGCGATATCTTCACGAGAGATTACCACATATTCAGGCAGCTTCTTTGTCTTGGCATCGATAACTTCGACTTTATATTTGGTATTTTCTCTAGCCTGGTTCTGATAGTACTCCTTAAGCGTGATATCCGGAATATATTGATAGATGGGGATACTCTCAACACCGATGACACTTGAGGGCTGAATATATGCATTAATCCATCGAGCTGATGACTGTCTTGGATCTAACGTATTTCTAGCATTAATCCAAGAATATCCTTGAATTATCTGAGTAAGCAGTAAAACTGATAGCCCAATAGATCCTAGTATCTTAAATCTACCTGAGAAAGTGAATCGAAGAAAATATCCTATCATGAGAATTCCTCCTGCAATAAGTACCATTGACCTATTCCCCCCTGAAGCTACTTTTAAAGGAATAAGGCTTGCTGCGAAAATTGAAAAAACTAAAAAGGAAAAATATTCTCTCGAATATTTCTGCAAGTCTCTTGCTAATAATCCTTTTAGTAAAAGTATGATGTGATAAATAAGCGATAGTAAAACAAGAAGTGAGAATCCCCAACCAAATAATACGGGGATTTGCGTAGTGACCATATATGTCCAAAAAGATCCTGGAAAAAGAATATTGGAAGTCTCTCCAGGTGCATTGACTAAGTTGGAATAAAAATATTCACCTAGATCACCTTTTCCAAAAAATAAATTTGGAATTCCCAGAAGGACAAACGTAGAAAGAAATATTCCAAGACCAGTCAAAATTTGCCTAACTTTCCAGCTACTTCTTTTCGTAAAAAGCAAATATCCTGCAATACATACAGCAAATAATGGCAAGGCTGTGAACTTTGTTGCAAAAGTAATACCCATAATAAATGACGCTACGTAGAAGTCTCTGATATTTTTAGTCCTGTCATAAAGAAACATGAAAAGACAGCCTAAAATTGTCCAAGATAACAATGTAATGTCGTACTTATAGAACCCACTCAATGAAATAAATGTAGGGGTAAAAGAAAGGAGAACAACAAGAATAAATGATGGAATTTTCATAAAGAATTTCGAAATTATTCCAACTGCTACTAGAGCGATGATACCTGAGAGAATTGTATGAATGCGAAGTACTTCAAAAATTTTCTCTTGCATTTGATACTGCTCGAATGGAGAATTCACAACGAAAGGATTTATAATTTTAAGAAGTATAAAAGGCGCGAGGAATATTCCAGAAAGAAATGGATAGAACATAGCAGTATGCGCAGAGCCATCGACATTGGGATCACCAATCGTAGCGACACTACTAATAGCATTCAGAAAATGCCACTCATCCATGTGATAGACAAATGGATGCGAGGGTGATGGCAGACCCCATCCAATGATTGATACCATCATGGAGATATATATAAAAATAACAATCATTGTAAGCTTATTAGTCCTAGCAAAATCTAGTGCATAGAAAGATATATACTTGATGCCTCCAATTAGTGATCCTGACATAACTGACACATCACAAACCAATTGGATAAGCACCGTGAGGAAATATTCCCTTTTCTCATCGAGATATCTTTGATGCTTCTTGTAGGACCAGATCAGATACCAGATCACGCTGATAAAGACGACAGAAAGAATTAATGGTGATTTATAGAGATATGAAAGGACGAGCAGATAGCTCAATACTAAGTATCTCGCAAAAAGAAGAAGAACTTTACCCCTCACAATTCCGGCTTCTATATCCCCAACTGCAAAACGATAAAACATCCTAAAGGTAGACCTGAGTGTATTCCGAGGAAGCCATACAGCTATTGCCTTTATCGCAAAAGCCACTCTGATGCCACTATTCTTTATCTTATTTGCAAAAACATAATCCTCGTTATGAGAATACTTTTCTTCAAACCCACCCAGTCTCACAAATGTACCCTTGCGAATAGCCATAGACCTCGTAGCTGGTAAAAAGTTCTTCTTATTAATCTTATCTTTCATGACCAGCACAAAAGGTATGAGTGCTTTTTGAAACGAACTCTCTGCTCTACCCTTGTAATATCCAGCAACTACTTCTATCTTCTTGTCAGTAAAAGGCTTGGAGATCTCCCTCACCCAGTCTTTGTCCAAAAGACACCCCGCATCGGTAAAAAGAATGACATCGCCCTGCGCTTTTTTAACACCGAAATTTCGCCCAATAGATCTATTGCCCTTTTTTGAAAATACTTTCAGCGATACTTTAGGAAAATCTTTAGAATACTTTTTAAGGATTGCCACTGTTCTGTCCTTAGACCCTCCGTCCACAATGATAACCTCATGAGGCATAACACTCTGCTCTCTTATCGAATCCAGCAGTCCCACAATACTCTTCTCTTCATTAAATACAGTAACAACGACCGAATACTTCATATGCTGATTATATTGTTATAACAGGTAAATCTCAACGCCCGGATTATTTAACTCATTTGTAATTTTCCATGAGTCATTGTTATTAGATAATAGTAGAGCACAAGTATTTAGAGGAATTTAAAACTCAAACTTCACACAAATTAATGCTTCTTCCATAGCGCCTCATATATATCTGCAACACTTTCCCATGTACGCTTCTTTGTCCAAGTTGATGCATTTTTTAATTTTTCTTGATAAGCATTAGGCGAAGAAAGATAGTTTGTAAATGAGCTTAGAAGCTCTTGATAATTTGCTGATATACTTATCCATTTTGAGAAAGGTGTCATTGACAAATAATCCATCTTCAATCTGCTGTTTGCAATAGAAAAAACCATTTTCCCCTGAGAAAGTGCTTCCATAATCGAGAGGTATGAAGATGCAAAAACGATATCTGCATTTTCAATCTCTTCTTTAATATTGACAGATCTTTTAATATCTCCGAAACTAGAGAAACTTGTATTTATCGCTTTATTTCCAATCGCAGTAAAATTAAATTTTTTTCCAATTTCAAATAAGTGACTAAGTAATTTCTCATATTCTCTGACACCATTATCCAATTCAATTCGGCCGAGAAATAAAATACTGAGATTACTTCTTTCTTTTCTTTTTATCTTATGAATATTGGAGACACCACCATAGGTAATATAATCAGGACTGGTTTTATACCACTTTTTAATGAAAGCACCTATGCAAATATTTCCCAAAGAAAGTCTTTCACTTAGCTTCCTAATTAAAATTGACTTTTTAGATGGCGAAATATGAGACTCATATCCATGAAATGTAGTGAAGATTTTTTTCCAAGGAAAAATGAATCTAAATGGAAGATACCAGAAGAATACGTCATGACAGTGAATAATATCAGCTTCTTTAAGAAGTTTGATATTTTTTAATAGCCACCACCAAATTACCCACTTTTTTCGAGTTTCGCTTGTTGAAATAGGAATATAAAAAAGTTTAATCGACTTATCAATAGTAGAAATTGATTGTCTTCCAACAACGTTACTATGAGATTTTTCAGAAATAATTGTAATCTCATAACCCCTCTTAGCTAAGATATTTGATATCTCAAATAAATGTTTTTCAACACCGCCTATATGTGGGTAAAACAACCTTGAAAGAAAAACAACTTTCATATGTTCCTACTAATCTATACAACAAATAAGCAGACTTGCATAGCACTATTCAGAACGAGACAGGGCGTCTATCAGACTTCCTTACCTTTCCGCCTTTGCGACCTGCTTCAATTGCCTCTTGCTTAGAGAATCTATGAGCCCTACCACTACTCTGAGCAGCCTTTCCGCCCCTCATAGCAAGCTCTAATCTTCTCTCTTTTGTCTGTGATGCAAACCCTCTTCTGGATATTCCATTAGAAGGTCCCTTTACTAAGGCCATATATTTATATTATCAAAGAAAAAGCCCCGCGCGTTCATCGATTGATGAAGGTACGGGGCTGTGATGATGTCGGTGGGACACCTGAGACGGAAGATCGTGCACTCCCTAGTCGACGACCTCTGCAAGCTGCTCACGGAATTTGAGCATTGTTACAGATGAAATCTGCTCGCCCAAGCGCCGACCATGGTAAGTAAATTCGAACTTGTGTCCGGGTGCTGAAGTGCAATAGCGCAGACTCAAGCCGTCGCACAACCTCAGAGTTCGACGCCTGCGATTGGCGGCAATTTCGCCAACATCGAGCAAGAAATTCGCTTCACAATCGATCAACCTGAACTGATCAGGACCTTCATTGGTATCATCGACGAAGAGGAGAGATCTCTTGTTGAGATACCCAACTCTCTGACCAGTCCCTATCTCAAGAATTGGGTACATGAGCTCAGCAAGCTCAGTCATGGACCTTCCAATAATGTCCAGATCTGTCAATGCAGTTTACCTTTCCTAAAAGTGCGAGAAAGTAGAGAACGTCTCTACAATGGAGTGAATTATAACAAAAATGACTATAGTATTCGAGTTTGTACGATGCATTAATGCATCGTACAGTTTGAACTGAGTGTAAAAAGGTGAGGGAAATAAAAAGCCCCGCACTAATCTGCTTAGAAGCAGTAGTGCGGGGCGATGAAAATTTCGCTTTGCCACCTGGCAATATGAACGAGACTAACTCAAACTTTGCTCGAAGAACTCCTCTGTCGGCAGTTTGAGCTGCTTCGCGGCTTTGCGAGGCTTTTTGACTGCCCACTTGCAAACCTTGCGAAGCTCCCTTGCTGAGACAATGAATTCAAGTTCTTCCTCATCCGACCCGTCAGGAAGAAGTGTTAAAAACACATGCGATTCATTGAATCCGACCTCCAATTCGTAGGTGTAGAATCCCAGGATTTGGCTAGTACTTCTTTTTGGCCAGATCGTCTTGAGAAAGTCTGTAGCTGTCATCGATGCAGCAATTGGTGCAGTCTCAAAACAATCCAAGAGAACAAATCGAATACCCCTGCCAATATAGATCTGGCCAATACATTCCATATTTTTGTTGAGTAGTGGAACTGATCGGAATTTGATCCTACTGATTCGAAAGGTCTTCCCCATGATTCACCCCTTTTTAGAATTGAGTAGACACAGAGGACATCTCTGCAATTCTGGAGATTATATCAAATATTGATATAGTATTCGAGTTTGTACGATGCATTAATACATCGTACAAACCAAAAAAAGGCGCTTGATCGATCCACAGTGTGGGAAGACCAAGCGCCATAAAATTGAATAGCGAGCGGACACCTAGTCCGAATTGCCGTAAATTGACTTTAAGTCCTTCAGGAACTTGTCGAAGTCAGACGCACTCACCCAAATCGGAGACTGATCAGAGATCTTGATCTCCAAAAAGGATGGGGGTGTCGAAAAGGGAGATGTTCCTAGATTGACTGACACTTCACCATTCGGCGATTTGTACCCTCCCCGGAGCATCATTAGGCCGAACTCCTGAATGAAATGGAGTGGATCGAATTCGAATCCCCTCTCCCCAGGCTCTGCACCTCCACCGTCTTGATGAAGAATGGTCAACAATCCGTTGACGAACTTGATGGTACAGAGACCATCAATCGACTTCATGAAAGGAGTAGTGTTCCGCCTTGGCGGATGAACGTGAGTTACCAGCTCGACATCTTTCGAAGGTGAGCGGGCGTCTCTTCTCTGCCTTTCTGTATCGAACAAATCGATGAACATGTCCAGAAGGGGATCACTCATCGCAGCTACTCGCTCCGTTACAAAGCCAAGGAGCTTTGCATGCGACGATTCAACAGAGTTGCTGCAATCAAGGCATGTGGTCAGTCGTGTCGACTGAACCACTCTCTCACCGCCACAAAAAACACATTTCATTTCTAACCCTCCTTTGATAAGTGCGACAAAAAGTTGAGCATGCGCTCTTCCCACCCTCATCTAAGGACAAAAAGAGAGCATACTCAGTAAACTCAGCTATTCTTTAAAAGAGCGCCTAGAGTATAACAAACTGAAGTAATATTTCAACTATAGGTTATCAAAAAAAGCCAGGCACCCCGATTGGGATACCTGGCATAGTGATAGATTTTTAGCTGTCTGGATGCATAAGCTCCCAGGCCAGAATCGAATCGATCTGTCGAACGAACTCTGCCATTTGATCGAGACTGATCTGGATAGAGTTATCTGCCCCAAACAAGTAGAGGCAAAATCTCTGATCGTAAAGTGGCATTTCGGATCGGTAAAGACTGAGTCCACTACCCAAATCGAGCGGGAAATCGTCATTCTTGTGTGCGAGTGAAAACTCGGCCAGATTTATCGGATACGTCCGAAGATCATCTGGATCACCCTGACCTCTCACATCAAAGACCAGATTCCCATCCCGAAGAAAAATCTCGCCATGATGGAGTGTCTTCAGGACCGGATCCTCCGGTCTAGGGACATTAGTGACGACACCTCTCGTCAGACCGTATCGCCTGATGAGATCAAGAAATTTCTGCCTATCGACCTCCGCCGCGATTCGCTCGTCGATGTAGAACCTGTAGCCAGGAAAGGCTTCGGCTGTGATTGCGAGAAGTCCGCCAGGATGAAGATAGAGATTCTTTGTCAGAATTGACTCTTCAAACCTTTCAGCAATCGTCTGAAAATCAGGGATGTGAAAGATCTTCGGATCGACAGTTTGATCCTCCCCATACCAGATCGAGAGGATGATCCTGTCATGATAAGAATCGTACCTCAAAAATCCAGTACTCCCTGGATACCCAGTCTCTGAGGACAGTTGAATGACCTTGGGATCCTCCATGACCTTGTCCTTTCTATTTTTAAGAATGCTAAAGAGTGAAGAAAGTTCTCCACAATGTGTGAAATTATAACAAAACCAAGCTCTAAACTCCAACTATAGGTTGCGAACTTCAAATTGACTTGTAATAACCTATTCGAGATAATAGATCGATGCAAACCTTACGCCAGATATGGCTTTTTCTAATCGATACAGCCCAGACATTTGCGATCGCTGTTGCACTATTCCTTTTTGTCTATTTCCTAATCGCTCGTCCTTTCCAAGTCTCTGGCGACTCGATGTTCCCAACCTATAAAGATCATGAATACATCTTCACCAATCTCATAACTCCTCGCCTAGGCAATCTTCAATATAAAGATGTGATCGTCTTTCTTGCCCCACCTTCATCGAATGAAGAAGGGAAAGACTTTATAAAAAGAATTATCGGCGTACCAGGAGACAGGATTATGCTTGAGAATGGAAGGGTCATCAAAAATGGGAGTATTTTAGAGGAGGGCGACTATCTTCGCTCAGACGTTAGGACATTAGGAGGATCTTTCTTGAGTGAAAATAAAGAAATAACCGTCCCAGAAGGACATTTTTTTGTGCTTGGAGATAATAGGATGTTCAGTTCTGACAGTCGTGAATGGGGATTTTTGGCAAAGAGAAGTATCATTGGGAAATCATTTTTCGTCTACTGGCCATTGGATCAGATACGACTACTAAACTAGTAGTAAGTAGACAGTAGAAAGAATAAAGCAATTCGAAAAATTTCTTCACTACTGAATACGAGATACTTTCTACTTGACCGAAGGACTATTGAGCGGTGAGTTGGTCGGATGAGTCATCATCGACTGAAGAAGTACTTTTCCCCTGAACACCATTTAAGACTTCATGAATTTCTTTCAATTTCTGCGTCGTTACATTAACATCGCCCTTGATCATGATCGTCATACGTGCAAGTTTACTTGACTGGAAGATCTTAACCTCATCTACGCTATACTTTTCTTGAAGTTGAAGCGCCATAGTGTCTTGCTCTGGTACCCAGAGACGATCTTTATTAAATTTGGGCTCTTTTTGCTGAACCTCACCCTTTACTCGCCTTGCAGCATCTTCTGTCTGTCGTACAGTCAAATTATCGCGCAAAATCTTCTTAAATAACTCTAGCATCAGCTTTGGATCTCCAAGCGATATAAGTGGTCTAACATGACCCTCAGTGATAACTCCAGCGACAAGTGCATCTTTGATAGCATCTGGAAGTGAAAGAAGTCTAATCGTATTTGAGACTGTAGGAGCACTCTTACCTACTCTTTTTGCGACCTCGTTGGTCCCAAGACCGAATTCATCAATAAGTCTTTTATACGCTAGCGCTCTCTCGATAGGATTGAGGTCTTCACGTTGCACGTTCTCAACTATAGACATTTCAAGCATGCCTTGAGGAGTCGTCTCTTTAACGACAACTGGTACAGTTGGGAGACCTAAGATCTTTGCTGCCCTCCAGCGTCTCTCACCAGCGATAATCTGATATCCAGCTGGGGTATTTGCTACGACGATCGGCTCAAGTATGCCTTGCTCGCGAATTGATTCAACGAGATCTGTAAGTGAGTCTTGGAGGATAACGCCACGAGGTTGAAGGGGGTTGGACTGTAATTGGGATGTCTCTAAATCTGTTATTCTTCCACTATCCATTGATGATTTGTACAAATCTTTTGCCTAACTTCGTTTTGAAGTCGACAACTCCATCTTTAATTGCATAAAGAGTGAAGTCTTTACCCATTCGAACACCATCGGCTGGCTTGAACTGTGAGCCTTTCTGACGAACAATAATGTTGCCATTGATCACTTTCTGACCACCATATACCTTCACGCCCAAACTCTTTGGTCGCGAGTCTCTATTACCTTTTACTGATCCTTGTGATTTTGTATGTGCCATATATTAAGATTTTTTACGAATTCCTGTGAAAACTAATTCATAATACGAATTATTTTCACAGATGTCAATAGTTATTTTGTAGCAGGAGTCTTTTCAGCTGATTTTGCAGACTTTCCAGCTCCTATTGTCGCAATCTGAATCTTTGAAAGCTCTTGACGGTGACCTGTAACTCTTCGATAGCGAGCTTTAGCTTTGAATTTAGCAATTCTAATCTTCTCTCCACGGATATTTTCAAGAACTTTACCAGTTACCTGAACATCTGAGAGAAATGGCTGACCAAATGATACTTTGCCCTCATCTGCAACAAAAAGTACTTCATTAAATGTGATTGTTGACTCAACATCAGTAGCAACTCTCTCAACGGTGATAACATCACCCTCAGCTACCTTGTACTGTTTGCCACCTGTTTTGATAACCGCGTATTTCATGAAGCTCATTATAGCAGATCTTTTACTTAATTTCTAGAACGTGACGCTTTCTGTGGGTAATATACAGATTGGAGAAAATTCCAAGAAAAATAAAGTTAGATAAAAGTGAATTACCCCCATAAGACACGAATGGTAAAGTCACGCCAACAATAGGCACAAGCCCGATATTCATGCCTATATTGATGAAAAAATGCATCATGATAAATCCAAAAGTAAAAAAGCCAAAAATCTTTGTAAAAGTATCATCAACTTCACGAATCATCATGACGATGCGAAAGCAAAGCGCTATAAAACAAGCAACGATAATAAATGCACCCACAAAACCAATTCCTTCACTGATAGTCGCAAAAATGAAGTCTGTGTGCCTCTCTGGCAAAAAACGAAGGCCAGACTGTGTCCCCTGACTCAAGCCCTTACCCATAAACATCCCAGACCCGACTGCTATCATCGCCTGGATTACGTTGTATGAGGCTCCCAAAGGATCACTAGTGGGATTGAGAAAAGTCATAAGTCGTCTCCTCTGATAATCATGAAGGAAGTGCCAAAGAAATGGAGATGCAATCACAAAAGGGAGGCCGCTTAGTACAAACCATATCAGTGGAAACCCATAAATCAAGAAAACAAAAACTGTGACAAGCGCATAGATCATCGCATTTCCTAGATCGGGCTGAAATGCAATCAATAAGAAGACTGGCGCTAAAAGTAGAAAGGAAAAGATGTAGGTCCTAAATGAAGTATTAGTATTGCTCGCTAAAAATGCAGTCAAAGCAAATGCCAAAAATGGCTTAAGAAGCTCTGAGAATTGAAATGAGAAGCCAAAAACATAGATCCATCTTACTGCTCCTTTGCTCTCTATTCCGATGATCAAAACGACAGCAAGAATGATGAGTGAAATAATATAGAGCGGAAATGAGATGGTCTTTAGGCGCTCAAGTCTCATCTTTGAAAAAACGACAAAAGCTACAATCGCAAGTGAAAGCGTAAAGAGTTGATTGAGAAAAAGAGCCTGACTTAAAGACAATAATGTAACCAGGCTGATTATAACGAGAAAGATGACTGGCGCCATAAGCCACCAGTCAACAAAAAGGTGAAATATATTTTGTTTCATCAAGCTTTTGTGACTTTGAATTCCCCTATGGTAAGTGAGGATATATGAGCTCGCTTCTTAATCTCATCTGTGTAGGACTCGGGCCACTCAGGAAGCGTGACATTGATCAAATCAAGTGGCGTTGTCTCAAGTCTTTTACGCTCTTCTTGAATTGATCTAACGATATCTCGCATCTGACCTTCTGCAATAAGCTCTTCATTTAAATTCGTATCTAACACAACCGAGAATGAACTAGCATTAGAAGCAATCTGAACAGCTTTAACATTTAATTCGTCCTTAATTAGCTCCTGGAGCCCTATTCCTAGCTCAGTCTGTGCATCATTCTCTACATGAGCCGCTGCTAAAGGTTGGCGAACTTTTATAGTACTTGTCTTACGAGCTGCGTGTCCCGCCTCAACAATTTTTCGAACTAATGTCATTTGAGTTTCCAAAACCTTGTTAATATCTGCAACTACAACTCTTGGCCAGTCAGCAAGATGCACCGACTCCTCTCCTGTGAGATTTCTGAACATCTCCTCACTTAGGAAAGGTGCAATTGGAGCCATCAACTTTACAAAAGTTACGAGAACTCTATGTGTTGTGACATAAAATGCATTTTTATCCTCATCCGTACCTGATACTCCTACTCGATCTCGACTACGTCTGATATACCAAGTTGAAAAATCATCGACAAATAATTTCAGGACATCAATTGCACCAACCGTGTTATAGCCATCCAACTTATGAGTTACATCCTGCACTACCCCCTCAAGCCGACTAAGGATCCATGCATCGAGGACATTATCAGATGTAGAATGTGCAGCTGATGGCTCAAATCCGTCTACAATCGCATTTTGAAGGAAAAAATTATAGACATTCCAAAGTACGAGCATCATTCCCTTAACTTGATTGCGATAATGCTCTTCAGAAATCACCATATCCTCGCCATTCATAATTGGACTAGACATGAGATAGAGCCTAAGCGCATCTCCACCATATTTTTCTAGAAGCTCTTTTGGATCTGGGTAATTGCCTAGATTTTTACTCATCTTGCGTCCATCTGTGCCTAAGATCACTCCCTCAACACCCACATTCTTAAATGCTTTTGACTCATAGAGTGATCCGCCAATCACATGAAGTACATAGAACCATGCGCGAATTTGGCCTGTATACTCTGCAATAAAATCTGGAGGAAAAAAGTCTTTTGGATCCTCTGTAGAGCCAAAAGGGAAATGACGCTCTGCAAATGAAGCAGATCCTGCTTCGATCCAACTATCAAGCACTTCAGGCACTCTCTTTGCTTTTTTACCGCATGTGAGACAATCCACCATGACTTCATCAATCTCTGGCTTGTGAAGATCACCGATCTTTTGCCCTGAACGCTCTTCGAGCTCTTTGATAGATCCAGGGACAAATCTCTCACCACACTCACACTCCCAAACAGGAACAGGGGAACCCCAGTATCTATTTCGAGAGATATTCCAGTCCGGTGCGTTCTCAAGACTTTTAAGAAATCTACCATTCTTAAAATGAGCTGGGAACCAATTCACTTCTTCGTTGGTCTTTTTCAAGAGTGGCTTGAGCTTTTGAATATCTACATACCACGCATTAATCGGCGCATAGTAAAGTCTAGTGTGGCATCGCCAGCAAAGTGGCACGTTATGTGGAAGATCTTGATCTTTATAGATGAGTCCTCGCTCTTCTAGGTCTTGATTGACGAGCTTGTTGGCCTTCAAATAATACAGTCCGCCGAACTTAGGCACTTCTGACTTGATAGTTCCTTCTTCATCCAAATGCATTTCAATATGTATGCCGTGTTCGCGCATGGCCTTGAGATCTTCTTCACCATATGCAGCAATAGTAACAACTCCTGTTCCCTCTTCAGCTGTGACAAAATCACCTGGGATGATCTCAAATGCTCTCTCACCCTCTTTGATCTCATAATAGTCATAGTGAGGAACAAATTTGAGGCCAACGAGGTCAGTGCCCTTCATCTCCTCTATGATTTCGTACTCACCTTCAAGCGTCTTAAGCGTCGATTTAGCCAGAATATAATTCTCGCCATTTTGGGCAACTTTGACATAATCCAATTCTGGATTGACTGCCAATGCAGGAGTCACAATCTTATTCCAAGGAGTTGTCGACCAAGCCAGGATAAAAGTTTTCTGTTCTACATTTTCTGTTTTCAGTTCGTATTTATATGTCGTCGCTGCATCAGTGATCTCCTTGTAGTTATCAGCATCCATCGCTACTTCAAAATTGGAGATCGGTGTCGCACAATGTGGACAATATAGTGTGACTTTAAGACCTTTATAGATATGTCCTTTGTCATACATGCTCTTGAAGACCCACATCACAGACTCCATATAAGGCGTGTCCCAGGTCTTGTATGCATTCTGGAAGTCGACCCAGCGTCCGATATGGTCCACATACCATTCCCACTCCCCAGATATCTCATCGACGTACTTTTTGCACTCTTCTATAAACGTTTTAACTCCTACGACGTCTTCAATATCTTTCTTGCGCTTAATCTCCAACTTATTCTCAACTTTGTTCTCAATTGGGAGACCATGTCCGTCCCATCCCCAAAGGCGAGGTACACGATAGCCTTTCATCGTGTAATACCTACCAAAAATATCTTTGTGAATACTCCCTAGTAGATGACCATAATGAGGCATGCCTGTGACAAATGGAGGGCCATCAAGGAATGTCCACTTCTTATTTTCTGGACGTGAAGAGATAGATTTCTCAAAAATACGTTTTTCTTTCCAAAATGTGAGGATGTCACGCTCTATTTGGGGAAAATCTACCTTAGGGCTAACTGGCTTGAACATAGCCTCAATTGTAGCTTAAAAACACTTTGAGTTCAATGAATGGCTAGAGAGTTTTAGTATAAAGTAGGAGGTAATAGGTATACAACGTAAATTTAAATAAAGGATATCACTTAATACTTTATAGTAGCTGCTGTATTCTGGCGAAGCCTAGGCTTCGGCTGAGGCTTTAGTGGGTTTTTGCGATGCAAGAAGACGCTTTTTCTTTGCTTCTTCCTGAATAGCAAGCTGCTCTTGACGCTTCATGACATTTTTATCAATGTCTTTCTGGCATTCTTCATTTGAACATCGATAGACAGTAGTGGTGGTGTCTGAATAAGAATTTTCTAGTCTTTGTGTCTTTTGACTGATGAGGATGAGATCAGAACCACACTGTCTACATTTAGATACACTGGTAGGTTGTTGTATTACTGGCACTACGGATAGTATACCATATTTGTGCCCAAACACCAAATGTGACTTATCATCCAATCCTATGGCAGAACTTCAATATCTGACGCCTTCTTAACTTCCATTTTCCTCTTTTCCTCATCATAAAGCCCGGTCACGAGCACTCTTTTATCGATGTATTTATCCATTTTTATAGCACTTGGCACTACCAAGAAAATGATCTTCTCATCTTTATCCAAAAGGACATAGCGTGAGGGAAGTGGCGTAGGTGTGGGCGTATTCGTCGGAATTGGAGAGGGAGTTGATGTAGGAGCCGAGGTTGGAATAACGGTAGGAGTCTCTAAGGCTTGGGCCATGAGTCCCAACACTTGATACGTCCCCTTAATCGTGCCTACTTTTGAAGTCAAAATAGCTGCTTTTGTGGCAATTGGCGTAGGCACCACCATGACTGGAGCTTCTACTTGCTTCTGTGCATCTTTGCCCAAGTTAAAAAAGAAGGTAAATGCGCTCCCAAGGACTACGAGAAAAACTGGTAGTGCGATAAGAGGAATTTTGATCTTAAATTCAAAGGTAGTCGTCTGCTTGTTCTTAATCTCTTTGATCCAAAGAAATAGCTTTCGAAATGGATTGTTGATCTGAACTGATAAAAGTGGCTTATCGATGGAAGGATCCTTGATAGCTTCCCTGACCACAGCGATGGGACCTGAGACCTCCACTGTCTTTTTGGCAGTATCTATCGGATCAGTCTTCTTGCTAACGAACTTGCCTTCAGCATCCCTGATCTTCTTCTCCTTCTCTGGATCCTCAGGATCTACGAACATACCATCAGTATGTACCTCATCAATACCAGGCGTCAAGTCCTACTCCAATTCTTGAGTATAGCCGTCGAAACTATCTGTATGGATGATGTGATCTGTAAGACCTAGGTCCTCAATAATACTGCTGACAGCATCGATCATAAGTGGTGGTCCTGAGATATAAAAGTCATATGGGGAAGAAGATACAGCTGGAAGATTATCCATCAGCATTTGCTCTGAAATCCTCCCCTTCTGCACCGTATTTAGTGGTATATAGCGAAAATGTGGATGATCTTTTTGCCAGTCTAGGAATTCAGCGTCAAAGACGAAGTCGTTTGAATTGTTCAGATACACCAGTATCATCTCCTCTTGAGAAGAATCTTGAAGACTGGTGTAGATCATGCTTCGAAGAGGAGTTACTCCTACCCCACCTGCGATAAAAATACTTCTTTTCCCAGGATGAAAAACAAAATTGCTCCCGTAGTGTATGACCTGCACACTATCTCCTACATTTAGTGTCTGCATCTTCTTTTTATAGGCACTTATGCCCTTTTTATAGGTAATATAGAGATCATCCTCCAAGGGTGACGAGGCAAATGAAAAAGTCTTCCTACCTAGTGCACTATCTTTAAAACCAATGTCGATACAGTCCCCTGCGTTGTATAAAAAATCAGATGGCTTCTGGAAGAAAATACTTACGACATCTGGCGCGTCTTGCCTGATCTTTGTGACTTTTAGCGAGTATTGTTGCTTCATTAGTATCGGTATTGTATCACCTCGACTTTACAGAAAGACGTCCTATAGAATTTGATATTTAGGCATAAAAATGATACACTCAGGCTCAAGTACCTTTACATACTATTGGAACTAATACGTTGATGGTGGCTAGGATATATGGAGTATCCTAGGCGCCATCAAACGTGCATGGCGTATGCAATTTTAGGAGATCATATGTCATCTAACAGCCGGACCTCTACTGATTTTTCGAAGGGCATTGCCCTCACAGATGATGAGACCCAAAATCTCTTCATCAGAATGATTCTTCATCACTACTCAGAGCCATTCTATGGCTACCTCAGTGACCAGACCGAATTCAACGATGACGACCTGCAAGAGCTGGCCCGGATCCCATTCCTTAAGAATGTGCTCTATGCCCTGGAACACGGGCTAGGCACCAAACTAGGAGTCGACCCGGCAGTCTTTGAAATCGCGATCGCGAAAGCGATCAACAGCACCTTCTTCGGCAGTACAGCACTCGTTCAAAACAGGCTGATGGACAGAATGCTCGCAAAGAGTATTGTCAAATGGTCTTTTGCCAATAATCTGCGAGTTGCCAAGGGAGATACCCAGGTCGAAGTAGTGAGAGCTCAGGATCTCCTATGGGCAAACCATAAATCCTGGTATGATCTCAGCCTCCAATATCCCCGCCAAGAGTGGGGACAAAAGACCGAGGAAGATCAGCCCGAGGACTAGTCTAATTCCAATAGTAATCACCCGCCCCGCCCTTCAAGTCTAACTTGATAGGCGGGGCTTTTTTCGTCCAACGGACGATCAGTCCTGCTTACCCGCCTAGAGAGGGACCAACATGCATCGCTTGCAATCATACCGATCAATATTTTATACTTTGGTCATAATGTTAGTGAGTATTTCTTCAACCTCTTGTTGTTGTCAGTCACGTTAATTCTTGACAGCAGTATTCTGCTTTTCCCACTTTAGCGACCTCAAAACTAGAATAGTACCGTTAAGAATCTTTAAGGAGAGGAGGTAGTATGAAAGTACAACATATTCAGAAGTTTATTTTTCAACAGGCACAGTATCACTTAGAAGATGCAGAAAGTGCAATACTTTTAAAGATCAATTATCGTGATAATACATTTGAGATCCAAGCACAGTCTGAGATAGTATCTGAAAGTCTTAAAAATGAAGCTGAGGATGTGGCGCACGATCTTTTATCGCGCAAACACGGGAAAAATTTTGCAGAAAAATAGGTAAAAAAGTGGCGGCCCTGCAAAATGCATGACCGCCAATAATCGATCGCCGAAGTTAAGAGCCACCCTGCTCAGTCTACGACGAAGTATGCCCCGAACTCATGACTTTCAACGGTTAGGCTGAAGTCGACCTCGATCTGCTCACCGCAGACAGACATGGCGATAGCCAGGAATTGATCATCGTTCTGAGGTGCTTCTCGCAACTGCTGATCTGTGATCAATCCCTCCAGATAAAGAAAAATGGCAGCCTCCCAGTGCATGATGACATAGGAGACACCCTCCGATGAATCGATCGCCGAAGTGACGATCTTTTGGAGCTCCAAGCTCCAACATGGGTCGGGTTCGATCTCTCCCAAGAGATCTGAGTCTTCTTGCGAGAGCAACCATCTTCCATCTTCTCGTTTGCACCTACGACCAAAGATCGTAGCGCTTCCATCATCCCAGAGAGTGAAATGGGGGCTTTTGCCCCCAGTCTGATCAACTGCATCTATTCGCTCGAGCATCGCTATCATTGCATTGTGACCTTTCGACTAGATACAAAAGACGACCTATATTATAGCAAAATAGCATTTGGATGTACAATTATATAGGCTTAATATATATTTTTCTATGAGCTGAGTTCTAGCCTCAATTGTGCTATACTTCACGCACTATATTGAGGCTAAGTTGATCTTAGCAGTAGATAGCACATTTACAGTTAGGATGTACACTTTTCGTAGGCTACTTTATGCATACAGCTTGTATGCAGAAAGCTACCTACGCGAAGTAGGAATCGGAAAAGGAGACTAGCGATGTCCAATTCTTCTCGAAAGATCTACACTGGCATTGTGAAGAATTATTTCCCACTAAGAAACTACGGCTTTATCGCCTCGAGTGATCTAGGCGGATTCAGCATATTCTTTCACCAAGCTGACCGACAATTCGCAGTCACCGGAGATCGATCACCGAGATTCTCACATTTCTCCCAAGACGGTAGCTTGACCAAGTTGCCGCCAAAAGTGGGAGATAAAGTTGTATTTATGATCTCAAATCTCAGCGATCGCCCTCGGGCCGATCCATGGACGACTGCGATCGAATGGGAAGGGGCATATCTTCCAGCCCAACAGGCTGGAAAAGATAGTGTATCTGCGCCAATCACAGGCTCAATACGCATGTTCAATTCAGAGCGCTTGTTTGGTTTCGCAGAGACCTTGACGCAAGGACCACTTCGAGGGCTGGATGCATTCATTCACTATGAAGATTGGAGACCGCCTCTCATTGAAGCTGGCTCAGTCAGATTTAGTAAGTCACAGAGAGAACTCGGCATCACCAATCTACCAGGAGTGAGTGAGCAAGTCATCCTTCTCCCGTCTCATCCACCAAGAGGATTTCGTGCCCAGTTCTGGTGCAAGGCATCAGAATGGTATTCTGCCGAAGAAATCGCAGGCGTACCAGAGGATCAGCGACTCCCACGATACTAAACTCCATCCTATCTAACACTAAACACAACCCCATCTTTGGACAAGGTGGGGTTTTTCTTTGGAAAAAATAAGCTGCTCTTACTTAATAGTGATGAATACTTCTATCTATTTAACTTCTTCAAAAACATCGGCAAGAAAAAGGCGGCCCTGCAAAATGCATGACCGCCATGAAAAGTTACCGACAAAAAATGGGGTTCACCCGACCGTCATAGAGCACAGCTCCAAGCAGAGATGGGTCCTCGCCCACCTCAAAACGGTAGAAGGCGCTCTCGAGCGCAACATAAAGAATCACAGGACTCGTCCCCCAATCAGCCTGAGCAATATCCTCTTTTGAGACTGTACCTTCAAGATACAGGCTCACAAGGCATGCCTGGTTGATATAAAAGTGCGAGAAGAAGGGAAGGTCAGGATTGTCCCCATCCAACATCCCCTTCATCTTCTCTGTGATCCCTAGGAGTCGGGAGTATATCATTACTCCATCAGGCACTCTATGGACGATCAGCGCACACTGATCGTCATTGCGACCACATGAGTCTGGCAACGAGATCTTATTGTCGCCGACCAGACATTCGCTTGGACCAACATTGATCATCTTGCTCAATTTGACATAATGAGCAAAATAATCCCCCTGAGTACCCATTGAACATCCTTTCTAAAAGTGCGAATTGACGTCCCTATAGTTTAGCATATATGCATCATCTAGACAAAATTACTGAAGGTTAAAATGTCCTATAACTTTATTTAACCATTAGATTTTGATATACTCTGTCAAGGCACTTTTTCCAACCAGGGAGAGGAACAATGATCCTGAATAAGGTCTGGGAATCAGTCGAGAGAGACCCAGTCCTGTCAGTCCTTGTGATGATACTCATCACTTTCGTACTTATCTATTTGTACTCGAGATACAAAAGACGTACCAAAAGGAGGAGGAGCATTATCTAGCACTTTACAGGCGGTCAGATACACTCTGACCGCCATTTTTTACATCAGTAAATTTCTGGTCATTAGCTTCAGATATGCTATACTTCACAAAATATATTTAGGTCTCGTTGTACTTTTACAGTTAGGGTATCTCATTTATCGTAGGTTACTTTATGCATACAAGTTGTATGCAGAAAGCTACCTA
>CAZHKZ010000009.1:0-33245 GCA_964533055.1 uncultured Gammaproteobacteria bacterium | reverse complement strand
CTTTGCCATTTCGAGGAATTTTCAAAATACACTGAGTCATCAGCCTTTCTGCACACCAACTATTCTTATATTTTTCACTTTACGCTGGGGGAACTTGGCATTTTTACAAGGAGAAATCCTAGTACTAGACCCAAAAGAACTCGGCCCTGTTGAAGTGAGTAAAAATAATGATCCAGACTTCCAATTATAATTATTGCTACGAGAACGAGAACTTTCTCTCTCCTAAGCATCCAGCTCATAAAATATATCTTAACTCCGTAGATCCATCCTAGGACTACAACGGCAATTCCAGGCAGTCCTAGCTCGGTGATAAAAAGCAGCACAGAATTATGGACTGGCTGAAGCATGCTAAATTTTGGCGACAGCTCTCTCTGCAGTGCCGGCAAGAACTCGCCAAGTCCTACTCCAAAAATCAAATGAGATTTTAAAAGTGTAACTGCGTCGTGAAA
This sequence comes from uncultured Gammaproteobacteria bacterium, assembly GCA_964533055.1. Classification (GTDB taxonomy): domain Bacteria; phylum Patescibacteriota; class Microgenomatia; order Levybacterales; family UBA12049; genus JACROF01. Next base: position 32,796 of record CAZHKZ010000009.1, on the reverse strand, counting down.
TAAAGTTATCCTCGTGCTCAAAGCAGAATCTTCCGACGAAAAATACATGAAACGGCTTGCTAGTACGGGATTAACGAGCACCCCACCTATTAGAGCGAGAATACTTATCAACATTATTTTTACCCCAATTTTTTCACGGTTTTGAATTGCTAGCATCATGATAATTGCACCAGCAGCACCGAGTGCTGACCGACTCATCGTCAGAAATAGCGAACAGATTGACAGTAGAATAATGACGAGAAAAAACACCAATTCTTTTTTGGAAACTAGTTGATCCCTAAGAAACACAATGAGGTAAAAAAGAAATATCACAATAAATCCACCCAAGACATTTGGGTGTGGAAATGTGGCATAGGGACGAAGAACAAGATTCCCAAGTAATGAAGCATTGGCAATACCTGGTGTTGACCCATTGAACGTTCTCTCTCCCATAAGATACCAAAGGCCTCCGATAGAGCCATGATGTATCCACTGCATGAAAGTTAAGATGCTCACAACCAAAAGAGAGATGGCGATCGTGAACGAAAGACTTTTATAATACCTTCTTTCTGAGAAGAAGCTACTAGCAAGCCAGGTAATATAAACAGCTTGAATAATTCTTAAGAGTACATATGCCCCAAGAAGTATTGAGTCTTGAAAAAAGCATCGAATAAGTAACAGGGCAGTGATAGTGATAATAGCCTTAGCAGCAATTGTTTGAAAAGATCTTGATAGATCTTTAAATTTAACTAAAAATAATGCAATGAATATGAGATCTGAAAAATAAAGAGTGGGGGAGAGATAGTCGGATCTTATTCCATCGATGAATGCAAACTCTGGCCAAAAATGAATTCCAAATTGGGAGATAGTGAAAAAAAGATAGAGGAGGAAAAGGAAGAAGGCTGATTTATTCTCGAGGCTTGATGACGAGAACCCTGTCTTTGCCTTCGCCCATTGATTCAGAAATAACATCTTGATCGTCTTGAAGGATCATGTGAACAACTCTTCTCTCCCAAGACTTAAGGGATGATAGCGTATGTGGCCTTCCTTCTTCAAGGACTTTCTCTTTTGTTTGCTGAGCGAGGCTTTCAAGATACTCACTTCTATTCTTCTTGTAATCACCAACTTCAACAGAAAGTCTCATAAAATGTCCTGCTTTTCTTGAAACCATCAATGAGAGAAGGAGCTGGAAGGCTTCAAGAACCTCGCCGTGATACCCGATAATAATGCCACTTTCCTCAGTTTTTAAAATAACTTCAGCAGTTGTCTCATGAGAGACTACTTCTACTTCTGCTTGCAACTCAAGAGTCTTGATCAACTCTTCTGCAGTTGCTGTGATAATAGCGATATCCTCAGCTGTAATTGGTGTTAATTCGTTATTCATATTATTTTGATTTAGTTTTCTTCTTTGGTGTCTTGACTATAACTGCATCTACAGATTTAGCTTTCTTAGTCTTTGATTTCTTTGTCGAAGCAGAGATAGCTGGCTCTGTTACTGGAGCGAATTGCTTCTCTTTCTGCATCAAATACTGCTGTATGATACCAAAAACCGTGAACGTAATCCAGTAGAGAGATAATCCAACTGGAAATGTGAAGGAAAAGAAGCCAATCATAAAAGGGAAGATGTAGAGAGATTGAGTCTGAAACGCAGTTGCAAAGTCTGGCTGACCAGCTGTCTTTTTATCTGAATCATTCTTCGGAGCTGGCTTTGGCGTAGTCATCTTTGTCTGAATAAATTGAGATACCCCAGTGAGAATTGGGATCAAAAGAATCCCAACCCCAACCGTAGCAATAAGCTTCCCTGGGGTCTGTCCTAATGGAAGGCCAAAGAATTGAGTATCCCACATCTTTGAAAGCTTCAGAGACTCTGAATAAACAAGGTGATTTACGTCTGCAAGCTTTGTTTGAGATACTGCATGCTGCAGCACTGAGTAAAGACCCCAGATCAAAGGGAGTTGAACAATGAGAGGTAAGCACCCAGCTGCTGGATTAATACCATGCTCTTTATAAAGAAGCATTGTTTCAGCTTGAAGTCTCTGTGGATTCTTTTTATAAAGTGTCTTAAGCTCTGCAAGCTTAGGGTTAAGAAGTTGCATCTTCTTCATTGAGCGAAGCTGAGCCCCCATTAGTGGGTAGAGAAGAAGTCGGATGACAACTGTCAAAAGAATGATAGAGAAACCAAGCGCATAGGGGACATGCAGATAGATAAGTCCTTGATAGATTGCGACAAGAACATTTGTAATTGGTTGGACCAAAAGTAGTGTAAATATATCTCCCATAGGTATCTATTTTGCGAAGGGATGACAAGAGGCAAGTCGCTTCATACTCAAACGCAGTCCACATAGTATACCATACTCCACTATGACTCTTCCGGCATAGCGTGAACAGGTCTCAGAATATCGACACCCCACACTTACTCCGAGTAGTTGATGAAGAAAGGTGGAGAGTACAGTTGTGTAGATTTTTATACTAAAGATCAGAAGCTTTTTCAACAAAGACTCCTTTACTCCTGAGGGATGTTACCAATTCTTCTTTTTCTTCGGGAGATATGACTGAAAATGATTTCTGTACGATAACAATCATATCTATAGGCGACATAAGTAGATCCCAATTGTCTTGCATAAAAGTCGAAACCAATCTCCTCATACGATTTCGCGCAACAGCACTTTTATCTACCTTTTTAGAAATAACAATAGCAAGCCTACTTTCATCGCCCTCAGTTTTGGAGAAACGCAAGATAAAATTGGGGGAGGAAAGTGTTGAGGGTTGTGTGAGTCTAACGGTAGATGGTAGACGATTCTTTCTACGTAACATTTCCTAGATCGACAAGGAGGCTCGTCCTTTGTCGCGACGACGCTTCAGTCTTTTTCGACCGTCATGAGTTCGCATAAGACCGAGAAAGCCATGCTTTCTTTGGCGCTTAACCTTTTTCATTGTAACGAATTTTTCCATTGATGAAGAGTATATCAGATTTGTATCAGTTTTACTACCTTGACATGAGTTATCCACATGGATAGACTTCATGGTACTCGCACTGCCTTTAGATTTGAGAAAGCCCTTCACGCAATTATAAATCGCCTAGTTATCAACAATTTCTATGACCAATAAAGAACTCTGGCAAGACGTCCTTGTCGACATGAAAAAACAGCTCTCCTTAGCTAACTTCCTCACGCTCTTCAAACCAACCACTCTTCTCGCACTTGATGACAATATCGCAACAATTGCCGCACCATCAACTATGATCACAACGATGCTTGAGAAAAGATTTTCTCAAGACATTAAGGCAGCGCTTGATCAAAAGACTGGAAAAAACAATGATCTCCTCTTTATCACCCAGGTGATAGCACAGGAAGATACTGGCGAAAAAGCGGGACCTCTTTTTGCAGAGTCAGAGATCAAGATGGCTGATAAACCTGCTGCAACCACCAGCCAACCCACAATGATCGGTCACCTTCCAAGAGTAAGAGCAGAGTACACCTTTGCCACTTTTGCAGTCTCAGGGAGTAACCAGCTTGCATTCACGGCCGCCTCAACAGTAGCCAAAAATATCGGAACATTTTATAACCCACTCTTTCTCTATGGACCAGTTGGGGTAGGGAAAACTCATCTCATGCACGCTATTGCCAACGAGGTGTACCAGAAAGATCCGAATAAAAAGATTATCTACATAACAAGCGAGGAGTTCACCAATGAGGTAGTCGATGCGATCAGAACTAACTCAACTGCGCAGATGAAAAGGAGGTTTCGTGGAGCCACATTACTCCTAATAGATGATATCCAATTTGTCGAAGGCAAGGAGCGGGTGCAGGAAGAGCTATTCCACACTTTCAACATTCTCATTGATAATAGTGCCCAAATCTGTCTTTCGTCAGACAGACCACCACATGAGATTAAGAAGTTGGAAAAAAGGCTCTCATCTCGATTTGCAGGCGGACTCACTGTCGACATTGAGCAGCCAGACACTGAGCTCAAGACTGCAATACTACAAATGAAGGCGCAGAAATATCTCCAGAATCTCCCACCAGATGTAGCAGCACTTATCGCAGATAGAGTTGAAGATACACGTACACTTGAGGGCTTACTTCTTAGAGTCATTACTGAGGCAACAACAAATAATACTCAGATCACTCTTGAAATTGCAGAGCAAGCACTTGGTATGGCAAAACGAGAAGAGCGTGCGAATCTCCATGCTGAAGATGTTATCCGAGAAGTAGGGGAGTTCTATGGCGTCAAGAAGACACAGCTAACTGGACCCAAAAGGGATGCCTCCCTTGTTAAGGCGCGTCAAATCGTCATGTATCTTCTCAAGACAGAGCTTTCACTCACTCATGTTGAGATCGGCAACATTCTCGGAGGTAGAGATCATACAACAGTTATGCATGGTGTGGATAAAATCACACAACTTGTGGAAAAGAAGACTGGAGTTGATCTTGAAATCTCGGGGATAACAAAGGGCCTAAAGGGGTAAAACTAGTGGATAAGAAAAAGGGGGCAGTTATCCACAGGATATCCCCAAATTTATACACACGTTTTACACAATCACTTGTGCCTAGATCTAATTTAAAAAACAACTATTATGAAAAGGTTGCACATAGAATCGAAATTAGATTTAGCTCGTGAATATAATCTTTTTTGAGAAAATACTGCTTATTATGAGACGTTTTTATATTGCATTTTTCCACTTATCCATATACACTACTACGACAACAAATAAAGATATATGAAGGTAACCTTACTAGCTGAAAATCTCCAGAAAAAGCTCACTTTTGTAAATCACGCTATCTCTTCACGTAACGATCTCCCTATATTAATGAATATTCTTTTGGTTGCAGATAAGGATACGTTAACGCTATCTAGTACTGATCTTGAAATAGGAATACAAGCTGGAATGCCAGCTGAAGTTGAAGAAGCTGGATCAATCACTGTTCCTGCAAAGACATTTATAGAACTTGTAAACTCACTTCCGAATGAGAAGATCACACTAACTCTTCAAGAGAATACCCTTAGAGTCGAGAGTAAGAAGACGAAGAGTTCTTTTCAGACTATTTCCGCAAGCGAGTTCCCAAAGCTTTATGAGGAGAAAGGAGATCTTCTAGCAACTATAAAACTGAGTGAACTTCGAAAAGATGTCGCTCTTGTAGTCTTCTCTGCAAGCACAGATACAGTGAGACCAGCTCTCTCCGGTATCTTGATGAAGTCTGAAGGAGAGGGTTTTTTGTTCGTTGGTACAGATGGGTATAGGTTGTCATTAAAGCATCACGCTGGTGCTACTGGATCAGCCACAGTTGATCAAGAGCTCTTGATACCAGCCAGAGTCTTTAGAGAGGTCTTGTCCTTGAAAGACGTCGAGGAAGATCTTCAGCTGTATGTGGCGAAAAATAGTAATCAAGTGATCTTTGAGCAAAAGGACTTAATTTTAGTGGGGAGACTTATTCAGGGGGATTTTCCTAAATATGAGAAGATTATCCCTACAGATCATGGCTCACAACTTACATTTGATCGCGAAGAGTTGTTGAAGGCAGTAAAGATATGCTCTATTTTTGCAAGGGAGTCTGCGAACATTGTAAAACTTACTCTTATGAAGGAAAAGATCATTGTTTCATCTCAGACTCAGTCCATGGGCGATAACACTGTAGATGTAGAGGCTACCCTAACTGGAGAGGAGAATGAGATTGCTTTCAATGCTAAATATCTTCTCGATGCGCTGTCGCATATTGATCGAACTGAACTGATGTTTGAGATGACAGGTCCATTGAACCCAGGAGTATTCAAGATCAAAGATGATGCTTCATTCCTCCATTTGATCATGCCGATCAGGGTTCAGAACTAGTTAAATGTTTCTTTTACACCCTCAGCAGGCTTTAAGAATTCCCCATAGGTTGTTTCATACTGGGTGACTGTCATCGGTATGAATCGCTGGACGTAATAGACAGTGTTCGTATATCTGTTCGCAAAGAACATAAATCCCTTTGATGGATAGAGGTGTGCGTCTGTGTAGAATCCTTGTCCCACGCTTTGAATTATTTTTTCTGCCTTGCCGTATTTTTGCTCAAGAGTCGCGATTTTAGAGGGTGCAGGTTTTGCAATTTGAGTATTGATTGACTCAAATATAACTATGCCATTTTGCGTGCGAATCTGATCCGTGGATCCAGGGATTTGTGAATTGACCTCATAGATAGTAACGTCTCCGTCTTGCCTCTGTGATGCTATGGTGAAAGCACTCTTTATCTGCGAATCAGTCGTAGTTCCAATTGTAGTTTTTTCAAGTGGGGAGATAAGGTATTCTTTTTGCTGATCACTTGAGCCTGTTTTGATGGGAGTAGGAGTCCCAGCGATCGTTGCTGGAGATGGTTGAGATTTTGGTGCAATTGAGTAGACGGCCACAATGATTCCAAGTAGAATTGCTATCGCGAGAACAATGAGGAGAATGATTGTTGATTTATTTGTTGTCATTTGCCTACATAGGTATCTGCCATATTATAGTGTAGTCTAAACCGTCCGCCAGTATATGGATTCGGAGCTCCACCTCCGCAGGTAAGCTCTCCAACTGTGGGATTAAGGAAGAGTGCTATTGAGTCTGCGTGATCTTCATTTACAAGACTGACACCAAAACCACATCCAGTTCGAGAGTAGTTTGTGATCCCACCCTCACGACTCATAATACTTGGAATTTCTAGTCTACTAGCTTCGCCTCGTGTACTGCACCATTGCCAGACATGGGTGAGTTCATGGAGAAGGAGCGCTTTTACCCAGTCGCCTCCATGGTGGGCGCCAACCATGACACTTGGCTGACTTTTATCTTGAGGACAGGCGAATTGTTGTGAATAGTTGTACCCCCAGCTTCGCATGGAAGCACCCTTGATGTCCTGGAGTATGCCAACGCATCCAATTTCATGAAATTCCTCCCACGCATACTGCATTTGGTCAAGCGTTAAAGAGAGGTCGAGTCCAAACTTCGTAAGAATCGCTTGTCTATACTGCTCGACCGTTGTGAAGTTGACCTGTGGTGCCACGGCACATGCTGTTACAGGTCCGCCACCTCCACCTGTTGCTGCAGTGCATCCGGGTTGCTGATTGTTGGGTAGCTCTCCCTTTCCAACGATGGAGTTGCAGGTGTTGCTTGAGACGGGTGCTAACGCAAGGGTGGGTGTAGCGCCCGATGCTAGGACAATTAGGATAGGCATAAGTAATAAAAATAACTTTTTCATATGATTAGCAGCTTGGTGCCAATGGATTAAATGCTGGGCTATTTTCTGGAAGCGATCTTCTAGCCTGAGCACTTAAATAGAAGACGAGGGGGAGGTGGCAAATTGCGTCAGGGCTTAATCCGACGCTGTTCAGGTATGAAACTGCCTCGTTTTTTGCAGTGTCAATTTCTGGGGTCAATATTTCAGCCATAAATTGATCAGGAGAGCTGAGGTACTCTATCCTAACATTGGATGAGATATAAATAATGGAATTTGACTCAGCTCGAAGGGCAAGTTCTTCTCGAAGAGTTGCATCTTTGCTGCCAAACGGAGTTCTTGTATTTACCATCTCGAGCATTTTTTCACTTGCAGAAGGATCATATGTGATTGGCTTAACCTCTGAGGAAGTTGGAGTTGGAATTGTTTGTGTGACAGAAGTCTTCTCAAGTGGTCGGAAAAACGAGAAGAGAGCCATCGTAAAAACAAAAAGTGCCAGGAGCGCTGCGATTGCTACTAAAATGTATTGTGATTTATTCATAACGTGATTTAATTATCTCGCACACTGCCAGTACGCACCAAGTGGCAAGCCGTTTGGAACTAGATACTTCTTATTAAAATTAACTGCGTTACTTGTCTGGAGTTCCCAGTTAACGTCTCCTCGATCTTCTGGTCTCGTAGGATTATTGGTACTACCCCTTGTTAAGTTGATGAAGGGCCCATCTGCTCCTCTTCCCATCTGATAAAGCCCCCATGCGCCATATGGATCGGGGGTATCCCCAGCTGCGCCGGAGCGATAGAACTCATTTGGATTATAAGCGCTCTCACAAGGGATGATCTTATTGAACCATAAATTTGCATTTGTAGGATCGAGCTTTTTAAGAAGGTCAAAGAGCTTATTTTTATCATAATTACAGGTCGGGTCTCCATAATTCTTGCCTGCAGGATTGCTTGAGAGTGAGTAGGTGTTACACGTGTTTGTTGATGGGGGAACGTGTCCACCATTGATCGTGTTGGAAGTAGATCCAGATTCAGATGAAGTCTGGGTGTTGGTAGTGCTGCCAGGTACTTCATCAACAGTGATCGTGGCACTTCCACTCTCAAGGACGTCGTCTTTTACTATTGGAAGGAGTGTCACTGTAAAAGACTTGCTTCCAAAGATCGTGCCCGCGGTTCCGCTACCCCCATTTCCAACCCCGGAATACTTGTCAGCAATTGCTTTAGCGCGATTTGAGAAGTTTTGCATATTGCTACCATAATATGCTCCCCAGCCTCTCATGGTCTGAGCCCAGTTATTTCCGGCGCTAATATCAGCAGCCACTTCAAGGGCAATCGCAGTGGCTCCAAGTTTTTGATCCATAAGAAGGATGGCAATTGCCTGTTGAGCTGCTTGGTTGCCGGAGCCGGCCTTATTTACGAGTGAGGGTATTGTGTCCCTTGGGAAATTTGCAGGATTTCTGATCTTTCCACCAGAGTTAGAGATCACAGTTTGACCAACTCGTTGCACCTCTAATGGATTTGTAGATTTTCCTGCTCCATAAATTGAGTCAAAGTCTGCTGCTAGATGTCCACCAACTTGAGCGACTTGGATGCCATAACCTACCTGCCACCCGCCTGAGTAATATCCGCCAGCACAACCTGCATTGATATCTTTGCTCACGTCCTTACAGTTCCAAAAGTATGGTTGATCACCGATTCCCTCAATTGCTCCAACCCAAATAACAGAGAGAAAAGGGTCCACATACTGACTTGAGAATTTCGATTTGAGATAGGTACTGTTTTGTGCAACTGCATCCCCGAGTCTGTTAAGTGCATCAATTGTCGTTTGATTGTACGTGACATCTGAGACACCTTGCGGTTGAGGGAGAGAGTAGGGGGATTGGGTGTATCTAGCATAAGATATCCCTGTGTCAGAGACTGTATTTATAGTTTTGGCGGAAGGGGAAGAGTCGCTATTTTGGCTAAAGAGCCATGTGATACTTGATGTTTTTGGCAATCCAGTTGTTCTGTCAGTGCCTTTTTGCTCTGTGAATACGCCTGACGCACTAATAAAGCGAGCCTTTTCGGGGATTGGATAGACTATTTTAATTTCATATGCAGGGCCATTATAGGTTCCAGTTATTGTGTATGTTACAAGCGATTCTTGATATTTTTCGGCGAACTCCCTGATTCTTTCAGCCGTGTCATCAAGAAGATCTCTGAGATTGTCGACTAAACCCAGAACTGCCTTGTTATTTGCTGATGAAGTAGCAACGCCTAGAACTTTGTCCTCGGGGTTTTCAACTGTCGTATCGCCAGTCCTAATATCGACTGTAGGTGGATCATACGCTCGGTCTTGAGACGAGTCAGGATTAGTAACAAAAATAATAATGAACAAAACTAGAATTGCAGCAGCGATTCCCACCCAGCCCCATGGACCAATGAACGCAACAAGTCTAAGAACTTTAGAAGCGTTTCCAATGCCACCTGGAATTCTCGGGAGCATTCCCCGTCCTGGAGCTCTTTTTCTCCCGGGCTGTCTTCTTGGGGGAGTCGGTCGGCTACCCCTTTCGCCTTCATCGCCTTCATTCTGAGGCATTATGTTTGGCTCAGAAGTGGGCATAGGCATGCTATATTCAAGCGGAGATTCGTAAGACGAGGCGCCAACAGCAGAGTTGTTTGATCGTGGTGCCTGATTTTGCTCAGGAAGAGTATTATCGTCTGATCTTTCATCCGCGCGTGCATCAGGCAGATCGAAATCTTTAAAGAAATTTCCCCTGATTGGTTTGATGGACTGATTTGCTGGTACTGATGATCGTGAATTTGCTAAAACTGGCCCAGTATAGGTAGTGTTATTTGCACTTGGTATGATCGGTCCCATTGGAGATGGTTGGGTTTTACTTGTAACGATCTCACCTGAATACGCAGCTGCTTTAGCCTGGACTGGAGTAATAATTCCTTGAGGTGCCGTTTCTTGTGCGCGAAGATCTGCTAAGATTTTGCTGACTGGCGCTCTTGCTTGAGTAACTAGCGTGATTGGAGGCTGAGAAGGAATAGCTGGCTGAGTGGCAAAGGGAGTTGAAGATGGCGTAGCTAACTCAGCATCGCTATCTACCCCAGGGTTTTTTTGGAGGTCCTCTGGTGGCTGATCTACTTCAGGGTGAAATGAGCCATAGCCCTGATCTTCTTCTTTAGGTTTACGATCTTTTTTTATCGGCTCTGGTGCAATCTGCGATATGATTTTCTGTATTGCTGGATCTTGAGATATTGGACCATTAAGCCAGAGAAGTGGATCGTCAAAGGGCTTTTCTGAAAATTGCTTCCGGACCTTCTCAGGAATAGTAGAATAGAAGTCATCCCATTGCTGCTGAGATACTATTTTTTTGAATTGAACTTTAGGATAAAGCTTAAGCAGCTGCCTCCATGTCCTATCTACAGCAGCTGCTCTTTTAGGAAATTGGATAAGATCAGACCTGAGTGTTTGGGCTAAAGATGATTTTGGGTCCATAGTGAACTTATGCTACTAATTCGCTCATTAATCATACCAGAATATTGAGGCTAATCTATGAAGAGATCTCAGTCGCTGGTGTAGGAATTGGCGCTGGGGAAGTTGTGGTCTGCTGCACCTGTTGCTCTTGAAGTGTCTTTGCAGCAGCATCTTGCTGCTGATGAAGTATCTCCTCTGGATTTGAGGTAATGAGATCATGTTCAAATGGCGCTGATAGGACCTTCATTGCTACATGATTCTGGCCGGCGAAGAATAATCCTTCCCCAATATCAGATGACAAGAGAAGCTCACGCTCGCCTTCCGATAGATAAAAGGTTTGGCTTACCAGATCAACCTCAGCGGTGCCTTGCTTGAGAAGTACCTGGATTGATGAGTTAGTCAGGACTGCCTTACCATAGTCAGTTCTTAAAAAGTCCTCAACATCCTGTGTTGCAGTTGTGAGGCCAAGGTAGTATTTTCGAGCTCTTTTTGCGATTGAGTAGACGAAAGATGCTGAGTCTTCGTACTTCATCATGTACCACGCTTCGTCCAAAATAAGCAGGCGCTTTTTTAGCGTTTTCTTTACTCTTGTCCAAACGAAATCAAGGATGATATGCATCGCAATTGGTCTTAGCGCTTCTTCGAGGTGGCGAAGGGAAAAGACTGTGAGAGCATTAGTAATATTAAAATTGGAAGGCTGATTGAATACCCCAGCTGCACTTCCTTGAATAAATCGCTCAAGCTGATATGACATGTCCTTTGCAGCTTTTGTTTCCATGCCAAGAAGTGTTTTGTAAAGATCTTCAAGAATAGGGGGTGGTCTCTTTTGTGTCTCAGGGTCGGTCGTAATACCTTTTTGTCGGTAGGTCTCTACAAGTGCGCGATCAAGTATGGCATCGTGTTCTGCGTCTAAGTCCCCCATAATCAACTTGAGAAGACCATGAAGAGAGAGTATTTTAAGGCCAAGTTCATTTTCCCCAGGCTCGTAAAGCTCTGATAGATCAAATGGATTTATCTTGATAGGTGAGGCTGAGGTGAAGTCAATGACCTCGCCCCCAAGCGTGTTAGCAAGCGTGGTGTATTCGCCCTCTGGATCAACAACAATGACTTCAGTTCCAAACATGAAATGTCTCATAAGCTCTAGCTTGATGAGGTATGACTTACCAGACCCTGATTTTCCTAAGACGACCTCATTTGCGTTTTCAAGCGAAAAGCGATCAAAAATAATAAGCGAGCCATTTTGCTGGTTGATGCCATACATCACGCCTCGATTCTGTGTTAAGACAGCTGAGGTAAAAGGGAAGGTTGAAGCGAGGGAAGTCGTATCCATGTTGCGTGTAATGTAAAGCCTATCCTGGGCCATTGGGATGCTTGATTTAAAGCCCTCTTCCATCTGGAGGGTTGCAGACTTAGCAGAGAGAAGGAGTGAGGCCAGTGTCGTCTTAAGCTGCTTTGTTGCATCAGTAAGCTCGACAAGTGTATCTGCTGAAAGAGTTATATAAAAGCTAAATTGGAAGAATCGCTCAACTCCCTTTGCAAGTTCTTCCTGTAGTCCGAGTGCGTCTTCAAGAGCTGCCTCGACCTGTGGGTCTGCAGGTCTTCCATTCTCATTTTCTGAAGCAATAGTCGCTTGCATTTCTGCAATTTTTCGACGGAGATCTGACAAAACATCTGCTGAGGCTGTTGGATAGCAAAACATAGAGATATCTAGAGTGTGATCATAATCGATAATTGGCTGAAGCCAGTTAGGTGAGACAAAGCGTGGATACCCTACGACAAAGAGGGTGCTAAAGAAGCGTTCTCCAACTCTAATATAGCGAAAATCTACCTCAACCGAAGATGGCGCGATAAGATCGACCATCGACAACATTCCTTTCTCAAGGGTAGCAACTCCTGCGGGTGGCGGAGCTATCTGTTGTGCTAGCTTTTTATTTTTATTGAACATACTCATAATTTTAGGCAGCCTTTACAATTGGCGCATTGACGTCAGATTCGGCTTGGCCGCCCTGAATAGTGATGCCATTAAAAATATCATAGAAAAGTTTTACAAGCTCTTCCTTCTCAAGCACTTTAGCTTGGACTGCGAGCTTGGAGAGTTGAGATAAGACCGACTGACCTTTTCCCTCTAATGACTTCTCTGCGGCCTGGATAAAAGCTTGACGAGAGGTATCACTTTTTGTGCCCTTATTATTGCCAATTGATACTCCAGCGATACCTGCCTCAAGGGAGGAGAAAGGGATGCTAATATAAAATGCTTTATTAAGAACAACATTTACTCGAATCATATCTGCGATAAATTCTTTGTAGAGCTGAATATGCTTTTTGAGCAATTCATTTTTTGTTGCAAGTTGTTGGGCTTCAAGCTCTTTAAGGTAGGAGGAGATATCTATTCGTTTATTGCGGATGAGGATCTGAATTGGGAAAGTTAGTGAATTAAGTAGTGATGCGTATGCATATATTCTCGCGCTCTGCTCTTGCTCTGAAAGAAGAGCAAAGTTGCTTGCAGTTATTTCAATGATCATGCATGCACTGCCGCCTTGAAGCAGGACAATGTTATCAAAAATATCAATTACCTCAGTAAATGACTGGGTAGAGGTATGTTTTTGGGCAGAGTTAGCCATAATTAGGTAAACAACTCCTTTCTCAATTCTTCACGAGCATCGACAGAAATAATCTCAAGTGGGAGCATGATAGTGTTATTTGCGGTGATAGAGATGGTGTCAAATTTGTGCTTACCCTTTGGATCTTCAAAATGAATCGAGTACTCGCCATCTGCAAGTTTGGTAGCTGAGGCGAATTGTCCAAGTCCGTTTGTTTTAAATGCTCTGACAGGATTGTCTTCTCGATCCTTAATTTCAACCAAGATATTTGGCAAGACATTGCCTCTGGAGTCCTTGATGATGCCGATAATAATATTGGGGACATCGGGAACGTTTGGTAGCCCAATAAGTGTCGCTTGATCAATTGGGATTGCATGGACATTCATCGTGCCAGTTGGGGGTGGCGGAGCGAGCACTTTCTTGATGTCTTTTGCCTTCTCTCGTGTCTCGAGGATTCCTTGTTCAAGCTGCTCTTTTTGAGTCATGATATCTCCAAGCTCACGCTCTAGTTCATTGACATGTTCATGTGATTCCTCGGTTGATTGATTTGTGTTTTGAAGCGCAGCTTCTTGCTGACGTGCCTCTTCTAACTCCTTCTTAATTGCTCGAGCCTCCTTTTCAAGCTCAGAGTTTTCTCCGTTATTTTGCATATCTTGCTTACCCCCAGAGAGTTCAAAAGGGGTCAGTTCGATCCCTGCACTCCTCTTTATCTCATCTTCCATTGAGATAATTTGAGGTGTTGTGCCGGTTGTGAAGAGGGAGTTGAGGTAAACATCTTCTCTCTCATCAATCCTGCTTTTGTGAGATGAGAGGTCATGCAGGAAGTTACTAAGCTGAGCTTGCTTGTTCATATTCTTTTGAATACCTTTTTTCTCATGACCCTTTTTTTGTGGTGGGTGGATGTTGAGACTAGAGAGTGCAAGGGCACCGCCAGTCTTCTGATAAATATATTGTGTGGGCGAGAAGACATCCTTGATGAATTTAGTCAACATAAGATCAAGTGGACGTCCCTCAATCGGGAGGAAGGCGAGGGCGAGACCAGTGCCACCAAAGATCGGGATGAGGACTGCTTTAAAGAGGAAAAAGACCGGTGCGTAATACGTTAGAACAGCCAAAATTCCACCCGTCGCAATATAGGCAAATTGTTTGACGGTCATATTGCCGATAAGGCGGAACTGAAATCCTGTTACGTCTTGTGGTATTGGGTGACTTGTATCCATAGGCAGTTTTGTGCGTAAAAATACGCACTAGTACAATCATGGTATAACGTGAAAAATCTGCTTTCAAGGTCATCAAAATGGGTCAAAGGATACTGTAAGTAGTGCTGATTTTCGTGAAAATTAGCCTTGCTTGACTTTTATTGGGGCTTCTCCATAATGGTAGTATGGACCAATTTGGACCCGACAAGAGGCACGATCTTGAGCGGCAAATCATTCGATTGATGGCGACAGGAGTAGGTCAGGGGAACTTCTCACAGGATGAGTCTCAGGTAGTTGCACGCTTTGTGCTACAGGAGTTGCCAAAAGTTCACACCGATGTAGACTTATCAGCCTTCCTTGCATATATTGGCCAAAGATGGCCAATATTTAAGTCCCTTTCGACAGTAGATAGTGCAAAGACAACAGAGCTACATAAAAATGAAATTATTAATGCAACTATGAGTAAAATTCACAGTGGAGATATTGATGGAGCGCTTGGAGCGTTGAAAGGAGCGAGTATTTAGGTATGGCACAAGACTTAGGTAATCTACAAGAAAAAAATGAATCCCGCGTAAATATCGCCAGAGCTACGCTTGGCAACATTGACCGTGCAACAACGGCTGGTGAGCAGGCTGCATTGATGCTGCAAGAGGCTGCCGAGCATGATGAGCCGATGGTAGCACTCATCTCAAAGCCAGTGAGCAGTGCTGAGAAAGAAGATGCATTTAATAAAAGCTTTAGTTGGTCATGGAAAGAGGAAAAAGATAGCGAAGGCAGGGTGGTGGGGTATAAGCAAGAAAAAGTCATGACGACCGAGACTAAGGATCGTTATGATGCTGCTGATAAATCCTTTAAGTTTGCGCAAGATTTTCTTAAAAAAGGATTTGTTCCAGGTTCTGAGGGTATGACTGCAGCGGAGATGGATATCTACCGTGAGACAGCTCTAAACTCTATTCTTAAACTATGGCCAGAGGCTGAGCAAGCAATGGAAGGAGTGGGTCAGGCAGAGCGTGAGCAAATGATGGATCGCATGCTGCGCTCACCTCTTTTCTCAGAGAAGATGAAGGAAGCTCTTCAGGCTGCAGTAGACTTTGGTAAAAAAGGTAAAGAAATTGACCCAGAGTTAGTTCGTAAGAAAACCGAAGCAGAGCTTGAGCTGCAAAGACTTGCAGATAAGAAGAAGAGCCTCGAAACTCTGCATGGCCACTCAGAGGTGCTATTTGTTCCAGGTTCGATAAAGACACTGGTTGATTCTGGTGCAAACATGGAGGATGAATTCGAGACGGCTAGTCGTGAGATTCTTAGGGTAGAAGGCGAGGTGGCTCAGCTGAAGATTAAGGCCAGAGCTGAAAGAGAGAGGGCTGGACTGCTAAGGAAAACGGAAGAGCTGGAAGATAAAAAATATGCTCTTGGTGAAGCTGCATCGCTTGATGGTCAAGTTGCGACAAAAGAAAACGAACTACGTGCGCTTAGAGATAAACTGCAGGACATCGAGCGGTATAGGAAGAGATTGATTGAGAGTGGTCACACTGAGCATGAGTCTCAGGATCAGCTCGATGAGCTTGAGCATAAGATGAGGGTGGCTCAGACGAACCTCCTGAGGATTCAGGCGGATTATAATCTCGCAAAACTTGAGTCAGATGGTCATGAAGCCGCATTTGCCTCCAAGCTTAAAGGTGTGCCGGAGACTGCAGTGCGAGCGTACCTTGAAGATATGACGAGAAAGTATGAGCAGGCCCGCGAAGCCCTCATCAAACAAAATGGTGACGAACAGTTATCAAAGGGATTGGCCGATCGATGGAATTTCAGAAGTAGATCAATTGGACGAGGAAAGACAGGAGAGCTCAATAAAGATGCAGTGAGGCAGGACTATAAAGACCTCGTCTCCAATGGTCCTGATGCCGTTGTTATCCGAACCTTAATGGCTGGAGGAATGGGGTATGATGAGGCGAAAGCAAAGCTTGAAAGCGATGAAGGTTTTGCGAAAAGGGCAAGACATGATGTGGTGGAGAGACTTTTAACAAGGCAGTTTCAGTCTGGCAAGATTACAACTGCAGAGCTTGAGCGTATTACAGATAATAAAGAATGGGGTGGACCTGAATTGATTAGGCGAGCAATCGAGAACCGTGCTCAGTATTTGGGAAATCAAGATCTGGAGACATTAAAGGCTGCTGGTTTACACTCGAGTGAATTTGCTGAAAAAGTAAAGGCACTTCCGCGGAATAGACTTATTCAGCTCCTCCTCCTATTGCTCGTAGTTGGGACTCTCACCATTGATGCGCTTGGTGGGTTTGGGCTTGTAACAGCGGCTACTAAGGGGGTTGTGGCTGTAGGATCTGCGATTGGACACGGTGCAGGATCAGTGGTCTCAGGTGTAAGTGGAGCTGTTGATACAGCGATTACTGGAGGAAAAGACTACGTTGATCAAGGATCTGTGGGCGTTAATTCTGGTTGGGGCTCTATGGCATCTACGGGTGGAGATATCTCAGCAGGTGCTACAGATGTTGGGTCGACCGTGATATCAGGCGCCAGCAGTGCTGGGGTAGATGTTATGTCTGGCGCAAAAGATGTGACTCCAGGGATACTTAGCAATATTAAGACTGGAGCAGTAGATGTTGCGCCTAGTATCGGAGGCGCTGTGAGTAGGGTAGCAAATGGTGCAGCAGATGTGGTCAGTGATGCGACCCTGACTGATGCAACTAAAGTAGTTGGTGGAACGCTGGCTGCTGGATTTGGGGCAAAGAAATTATTTGGATTAGGTGGCGATGGTAAAAAAGGCCATCATTAAGTAGTCTTCAAGCCTCTTTATTTACTGAGGCAGTGGTCCTACATCGTTTCTTGGTAACTGTACTGTCTTTGCCGGACATGTTTTAAAGCCAAACCTTGTAATGCATTTAGCGCCTGTGACAAATGATACGAGGTTGATAATAAATACAGATGAAAGAATGACGATCAGTCCTATGATGCCAAATGTGAGTGTCTGACGAGCTGATTGAACCTGCTTTTGGTCTCCACCTGAGCGAATGTATTTGATGCCAGCCCAGATAATCATCACAACCGCAACTGATCCCGCAATCAAAAATGCCCAATAGACAGCTTCTGAAAAAAGCGCTGGTATACAGTCTAGCGTAGGTATCCGTCCAACCTCAGTACCTGAGGAGTTCATTACCGCTTTTGAACATGCATTCCAATCCATATACCTAGCCTAGCAAAAATAGGAGAAGGGGTAAAGCGGGGAACGGTATGTGGCTAGTATTATTGCAGTGTTGGCAGTGTTAATTGGAGAAGGTCAACTCCAAAAATTCTCAGAACAGCTGAGAGAATTACATAAGAAAGCAGTGCTAGGATAAGTCCAACGATAGCAGCTATAATCGTATTTCTAGCAGCTTCAACTTTAGCTTTATCTCCACCAGATGTGATCCACTTAAATCCACCCCAGATGAGAAAGATCAGAGCAAGGAGCGCTGCTAGTGTGATAGCAGATATGACGATATTTCGAAGGATATTATCAGCATGGCTTGCAGTTGAGCTTGAGCAAAGTCTATCAAAGCGAGAATCATTTGTGCCACATGGCCCAATCCTTATGGATTTTATCGGCGAAGGCGCTGCTGCGTAGGCTTTATCTAGTAGTAGGAAAAAACTTAGAGAAAGGAATGAGGTGGTAGTCAAAATTCTTTTAAGCATGAAACTATGGTAACAAATGGAGGTCTTATAGGCAATTCTTTCGGGGATGTAGCTGGGTGGTATTGCTGAGGCGATCGCTATGGAATTATTTTAGGTATAACGAGATCTCCGAGATTGATATTGAATATGCCTAGGACTATAGAGAGTATGAAGTAGGCAAGGAAAGCGACGATAAGTCCAACGATTGCAGCTATAATCGTATTTCTAGCAGCTTCAACTTTAGCTTTATCTCCACCAGATGTGATCCACTTAAATCCACCCCAGATGAGAAAGATCAGAGCAACGACTGCTGAAATGACGAGGATCGCAAGAATAATATTGCGTAGCGCACCTCCTCCACCATCGGCTCCATTCAATAAGCATGGTTTGTACATTCGATTGTTGCTAGAAAGTGCACCTGCTCCTTGGCATGGATCTAGATTAACTGCAGCAAGAGAAAGAGGAGCAAAAGGAAGTGAAAGAGAGAGGAACAGTGTTAACACCGAAAAGATTTGGAGGATCTTTTTCATGATAAGTTAAGGAATGATGGTCGGAATCTTGAGATCTCCGAGATTGATATTGAATATGCCTAGGACTATAGAGAGTATGAAGTAGGCAAGGAAAGCGACGATAAGTCCAACGATTGCAGCTATAATCGTATTTCTAGCAGCTTCAACTTTAGCTTTATCTCCACCAGATGTGATCCACTTAAATCCACCCCAGATGAGGAAGATCAGAGCAACGACTGCAGAAACAACTAAGATCGCAATGATTGCATTTCTAATAATGACACCTTCTTGACCTCCAGTGATATTGCAAAGATTATTGAATCCAGCGCTACCGCCACTGCAATTGATCAAAGCTCCGGCTGCAAGTGTTTTGGTAGGTACAACGACAGCCGCAAAAACGAATACTGCTAAGAGAAGATTTGTGATGACTGAGCTGATTGATTTCATATGTCTATATCTATGTTAGGTAGTTCCTTTATACCTTGTCAAGGACTAATAATTGAAAAAAATACGATCGCTTAAAGTAGTCGTGTTTTAAAAATCGTTCCAATAAAAGTAACGATTGTAAATGCGAGGAGACAGATGATTAGTCCAATGATCGCATACATGATGCGATTGCGCGCGGCTTGTATTTTGGTTTTGTCTCCTCCAGACAAGATCCACCCAATTGCTCCCCAGAGAATGAACATGAGGGCGAAAATGGATGCGCCGGTAAGCAAAAGGACAACTCCATTACCAAGTACCATATTAAAGAACCCATTCTTAAGTCCTCCTAGAGGAACACCGACAGGGGGCTGAATATTGATAATCTCATTCGTACTTGGGCTATCGATGCTTAGGCTTAATAATTTCATATTATCTACTTAATCCCGGTATTGCTAAGATATCAACACCAATTACCTCTAGTATAACAAGTGAAAAGACGATGAAGAGTAGGCCGACGATGGCAGAGGTGATGCGTTCTCTTGCATCCTTTACCTTTTCGGGGTCTCCTTGGGAAGTCATGAGTTGATATCCAGATCTTATGATAAAGAGTAGGGCGATTCCCCCCGACAAGCTCAAGAGTATACTAAAGAGAGCTGTTAAAAAGCCTTGCGGATTTGTGCTGAGTGTACCAAATGCGCTATAAACACTACTACAGCCTTTGTCAGAAATCTTGGTTTTACATGGAGGAAGATCTTTAGGAGGTGGCGTGTATTGGGATTCGTTTGCTAATGCATCTCTTCCTTCATTGCAAAACTTTTCAGATGCAAATGGACCTAAGTTCCTATCTTTATAGCGTGCATTCTCTTTGAGAATAGGATCTGGGGTATCAGTTAGAGAGCAGACCACTCCCGTGCAAGATGTATCAGCGCAGTAGAGGTAGAATGTTTTACAAGTATTTGAACATGCAGGATCAGTATCATCGCTGATACTAGTGCTCTCAGCACAGGTACTAACATTGTTGTAGATTACGCAACCATAGTGTTTAATCGTATCTGACTCTTTTGAAAAGAGTATTCCTCCAACTTGGGTAGCCTTCTTGCCATCATCTGTTGCAGTAAAGCACGGATCATCTTTAAAAATTTTATAAGATTGTGAGGTATATCCTGGGGCAGTGAATTTTATATCTGTAATTCTTGGATGATAAAAATATGGAGAACCAATTCCTACGGGTGAGAAAGATTGCCCACTCTCAGTCATCCCACAGTAAGTAAATTGTCCACCTCGAGAATTTCCGAGCGAAGATGCTGGAATATCAATCGATCTATTATAGCCATCGCCTAGTACGGTGAAAGTTAGAGTTGGCAGTACGCCTACCGGCAGTCCAGTAATTGGGCCTGCCGAGCATGACTTATAGAGTGGATTGTTTTTGGCGTCTAATTGACCTTGCACGTCAGATGTCTGATCCCCACAGCTTAAGAAATTTGTGATTTCTGCAGCAGTTTGTGCATGGCTAGTAGTGGGGAAAAGAATCAAGAAAAACAGGACAATAAAAGGCAGTAAGAGAAATTTTCTCATGTATTTAGCATAGCATCTATTTAAATGAGTGCAAAGAAACAGTAGAAGTCATCCCATCAGAGCTTTGAAAGAATGATGGCAAAGGGTACAATATATACATATGGATCCTAAGCATTTCGAGTCTTTATATCCTGATGGCGCTCGTGAAAGAGAGATCGGTAAGATCGTCACTTATATAAAGGAAGGTGGATCAGTTCAACTGATAGGGCTGCCTGGTGTTGGGAGATCGAGTCTCCTTGGCCTGCTTGCTTATAATCACTCTATTCATCTCAAGCATTTTCCGGTTCATCATAAAGACGTTCATTTTTGCATGCTTAATTTCTCAGAAGTCCGTGATAAGAGTCTGGTAGAAGTTTGGAAATATATGATGATCAGCCTAGCGAGCTCACTGCAGGAGAGAGGGATGTCAGGCCGACATGACAAAGTTGATGCCATTTTGAGAAAAGCGCTGTCTTATCAAGATGAGTCTGTAATGAGTCAGGGTCTTAAGAGTGTGATTGAGTATTTGGCAGTTGAGGAGAAATTAACCGTAATATTGCTTTGCAATAAGTTCGATTCATATCTGCCAAATGTTTTAAAAGAGTTCTTCACTGTGCTAGCTGCACTTCGAGATAGGGCGAAGTATCGATTCTCGGTCATCTTTTCTTTGTCACGATCACTAGAGGAGTCAGTAGACCAAGATATCTTGCATGATTTTAGCGACTCAGTTAGTAGTAACTCTATTTATATGTCTCTTCATGATGATGCAACTGTTAACTTTCGTTTGGCGTACCTGGAGAAAATCACTCAAAAAAGTATACCAAGTGATGTTCAGTCTAGGATCATAGGGTTGACTGGTGGACACTTAAGGCTGACAAAACTTATATGCGAAGCATATCTGGAGGGAAACAGCATAGAATTAGGCAGCCTCATTCTTCAGGGTAAGATAGTGAGTGCTCTGAGTGATATTTGGAATGAGTTGACCCCATCAGAGCAGGAAGTGCTGCTATTAGGAAAAAGGACTGAAGCTGGGGTATATCTCGAAAAGATCGGCATGATGGCTGGGGATGACATCAAAATCCCACTTTTAAAGTCATGGGCAGATCTAGCTCCAAAGAGAAGCGAAGACATATCACTAGATGTTGATTCAAACACAATAAGATTGGGCGAGAAGGCCTTATCAGATGATCTTACCAAGGCAGAATATAGATTGCTCTCGTATCTTTTGGAACATCGAGAGGAGATAGTTGGAAGAGATGAGATTGTTGAGCACGTTTGGGCGCAGAATCAATCAGTGCAAGGGGTGACTGAGCAAGCAATCGACCAACTTGTTTTCAGACTGAGACGAAAAATAGAAAAAGACCCCAATAATCCTTCCCACATTCTCACGGTAAAAGGTCGCGGCATAAAGCTCATCTAGCCCTATTCTGAAAGGATTTTGTAAGGTAGCTATCAAGTAGTATCTCCGATTTGGCTGTAGACTACAGGCATGAAAGAAGGATACATGCCATCACCTGAAGCCTTGGAAAAGAGTGTCGTAGGTTTGACACCCAACAGCCTGAACCCCTATGCTAATAATGGAGATTTGCCTATGTCTGATACGAGAAATAATGAATTTAACCGAGTACCTTCACCAATTATAAACCATAGAACTGGATTGCCTTATGGGGAAAGCCCAGAGTTCTCTGGTTTTTCAGATCACACCGGCAATCGACCCCTACAGAATCCTCTTGAAAATCCTGAACTAACATATGTTCCTCAAGAAGGTGAGCCGGGTGGTGATTACAGGAGTCAAGATGAAATATTCCAGACGGCTTTAGCCTGGGCAAAGCTTGAGAGCGAAGACGGCACAATGCCTGATGATGATAGGATGAAAAGTTTTGTAACGATGGCTCGAGC
Source organism: uncultured Gammaproteobacteria bacterium (assembly GCA_964533055.1). Lineage (GTDB taxonomy): Bacteria > Patescibacteriota > Microgenomatia > Levybacterales > UBA12049 > JACROF01. The sequence continues at coordinate 10,317 of CAZHKZ010000009.1, read as the reverse complement.
TGGGTTAAAGCCGGAAGGTTTTGAGTATAAGTCTGCAAATCAGGGTGAAGTTATAAAGCCAAAAGAGCGATTAAGCAACGATGTTCCAGTAGAGTTGGCGAAAGTTGGAATTCTTCCTCGCGATGAAGCTTTACGTATTTTCAATGAGTACCTTCAAGCCAATCCGCAGACTTCACCTGAGGACAGGGAGCGGATGCGACAGGATGCGGAAAGAGGAATAAATATCAGCAAAGGATCGCCAAGAGATCATAATGAGCCTGGACAGGGTAGGCAGCGTCGTGTTGGTAGTACGCCTGAAGAGCAGATGCAAATCGAGAAAAGAAAAAATAAGGAGAGGCAAGAGGTTAAGATTGCAAATATGAATGAGCTGCTTGAAGAAATCATGGACTACTCAGATCCTAAGTGGGGAAGGGGAGCAGAATTTGCTCTTGTAAAGCCAATGATAGATGAGTTTGGTAACGTTATGAGAGACGAAAACGGCGAAGTTAAAGAGGTAGTAAATCAAGAAAACTTCATGCACTGGGTTCAAGATAGAGCAGTATTTTTTCACGGCGAGTCACCAGATGATGTTATGAATATGTTCACCACTGTTAAGCTTGAGCGTGAGTATAAAGATATCTCGATTCAGAATATGCTTGATAATCAGGATAAATATTTTAAAGATAAATATGACAATCAATATAAAGACCTCGCTGACTTTGTTCGTTTGACGCTTTGGCAGTTTACAACTTACAGAACTGATGACATTGAATATAAAGCAATGATGGGCAATGATGGCAAGCTCAATGATGTTATTGCAAAGCAATTTTACAATAATTCTCGTAGCAAGCCAGGCTTTGACAACATGAGTGTGCTTGCAAATGTGCTCACAATGTCACATAAGTTTGATTCAAATCCGTCTACACTTGATGAACGCAAAGCAGGGAAAAGTAGGCCTGATAAGAAAGCTGTAGATACCAATTTGGGAAATGCTATCAATACGGCTTTCTTGACCTACTACAACATCTCAGATCCCGAGAAGCTACGAGAGTTATTAGGTGATAAAGCCAATATGCTCCTTGATCCTGATGTCCTTCGAGATGAGATCAAAAAAGTAGCGATAGAAAAAGGCTTTGGAACTGGTAAAGAAATTTCACATGATCAAATAATGCGTTTCTTGGAGTCTGTCGAAGGGGATGCAAATAATTCAGCAGCGTTTCTCTTTTCTGGTGAAAAATTAGAGGGAAAGAAGATGGAAGCAAAGATCGTAGATTTTATTAATATTTTTAATCTTCCAATTAAGAAAAGCGATATATCAGTAATTGTTAACAATCTTGTTCAGAGAGCGATTGAGGAGAGGTATGACCTGGGAATTAGAGATGAAAATGGCAAGCTCAAAACTGATGGAAGCGGTGCTTATGCAAGATTAATGGCATCCTTTATGGCACGACCAATGGGTGCCGGATGGCGAAATGATCTCAAAGCAAATGCCAATGATGCTTGTGCAAAGCCTGGGAAATTAGAAGAGTATCGTCATAAGATGGCTGGCGCAGATAGGGCTGGAATGGTGGGGAATCCATACACATTATTCATGATTAAATCGACACTTGTTGATTATCTCAATGCAGCTCGTTCTGAAACGCTTCTTGAAGATGAGAATGGAAATGTTTATAAGGATGAGCTGGGCAATACTCATTATTACTCCCTTATGCAATTAATGGAGAAGATGCATCAGCATGGAGAGCTAGATATTCCAGAGAATGCTACTCGAGAGGAGCGCGAGGCAGCTGAGGAGATGAGGAGGCTTAAAGTTCTTGAGTATGCGCGAAAGCTTCGACCTACAAATGACTCTCAGAGAGATTGGGCTCAGAATCATATGAATAGAGCTTTTGAGATGTTTCATGACATCACTGAAAGCAACGAATTAGATTGGAGTAAATTCACCGATGAAGATTCATGGGGCAATCTACGTCTAAATAGGGGCAATTTTGAAAAAGAGTTCAAAGATCATTTCTTAAAACAGATGCGCTATGGGTACAGTACTTATAGTCAGATGGATTTTAGTAGAAGTGTCAGATTTTTTAATCGATATGCAAATGGTGGAAAGGGGGCTTGGGAAGATGCTCCTATTGCAGAGACACTATTTGGTAGGCAGGTGCTCGATATTGAATCATTCTGGCGAAAAGACTATGAAAAAAATAAAGATGGCTCATTTAAGCTAGATGCAAATGGTAATAAAAAAGTAATAAAAGTGCATGAACATGAGATAGATCCTCAGGAAATTCAAGCAAATAAAAAAGTCCTCTGGAAACAATTAGCACTTGCTAGAATAGCTGCAGATATTTATGCACATAGAGACTTCTTTAGTACAGACCCGCGTTATAAGCCAAAGTACTATTTGATGATGATCGAAGCAATTGAGAGTATCCAGGGAGGGTTCGATGGTGATGATAGAGACTTTAAGAGCGTAAAGAAGAAGAAGCATGCATTTTCACATGATCAGATTAAATGGCTGCGAGAGGCGGCTGATATTGAGAATGGCACGATATTCAAAAGACAAGCAGTTGAAGATATTTTTAAAGGTTTGGGTAAGGGATTGATGGAAGTTCTCCAAGGAACGCTTAAGAATGCTATGAAGATTAGCTAGTTGAAGATGTTCCTGTCCCCCCGTTATTGTTTGTTCCTTTCGCGTTGTTGTTGCCAGAATTTCGGAGTGCGCGTTCGCGCAATATCTTTGCTTGGTTATTTTGATATTCAGTAAATCTTTCTCGACCATTCCTTTTCATGAATTGCTGGCTAAATCTGGAAGTGAGATTACTGCGAACAAGTCCGAGCGCTCCGAATTCTTGCTTATGATGATCAGCTGCATTGAGTCCTTTCCAAATACTTTTAACAGGTGCAATTGCTGGCATACCTGCGCCAAAGCCCTTTGCAATAATGCCACCAATTGGGCCTGGCTTTGCTTTAACTGCGTCCCTTACAAAAGTGAGAAGCTCTGGTACGACCATGATGATGCCAAATGCGATCAAAGAACCCATATTATCAAGGGCATTTGGGTTAACGATAAAAGGTGGGACAAATGTTTGATTGGGATTATTCAGTGCACTATTTTCAGCAAATATTCTTGCAAGGACGAGTACCATCGCGGTGACTGGGAAGAGTAGTAGGTGGGCGAGGACTGCTCTAAACCAGCGTGAGAAGCCAAAAGAACTACCTGGTACTAGTCCTGCGACGATCATCAATGGCGCTAGGATGGTATAGATCACGACATAGATAAATGCACGAAGGAGTGAGAGCCAAGTTCTAAAGAGGGCGATAAGTATGGCAAGTCCAACAATAAGGAATGCTAGAATAGCTACGAGGTATTTGAGAAAAGACATAAAGCTCTTTTCAATACATGAGCCAATCTTTGTTGCGAAATTATACCAATGACAGTTGGGTTCATCTGCGCCAAGGAAAAGGAGCTCACCTGCAGATCGAGATATGACATCTCCAATTGTTTTACCGACCGCTATTGAGACGCCACTAATTCCTCCAACTGCTATATCAGATTTTAGAATATCGTTCCTAACTATTAATTGACTGCTTGCATCATCACCTGGGCCACCGTCTACGCTGAGAATATGGCTAGCATATTCGATCGGATTATCATTAAGACTTTCAGTTGCGACTTGCCTGGTTTTACCAGAGTCAGTAAGGACGTTGATGCCAAAATATGTTGTGACCCACATGAGATCTACCAGCGCTCCAACAATAGAGTACGAGAATGTTATAAGTACGATGCCAATAATCATTTTTGGAATTTGGTTCTGGATAGACATGACTGTCCGAGGATCAATCTTCACTCTTAGCATGATCATAAAGCCAATCAGCATAAAGACAATGACGAGAGCGAGATACGAGATATTGCGAACTTTCAGCCAGATATTTTGGACTGATGCAAGATAGCCAAAGCCACCCTGATTTTCTGTCTGTGCATATGCTCTCTTTTCAAACCCAAAATTTTGAGAGAGATAGCGAACAGTCTGTGAGGTGGAGGCGGGAGGTGAATATACGGTCCCGATCATATTCGATGTCATTCCAAGGAGACCACCAATTTGATTTGAATTTTCAGAAGGTGGTGCATAACCGAGTTTGCCGGTGCTAGGGTCAATGCCAAGGCAGCCGTGGGCAGGATCAATCACATCAATACCAGATATCTGGCAGATAATCGTGCCCATAAGACCCAGGACAGTTGCCTGAACGCGGGTATAGTCATTTTGAGCGACATTTGAGCTATAGAGACTTTGTGATTGTGCGTGGGCTTTTTGAGGTGAGGAGATCGTCGTAAAAAGGAGCCCAAGGATGCCAAGGGAAGCAAAGAAGAAACCAAGTTTTTTTGAAAGAGTGGACAGGACCATAATTGTAGCCTCAGGGCCTACTCTTAGTTTGGGGGATCTGGAGATCTCTGTCAAGCTGTGGAGAGAAAAAAATGTCACCTGTAAGCGGACTTGTCCGCCGTAGTCCAAAGAAGCTTTAGAATCGGAGGACGGAGGCGGAGAGAGCGAGATTCGAACTCGCGGAAGGCGTGAACCCTCAGATGTTTTCAAGACATCCGCACTAGACCACTATGCGACCTCTCCAAGGGCTAAAGTATATCAAATACGCTCACCTAGAACAACAGAGGCGGCGCGCTTGACTGGTCTAGGCCACTCTTATACGATAGAGGTATGGATACTGATGCTGCCTATCTTCCAAAACCCCTAGAAGAAATCCCTGCGCATACTGGTGACGATCATGCTGCAGACGAGTATGACTCTGATCATGGTGGATATTCTCTGAGAACTCTTTTGTCATGGAGCGCTTCAGGTAGGCCATTTCAGAAGAAAGGGAGAGAGTATTTTCTTAACATCTTTGTTATAACTTTACTTTTTCAAGTCATACTTTTTTTATTCTCCCAGTATGTCTTAATGGCGTTGGTATTTGCGCTTGCATTTTTGGCATATGCGCTCAATTCAGTACCTCCTCACATGTTCCAGTACAAGATCACTACCGAGGGAATTATGATAGAGGACCATTTCTTTTTGTGGCAAGAGCTATATGATTTTTACATGAAAAGACAGAACGGTGAGGATGTGATTATCATTAGCACTAAATCATTCTTTCCAGGTGAGCTAACGATTGTTCTTGGAGATATGCATAGGGATCATGTTCGAGATGTACTTTTGGATTATCTTCCATATAGAGAATATGTAAAGCCTACATTTACAGAGAAATCTGGAGATTGGTTGGCAAAAAATTTCCCACTTGAAAAAACATTTTCACACTCAAAGAAATTATAGGTCATCTTATTTGCTTCATTGCCTCAGATTCGTTAAAATACACACACTCTTAGGGAAATTTATGTGCCTGTAGCTTAATGGATAGAGCATTGGATTGCGGATCCAAAGGTTGCAAGTTCGAGTCTCGCCAGGCACACACTATGAAAGCGGTCATGATCAGGGAAGAGTAGCCAAGTGGTCGACGGCACCGCTTTCGAAAAGCGGCATGGCTGCAAAGTCATCGCGAGTTCGAATCTCGCCTCTTCCGCAACGTAATCCCGCTAAGCGGGAAACGTTGCTGGGACGTTGAAATTTGATAAAATTTCTTACGTCCCGCCCTTATAAAATCTTTTATGAAATTTGAATTTTCAGCAGGCGGTATTGTCTTTAAGCCAGAGAATATAGGTATATCTGTGTTGCTTTGTCAGCACTCTCTTAACCATAGTTGGGGATTCCCAAAGGGTAGAATAGGGGATGTCATTGAGAAAGAAACTCAAGAAAGTACTGCAGTAAGGGAGGTAAAAGAGGAGACGGGGATCGACGCACAGATATTGCAGAAACTCACACCTTTTCAATACTGGTACGTCTTTGAAGGTGAGAAGAGAAAGAAAAAAGTCTCGTATTTTCTGATGAAGCATTTAGGTGGAGATATCACTGTTCATGATCATGAGATGGAGAACGTCGAGTGGCTAAGAGAAGAAGATGTGGAAAAGAGACTCTCGTACCCGGGTGATCGAAAAGTTTGGAAAGAAGCAAGAAAAATAATCGTTGATAGGTATAAATAATTTGGAGGAGTCGCGTAGTACGGTCAATCGCGGGGGTTTGCTAAATCCCTGAGTCGCAAGACTCACGCAGGTTCAAATCCTGTCTCCTCCGCCTATGTCCTCTTTATAGGAGGACTTCGGCGGACAAATCTGCTGAAAATAAAAAGGCCCCTCGCGAGAGGGGCCTTTTCTTGTTAAAGATTATTCTGTAGTCTTTGCGCCTACTTTTATCTTTTTTGGTGGTGCTTTCTCAATCTTTTTGAAAGTGAGTACGAGCACTCCATTTTTGACCTCTGCCTGAGGCTCCTCATCACTGATCACGCCTTGTGGAAGACGGAACGAGTAGTTATAAGACGAAGACATAGATGTCATAAAGTATCTTCTCTTATCCTGCTCTTCTTTACTGTCTTCAGTTGTTGCAGTAATGCGAACAATGCCCTCATCAATTGAGATATCGATATTCTGCTCAGGGATGCCAGGGAGAGCTGCTTGTGCAACAATTGCTTCCTCTGTCTCATAAAGGTTGAGACCTTGACTTGCAAAACGAGAAAGTCCGGGGATAGTAGGGAGCTCCCAGTCATCATCCATAAGTGACTGAATATTCCAGGGGTTCCATCGTATAATAGCCATTTTTCTTCTCACCTCCTTTTTTGTGGTATTAGCACTCTTATATCACGACTGCTAATTGTTGTCAAGGGGTGTAAAGAAGGCTATGTTTCTTTATGAATGCTCTACCAGATCCTGACTTGAGATACTTCTCAAAATTGAATGCGGTGTATTCGTTAGAGAATGCAAAGTAGGTGACTAGCTTTACAGGAAGGCGGCTGGCAGTTGTTGATACCTGTCCTTTGCCGTGTCGGTTAAGTCTATCTTTTAAGTTATTAGTGCAGCCAGTATAGGGTTTGCCGTCAGAACATAAAAGAATATAAACATAATGCATTGGGATTCATTCCTCCTTCGCAATGCTTTATTTATAGCGGACATTGTCCGCCGTAGTCCAGAGAAGCATTTGCTTCGGCGGACGGAGGCGGAGGGAGGGGGATTCGAACCCCCGGTCACCTTGCGGCAACACACGCTTTCCAAGCGTGCGCACTAGACCACTATGCGATCCCTCCAGTGAAGGGAATTATATCATGGATAGGAGGTGGTGGAGGAATTATGCGAAGCCGAAATTATTACGAACATGGTCGATCGTTATATCCTGGAATGCATCAGAGACCTGGTATGCTGCAGTTCTGGCCCCAAATAGAACATTTGCTACGAGACCCTTTGTTCCTAGCTTGCGGTGGATTTGTCCTGCGGCCTGAAGTCTGTCAATATGGGCCTGTCTGCCACGTGCTGCTTGGTCATTAATGGCGATTTGATACCCTTCCAGTCTAAGTGCCTGAGTCCTCCATGCATTCAGCTTTCGCATTCTCGTTGCTGGGTCTTTTTCGTCAAGATAGCTGTCTTCTAGTCTGTTAACTTCAGCTTTGATTGTGCCCTCCTTAGACTTCATATCCTCAATAATCTGCTTCAGTGCAATTATCTGAGCTTCAATTCTGCCAAGCTTTACAAACTCCTCTCGAATTTTCTGAGAGTTCTTGCCCTCGGGTGTAAGATTTAAGCCATCTTTGTAGACCTCCTTCATGAACCTTCTTAGTTCCATGAGATCTTTTTCTTCAAGTGGTTTCTCGTTTATTTCAGCCTCTTTCTTCATGTACGCGATCATACCCTCAGCTGGATTTTTACCCGCCCCAGCCATTTCTCTCCAGGCACCATCTAGTTTTTCAAGTTCTGTTTCATTTTCTGCATCAATAATCTCCCTGGTTTTGGGAGTCTCAATGGAGGGTTTATTTTCTGGCTTGGTAGCCTCTGTAAGTCGTGCCGTTTCTGAAGCTAGATATGCCTGCGCCTCTTCTTTAGTTGCAAATGGTTTTTGAGTGTTAGGATTGAGATCTTTTCTAGCGATGAGGTCATCTGGAGTAGTACCTGTAAGATTTCTCAATCGTACAACATTGAGATCATATTCATTTTGTGCAGCCTTAAGATTGGCTGCAGCCCTTTCTGGTGTAGCATTCGTCCCTGTAGCTGGATCTATATAATTCTCACCAAGTTTTGCTCTGTCAGCAGTTGCGCCGGTAGCAGCTGCGGAGAGATCATTCGCAACAGGCTTTGGCTCAGGGGTACCTACTTCAGTAATAGGTGGAAGATTCGGATCTACCATTTGTCTAGCCCTCTCCTGTGCAGTTGTGCGATTTTCCTCCGTTGGTAGGGGGCTAAAGACTCCACCGTCGATATTATCGACCATTGGAGTTGTGTCTTTCGGTGCGACTTCTCCTGTCGCATCGGGAGCTGAAGGTGATTGCTCTGGGGGAGTTGGAATGTTCGAGCCATCAGGTAGGTTATTAAATGTATCCGCAATATTTTGTAAATTTGCAGGAGACACATTGGGTTTAAGATCAGGAGCTACTGTCGCAGGAGGAGGTGTTTCGGTGCCTGTTTGTGCCTGAGGTGCTGACTCAATAACAGTCTGAGGCGCTGGCTGAGCGGATTCTTTTGGAGTAAGGGTATTAATGTCGGTAAGTCCAAGGGCCCTTCTTTCAGCAAAAGATCCTGCTGGGGGAGGCACACCTTCTATTGTGCCGCCTGAGGGCGTCTCTGCTCTTAACTGCTCTTCTGAATATGGTCTGCCAAGATTATCTCGTCCGAAAGGAGCACCTGGCTCAGCTGGCATAAGAGGCTTACCAGTATCAACTTCAACTCTGGTGCGCAGTGCGGCCACTCTCTCAGCTTCGCTCAATGGAGTGCCTTTATCAATGATTCCTACATCGCTCCTATCAATCTGGCCCTGCACAGCTAGTAGTTTTCTAGCTATATCTGTGTCAGGTATGGTAGTAGAGAGATCCTCATCACTTTTTTCTTCCTGAATCTTTTTATCATCCTCAGCGCTGATGACACTATTCAAGCCAGGGTCTTGCTCGAGCCCAGCGTTGCTTACCATTTCAATGGCTGAATGTGAGTCAGGGGCGGCTTCTACTGACTGAATAAAAGTATCCTCTGGTCTAAGCGCTTCTATCTTTGGGACAGATTGGCTTGTCGTCTCTATTGGTGATGATCCAGAATCTGGTGTTTTGGGTCCCATATCTTTATTTTGGTTTGGCGACTTGAATCGCTTGATCAATCTCTCCTTTTTTGAGGTGCATTCTCATTTTCTCTATTAAGGCACCTTTCTGTCTTTCTTGATGAAAAGCCGAAAGATAATCGTTGAGTACGCCTAGCTCAGCGTGTTCGCGGGTAAATGCCTTCATTTTTTCAACAGCTTCCTCGAAAGAGGTGAAAGGTTCACTTTTTAAAAAGTTATTTGCTAACTCCCTTGCTTGAGGAATCGTTAAGGTTCTTTGTCGTAAGCCTTCAAGGAGCTTATCTAGGAAGATATGCTCAAGTTGACTCGTGATCTTTTGCACATCGTCCATTCCATATCCAGCGTATCGAAGGTGGCTAAAAATGTCAAATAAAATTTCCTGCTAAACTCTGGATATGGATGTGCTTGGAATATTTTTTCCTAAGAAGTGTGTCGGGTGTAAAAAGCTTGGAGCATATATTTGCACGAACTGTTTTGCAGGCATCAAAATGCAGACATCCTCAATCTGTGGTGTCTGTGGCAGATACGCAGTAGATGGACTTACTCATCCACGGTGCAGGGGTAGGTACACTATTGATGGTACAAGTGCTGCGCTTGTATATAGAGGAATAGTTAAAAAATTAGTGTATCAATACAAATTCGCACCACATCTTTTTGATCTTTCGCGAGTGATGTGCGATTTTCTTTATGAGAGTGCAATTCAGCAGGAGTCTTTAGAAGAGTATCTCCGACCTCCTTGTGTGATTACATCTGTGCCACTTTATAGATCTCGTCATTTGGCCCGAGGCTACAATCAGTCTGAGTTACTTGCAAAAAATCTTGCAAAAAAGCTAGGCGTACGATGCATTAATGCATTGTACAAGGTAAAAGATACGTCAAGTCAGGTGGGAAAGACTGAGCAGGAGAGGAGAGATAGCATTAAAGGAGCTATTGTGGTGAGAAAAGTGGATATGCCCAAAAGAATACTTATTATTGATGATGTGCTGACATCTGGTGCGACGATGAATGAGATGGCGAAAGTCTTAAAGAAAAATGGAGCTAAATACGTATGGGGACTAGCTCTCGCTCATGGGGAATGAGATCTACCCCGCGCGACGTCTTGTGGACGGCGGCGGGGTGATGAGATAGGTGTGTTGTAGGTGATCAAGCA